>CAZMCN010000057.1:0-12922 GCA_964564845.1 uncultured Pirellulales bacterium | reverse complement strand
TTGTTCTGATTATTTTGATAAAGAATACAAACCCGCGCGTGCGGATTGACCAGGCAATGAAGTTCTTCTGGGTTTATTGCGGCATTGGTCTGGTTGCTGCTGTTATTTTAGCGATGATAGGAAATAATTGCGGTATCAGTTGGCTTTAGAAGCAAGACGAAAAACAAAATATAAAATTTGAGACACGAAATATGAGCTGGAAAATATGGGCATTAAAAAAGTCGCCGTGGGTATTTCACGTTAATACCGGTGCGTGCAACAATTGCGATATCGAAATCGTAAATTGTCTGACTCCAAAATTCGATATCGAAAGGTTTGGCATGAAACTGGTAGGCTCGCCGCGGCACGCTGACGCCCTGTTGGTAACCGGTGGTGTTACCGCTCAGGCGGCTCCAAGGCTGAGAGAAGTATATCGTCAAACCCCCAAACCCTGCGTTGTCTTTGCAATTGGCGCCTGTGGCTGTGACAAGGGAATTTTCACCACCGGTTATCATATGGTAGGCCCCGTAGATAAAATAATCAAGGAAATTGACCCAAACGCTATTATCGCCTATGTGCCGGGCTGTCCGCCAAAGCCGGAAGCCATAATTTCAGGAGTGGTTAAGACGCTGGCGGTTTTATAGTGCGCCAATACGAGAAACAGAATATGAACCAGAAAGAACTAAATAACAAAATATCGGAAATAAAAGACAAGCTCACAGCATTTGAGCAGCCGTTTGATAATAGAATATACCTTACCTGCGAGGCCGAGAACAGTTACGCCGTCAATAAGTTTCTGTTTGAAGAAGTGCCTTTGCGGTTTGTGATTGCTACGGGGGTTGATAGCGATAACTGTTTCGAGGTTCTCTATCATTACTCTTATGACCAGACGAGCTGTATTGTTACCCTGAAGGCAATTATTCGCGACAGAGAAAGCCCTGCGATTGAGTCTATTGCGCCGTTTTTACCCGGCGCCGAGTGGATAGAAAGAGAGATACACGACATACTGGGAATCGACTTTAAGAACCATCCCGATATGAGGAGATTGATTTTGTCGGATGATTGGCCTGAAGGCGTTTATCCGTTGAGGAAAGACGCGGTCAAGCCGGTAATTCGTCCGGACGGCGAGCCGTCGAAGCCGCCAATGGTTCAAACGCAATCATCCGCCTGTCGGACCGTGCCGCTGGCCCGACCTGTTCTTCCGGTTGGTCCGTTCCATCCGCTGCAGGAGGAGATGGAATTTTTCCAGCTTACGCTCGACGGCGAAATTGTAACGGATATCGATATGAGGATATCCTACAATCATCGTGGAATAGAAAAAATCAGCGAATCGCTTCAGTTCGACCAGGTGCCGTTTTTGGTCTCGCGAATATGCGGCATCTGCTCCGCTTCCCATCCGCTTGCTTATGTCAATGCCGTCGAAGAACTTGCCGGCGTAACAGCTCCTGACCGTGCTCAATACATCCGGGTGATTATCAATGAGCTTGAACGCATCCACAGCCACCTCTTGTGGGTGGGTCTGGCAGGCCACTTTATCGGATACGATACCGTCTTTATGTGGGCGTGGAAATATCGCGAGCCGGTGCTTGACCTGCTCGAAGAAATCACCGGCAACAGGAACAACTACGGTAATGTCAAGGTCGGCGGCTGCCGTGAGGACATTCCCAACGAGCTCAAACCCAGGATGCTAAAAGAGCTGGACAAGATTGAAAAGAAAACCGAGATGCTGACCAAAGCGGTGCTTGATGACCCAATTTTGCATGCCCGGCTGAAAGGTGTTGGTATATTAAGCAAGGAGAACGCTGTAAAATACGCCGTAACCGGCCCGACTGCCCGCGGCAGCGGGGTCGCTATCGACGTAAGGGCTGACGACCCATACGCTGCTTACGGTGCACTGGACTGGAATGTAATTTCCCAGCCTGAAGGTGACGTTTTCGCAAAGGCCGTTGTCCGTCTCCTCGAAACCCTTGAAGCCATAAAGATGACAAAAGAGGCAGTCAACAAACTCCCTGACGGCCCTATTACAGTTGAGGTTAAGCAAATCCCGCCGGGCGAGGCTGTCGGGCACGCAGAAGCGCCGCGAGGCGAGACCTTCCACTATGTCCGAAGTGACGGCGGAAACCGTCCGATTCGGCACAAGGTCAGGGCACCGAGTTTCGTCAACGTGCCTTCATTCAAGGCCTCATGCATCGGCCAGCATATTGCAGACGTTACTATTACACTTGCAGCGGTTGACCCGTGTTATAGCTGCACCGAGAGACTGGCGGTTGTTGACCGGCATAATAAGGTTACGCACGACTACAACGCACTGCTGAAATTGAGCCGTGAAAAAACAGCAGCAATAAGGAAAGAACTCGGCGTGCCGGAACTGAAGATGGAGGATTTAGAAATTGGATAAAACACTGCTTGTCCCAGTCTTTTTGCCCTTAATTGCGGGTTTCGTTTTATTGTTCCTGCCGAGCAAGCTGACATCGCTGTTCAAGGGATTAACACTGCTTATTTCTGCTGCTGTATTTGTGTTGGCTATTCGGATATTTGCTCTCGGTCAATCGGCCTACAGTTGGTCTATTCTTGAAATAGGCGAGCTGAAGCTGGATTTGCTATTGAGTGCCGGGCCGCTGGGGGCGTTTATACTGATATTCGCTATGGGTTTCGGCCTGTTGATAACTTTATACTCACTCAAATCACAAGCGGCAAGCGGCAAGCGACCAGCGACGAATATTTATTATGGCTCTATTCTGCTTACAATAGGCGGTTCAGCAGGGATATTGCTTTGTAATCATTTACTGTTTTTGCTTATATTCTGGGAAATCGTTACCGCTTCGCTCTATCTACTGATAACCACAGGCGGGCGAAACTCCAATTTTGCAGCCACCAAAAGTTTCGCAATGATAGGGGCGTCTGATGCCGCTCTTCTGCTTGGTATATTAATGGTATGGTTACAGTCGGGGACATTTGTGATGTCGGACATCAGCGTAGAGACGACTTCGGCGTTTGCAATTGTCGCTTTCGTTCTGCTGATGACGGCAGCGGTTACCAAAGCGGGGGCATTGCCTTTGCATACGTGGCTTCCGGCCAGCGGTGAATATGCTCCGTCCTCTGTGATGGCGCTGCTGCCTGCTGCGATTGATAAACTTCTTGGGATTTATCTGTTGGTAATAATCGTTCGGGAGCTGTTTGTGATGACATCGGTGGCTTTGAGCGTTGTCCTTGCGGTTATAGGTGCAGCCACAATCCTTATTGCGGTGATGATAGCGATGGTTCAGCATAATCTCAAGAAGCTGCTGTCTTATCACGCCATCAGCCAGGTCGGTTATATGGTTCTTGGTATAGCAACGGGGACGCCGGTGGGTATTGCCGGGGGGGTCTTTCATATGCTCAACCATGCGATATACAAGTGCTGCCTGTTCCTGTGCGGCGGCGCGGTCGAGGATGCTGCAGGGACGGCTGAGCTGGATAGACTCGGCGGATTAGGCAAAAAGATGCCGATTACTTTCACTGCTTGCCTCATTGCCGCTTTGAGTATTTCGGGGATACCGCCGTTAAACGGATTTGTGTCGAAATGGATGGTTTATCAAGGTGTAATTGAGATGGGTAACACGCAGAGCGGCTGGGCGGCGGGTCTGTGGCCTGTCTGGCTGGTTGCCGCTTTGTTTGGAAGTGCGCTTACCCTGGCTTCGTTCGTAAAACTTATACACTCACTGTTCCTTTCCCGCCTGCCGGATGAGTTGAGAGATGTAAAAGAAGTTTCGCCTTTGCAAACTATTCCGATGATTGTTCTTGCCTTTCTGTGTGTATTTTTCGGAATCTTTTGTCACGTACCGCTAAAGATGTTCATTTATCCCGCCCTCGGTATAGAACCCGGCACTGCAATTTTTGGTACCTGGGCATCCGGCCTGGCCACAATCCTGATTATAATCGGTGTTGTTCTTGGCCTGCTTATTTTACTGGCTGGTTTCCTGACAACAAAGATAAGGACCGTTCCTACCTGGACCTGCGGCGAAGTACAGACTAATGAGCAAATGAGGATACCCGGAACGCATTTCTACAAAACGGTTTCGTCTATGGGCGGGTTAAAAGGGCTTTATACCGGCCAGGCAAAAGGCTACTTCGACCCGTACGACCAGAGTGGCAGGTTCGGCTTGGCCCTGACAGAATTTCTCAGATGGCTGCATTCCGGGATTTTGTCAATATATTTGACTTGGGTGATTTTGGGTTTACTGGTAATTTTATTTATAGTTTGCAGAATTTGGTAAGGAAAAAATTAGCCACGAAGACACAAGGGCACAAAGAAATTAAACTTGTTCCAGCGAAAGCGAGGAACGAAAAATAGACTGGATTCTCCGAAGGACACCTTACGGCGTCGCTTCCGCAGGAATGACAGCTAAATTTTAGTGTCTTGGTGACTTTGTGGCAGAAAAGTGAGGTGGATATGGCTATATTTTACATCTTACTGCTGTTTATATTGATAGCTGCTGTTATCGCGGTGGAAACAAATGACCTCTTAAGCTCTGTCATTTGTGTCGGCGCCATCGGTTTCAGCGGTTCTTTGATGTTTCTTTTTATGCAGGCGCCAGATATCGCAATAACTCAGATTGTTGTCGAAGTTTTAGGATTAATCATACTGATTCGAGCAACTATTTCACGTGACCTGACATTTATTTCTGGTGATAGAGAATTTTTCGGAGTGGTTGTTTCTGTAGTGATTCTCTTTGCGATTTTCCTGGCCGGCCAAACAGTCCTTAGGACTTTGCCTGATTTCGGAACTCCTGCTTTTGTTGCCGCTGCTCAGAACTGCGATTTGCCTGCCCCTGCCGCTCAGACCTATATCGCAGAAGGTATGCAGAAGACCGGTGCTGCCAATCTTGTTTCTGCCGTAATTCTGGATTTCCGTGCCTATGATACACTCGGAGAAGCAACCGTACTGTTTACTTCTATCATAGGGGCTACTGTTATATTGAGAAAAGACAGTAGAAGACTTGGGGAGGAGATAAACGAATGAACGCCGTTAGAAATGCTATGAGGTAATAGTGCAGCGATAAGAGGTGATAATATGGAACAAAAGCAGAGAAATTCTAATGTAGCGCAAAAAGAGAAAATTTCTAACGGGGTGAAAGGTATGACAATCATAGTAAAAACCATCGGCAGTTGGGCCAAAGTGCTTATCTTTCTGTTCGGCATCTATATTGTGCTTTTTGGTCATTTAACTCCAGGCGGTGGTTTTGCCGGCGGTGTGATGATAGCTTCAGCATACGTTTTGCTTATGCTTGCTTTCGGCGGTGAATTTGTGAAACAAAACCTCTCACCCTCTCTGGCCTTGAAGCTTGCCTGTGCCGGAACATTGGCTTTTGCGGCAATTGCCGTCGCAGGATTTTTTTACGGCCCGGATGGTTTCTTCTGGAATTTTATTGGCCAAGAATGGCTGGCAGGGGAAAGTTCTAACTTACACTTTATAAACGCCGGGATTATAATGCTCGCTGAGCTTGCTGTCGGTGTAATAGTAGCTGCTGCAATCTTTCTTGTCATTTTTACCTTTTCGACCTTTAAGTTTGATGTTTCAGATAATCAAAAGGAGTAAGAACCTATGCCGTATGCGTTATGCTTTTTATTGTTCGTAATCGGTCTTTACTGTGTTCTTGTCAAAAAGAATATGGTTAAGATTGTTATCGGCATCCTTGTGATGGAATATGCCGTCAATCTCTTCCTGATTATGCTTGGCTACCGGACAGGCGGCGCAGCACCAATCATTGACAAAACCTGCCTCGAACCGGGAACAGGGCAGATTACTGCCAGCTTCATCAGTACCTCTGTTGACCCGCTGCCTCAGGCCCTTGTACTTACTGCAATCGTTATTAGTTTGGGGTCGTTGGCGCTTATTATTTCAATTTGTGTCAGAACTTATGAAAAATACGGCACCTTCGACATCACCAAGATAAGGAGGTTAAAAGGATGAGTGTCCCGCTCCCTGTTTTTGTCGCTATCCCTCTGGTAACTGCTTTTCTGCTGCCGATTTTCGGTAAAAAAGGCAAATCTGTTGCAACACTTCTGGCTAACCTGGCAACTATTTCGCTGCTGGTGTTGGCAGTTGTTTCCATCGGCCAATCCAGAGTCTATGAAATAGGCAAGTGGTCCATCCCTCTGGGAATTAATCTTGTCCTTGATGGTTTGAGCTGTCTTTTGCTTTTGGCTGTCAGTACCGTCAGCACCGCTGCGATGCTGTTTAGCACCAGATATATGGAACAGTACACTGCCAAGTCAAAGTACCTGTGTTTATTTTTGCTTATGGTCGCCGGTATGAACGGCGTGGTGCTGTCGGGAGATATCTTTAATCTATTTGTATTTTTGGAAATTGCCTCAATCGCATCTTATGCGCTGGTGGGCTTTGGCTGTGAGCACGAGGAGCTTGAGGCTTCTTTCAAATATATGGTCCTTGGCAGTGTGGCTTCTATGTTCATTCTTTTTGGGATTGCTCTTGTTTATGGTAACACCGGTTCGCTCAATATGGCCTACATCTCAAAAGCCATTCAAGGTTCGGGCCTAAATGCCGGCCTTGGCTTTGCTCTGTGTTTGTTTATTGTCGGCTTTGGCCTGAAAGCTGCTTTAGTGCCGTTCCACGCCTGGCTGCCGGACGCCCATCCATCGGCTCCTGCTCCGATTTCCGCAATGCTGTCCGGCGTACTAATAAAAGCCCTTGGTGTCTATGCCCTTGCTCGTGTGGTTTTCAATGTGTTTGGCATTTCCGTTCCGATAAGCTGGGTTTTAATCGTTCTCGGCATTCTGAGTATGATAGTCGGAGTGTTTTTAGCTGTTGGTCAATGGGATTTTAAACGTCTTCTGGCATATCACAGCATTTCGCAAATGGGCTACGTCGTGCTTGGAATCGGCTTAGGAGCTCTTATTTTAGCCAGAGGTGGAAATACTACCTGGGCTTCGCTGGCAATTCTCGGTGGCTTGTTTCACCTTGTTAATCACGCCGTGTTTAAATCTTTGCTTTTTTTGACAAGCGGTTCCGTCCAAATGGCAACAGGGACGAGATATTTAAAAGAATTGGGAGGCCTTGCCGACAGGATGCCCATAACACGCGCAACTTGTACCGTTGCATCAGCCTCTATTGCCGGTGTCCCGCCTTTCAATGGATTTTGGAGTAAGCTAATCCTTGTGGTAGCAGCAGTTCAGGCAGGTTTTTGGGGGATAGCCGCTGTTACTGTCCTGGTAAGCTTGGTTACCTTAATTTCGTTCCTTAAAGTTCAACGATATGTCTTCTTGGGCGAATTACCTGAGAATCTTCGGTATGTCAAAGAAAACAAAAACTCTATGCTCGTTGCTATGATATTCCTGGCTTGCTTATGTGTGCTTATGGGACTGCTGGTGATAGTGCCGAGCTTAAAGCAGAGTATTCTTGACCCTGCTGTAAAAGTGTTAACTGACGGAGTTGAATACTCTGCTAAGATAATCAATATGTGATAAACATAGGGTGGTAAGGATATGAGACGACTGATTTATTTTGTTGTGGCATTGGTTGTTTGGCTGTTACTGACCTGGTCTGTTGATACCCAGATACTGATTGCAGGGGTAATAGCTGCTATCATCGTTGCGGTACTGTTTCACGAAATAATGCCTAAGGAGCATAAAGTTTTTATTTCGCCGATTCGTATGTTCTGGCTTTTGCTTTATGTGCCGGTATTTTTCTATTATATGGTAAAAGCTAATTTTGACGTTGTTTATCGCGCCCTGCACCCAAAAATGCCGATTAAGCCCGGCATAGTAAAAATAAAAACAAAACTCAAAACAGATTCCGGTATCACCGCTCTGGCGAATTCCATTACACTGACACCCGGCACTTTGACCGTGGATTTGACCGACGATGGTTTTTTGTATATTCACTGGATTAACGTAAAGTCTGACGATGTCGAGCAGGCAACTAAATTTATCGCCAAAAGGTTTGAGTGGTTTTTGGAGAGAATTTTCGAATAAATGGAAAGAGGTAGTTATGGTAACACCATTGGAAATGTCATTTTTTATTGGCTTATTTGTGTGCTGTTTTTTGTGCCTGTACCGAATAGGTCGCGGCCCCAGCGCCCCCGACAGAACCGTGGCTATTGATATTTTGGGTATCGTCACAGTGGGATTCTGTGCCATCCTTGGGCTGGCGACCGGAAAGGATTTTTATCTCAATGTCGCTCTCGCCTGGGCGCTTTTGAGCTTTATTGGAACTATCGCATTGGCAAAATTTCTGGAGGGCAGAAGTTTCGATGAGTGATATTATTGGATACATATTAATAATCGTAGGAATCCTGTTTGATATATTTGGTTGTATAGGGCTGGTTCGCTTCCCCGATGTGTACAACCGTCTGCAGGCCTCGACCAAGTGCGTAACTCTCGGCACTATCCTGCTGCTGGTTGGTGTGGCCCTTGTCAGTGCTTCGGGGCCCATAGGCGCAAAAGCGATTATCTGTGCTGTCTTTATACTGATAACTTCACCTACAGCCGCACACGCAATCGCAAAGGGCTCTTATGCCTCCGGAGTGAAATTGTGGGAAGGCAGCGTCGTTGACAAATACGCAGAACAGGTCGATAAAAAAGCTTAAATGACATAATCAAAAATTAGTTGATTACGGGAGTTTTGAAATTGCGCATACCAAAACCGAAGTTAAGAGAATTGAAAGAAGCCGTTATTGCTGTCTCTTCGACGCTGTTCGGGCGTCGATTCACTACCCGCTTCCCCGCTAAGCCCTGCGTCGTACCGGAAAAATACAGAGGCAAACCAGAATTTGACCTTGATACCTGTATCGGCTGTGGTGCCTGTGTCAACGTCTGTCCGACTGATGCGCTGACCCAAATGGAAGATACCGAGGCCGATATACCAATTAGAAGAATAACATGCCGTTATGATGCCTGCGTCTTTTGCGCTAACTGCCGGGACAACTGCACCACTGATACCGGAATAAGACTATCAAACGAATGGGATTTAGCTACCCTCAACAGGGAAGATACAGTTGAAACCCACGACTTTGAACTTCAAATGTGTGAAAAATGCGGCGCTAATATTGGAACTAAAAAGCATCTAATCTGGCTTTACGAAAAACTCGGCCCATTGGCCTACGCCAATCCTTCGCTGCTGATTGCCAAAAGTGGCGAACTGGCTGTAAAGCCGTCAGAGCCGCAGCCGAAACAGCCTGACAGAGACGCCCAGCCGAGTGATTTTATGCGAATCCTCTGTCCGAAGTGTAAGTGCGAGCTGAATATACGGCTGTAAAAAACGTAATGGCTGTTAATCACCAGATTTTTGAGCAGTTAGATAAGCTGCGAGGCTCCAAGACGGTTATTGTTGGGGTGGGGCAAATCTTAAAAGGTGACGATGGGGCAGGCCCCTTGATTTGCCGGCAGCTTCAAAGCAAAATTTGCACCGAAGTAATAGATGCTGCAACTGTACCGGAAAATTATATTCAGACCATCATAAAAAAAAACCCAAAAAATCTCGTTATTATTGACGCCATTGATTTTGCAGCGCCGGCTGGAACGATAAAGATTTTCAAGCCGCAGCAGTTAAACTCACTTGCCTTCTCTACACACGCGCTTTCGCCCCATCTTTTTGTTGATATGATTAAAAAGCAGATAGAGGTTGATGTCTGTTTTATTGGAATTCAGCCTGCACAAATCAGCCTCGGACAGCCCCTGTCTCCAAAGGTAACAAAGGCGGTTCAATGGCTTGTGGATACACTTGCCGGCATTTTCCCCCCACCTTCAAAAAGCGTTCAAAGCTAAAAAATGTTTGAACATTCGCTTATCCGAAGGGAATATATAGTGCCTGGACGTTTATTCAGATTTCACTAATATGCTCATTAGCGCAAAAATGAGAAGTGTTTTGATTAAAAGACAAAGGATATTCATTACAGGGCGTGTACAGGGGGTCGGGTTTCGTCCCGCCGTATACCGTCTGGCTCGCGCATTGGGGCTTTCAGGCTTCGTCTTTAACGAAACAAGAGGCGTAACGATTGAATTGCAGGGCAAAGAGAAAAAAATTACTGAGTTTTTGGCACGCCTCCAGAACGCAGACAAACCACCACTGGCGCAAATAAAATCCTGCAAAGCCCTTGATATAGCCCTCGTCGAGGCTGAAAACGAATTCACCATTAAAGCAAGCGATGCCAGGGGTCAGCCTCTCTCACAGGTAACGGCTGATATGGCCGCCTGCCCCGATTGCCTCACCGAAATGGACGATAAAAACGACTTTCGATACCGCTATCCCTTTATAAACTGCACCAACTGCGGCCCAAGATATTCATTAATCAAAAGCATCCCGTACGACAGGCCCAATACCACAATGTCGGCCTTTAAAATGTGTGCCAAATGTGCCGCTCAATACAACGATGTAAATGACAGACGCTTCCACGCCCAGCCAGTTGCCTGCGCCGTATGCGGTCCAAAAATATGGCTCACAAACATCAAAGGAAAAACAATACAGGCAGAATCCGACAGCACTATTGCACAAACGGCACACTTGCTTTTGGAAGGAAAAATCGTCGCCATAAAAGGTATCGGCGGATTCCACCTGGCCGTTGATGCCCTTAATAACCAGGCGGTTGAAAGATTGCGCCGCCGAAAAAAAAGAGACGCCAAACCTTTTGCTATGATGGCCGATTCGATTGAAAAAATTAAAAAATATGCCCTTGTAAGTGAGACTGCTGAGAAGGTATTGAAAAGCCCCCAAAGCCCGATTGTTCTATTGCCTAAAAAGCAAAGCTCATCAATTGCGCCTGCCGTTGCCCGAGGCGTCAACACTTTTGGCTTTATGCTCTGCTATGCTCCTCTGCATTATTTGCTCCTTGCACAGAATATAGACGTCCTTGTAATGACCAGCGGAAACATCTGCGATGAGCCGTTGATTTGCAAAAACGATGAAGCGATTCAGCAGCTGGCCTCTGTCGCCGATGCCTTCTTAATGCACGATAGAGAAATTTACCGCAGCGTTGATGACTCAATCGTTCATTTTATCGGCGATGAGCCGGTTCTCCTGCGCCGGGGGCGGGGGTATGTCCCCACTCCCATTTTTATCAAGCAAAATTGCCCACAGAACGTATTTGCCGCAGGCGCCGATTTGAAAAATACCTTTTGTTTCACAAAGCAGAATCAGCTTATCTGCAGTGAACACATAGGCGACCTTGAAGATGCGAGAAATTATCATCATTACATCGACTCGGTCGAACATTTACGTAAGCTCTTTGAAGTTGAGCCCAAAGTTGTTGTCTGCGACCTTCACCCGGGTTATCTGTCGGCACAGTTTGCCATATCAAAATCTAACGCCGAGAACCTAAAGGTCATTCGCGTTCAGCACCATTGGGCGCACATTGCCTCTGTTTTAGCTGAACACGGCCTTGCCGGCCCTGTTATCAGCCTCGCTGCCGATGGCACCGGTTACGGTACAGATGCAAAAATCTGGGGCTGTGAGTGTTTGCTCGCCTCGCTGGAGGGTTTCCAGCGTTTCGGCCATTTGGCCTATTACCTGCTTGCCGGCGCCGATATAGCGACGAAAGAGGCCATAAGACCGCTGCTGGGACTCTTAAAGAAAACCTACGGAGACAATTTTGAATTGAAAAACTTCAATTGGCTCCTCCAGCCGGTCGAGCCGGACATAAATAAGCAAAATGTTATTTTAGAACAGCTCGAAAAACAGCTCAACACTATTGAGACATCGAGTCTGGGCAGGGTCTTTGATGCCGTTGCCGCTATGCTTTCACTTGGCTGCTACAATCATTTCGAAGCACAGCTGCCGATGGCTCTTGAGGCAATTATCGCCGACGGCGTCGAGCAGCATTATGACTTTGAACTTATCAGAAACGCCGATGAGCCGTTACAGCTTGATTTGTCTAAAATGCTGAAACAGATAATCGACGATATTCGGAAAGACAAACCCGCCGGCCTTATATCGGCAAAGTTTCATAATTGCCTCGCTCAGGCCCTGCTGGAAATGGCAAAAGCAGCGAAAGAAACAGAAAAATTAAATACAGTCGCACTTAGCGGCGGCGTATTTTGCAATCGATACCTGACAAATCGTTTAATTAACCTCTTGAAGAAAAATGATTTTAAGGTATTATCGCACAGGGATGTCCCTTCTAACGACGGTGGAATATCCCTCGGTCAGGCGGCTGTTGCCGCTGCTCTTATGAAGTCGAAGAAATAAGGCAATATACGAACTACGGGAAACGAATTATGTGTTTGGCAATACCGGCAAGAATAGTAGAAATCCAGGGCGACAATGCAGTTGTTGATGCAATGGGCAACCGCTTCAGGGCAAAAACTACATTATTGGCCGAAGCAAAATTGGGTAACCTCGTACTCATACACGCCGGCTTTGCCATCTCCCTCGTTGATGAAGAGGAAGCTAAAAAGACCTGGAAGCTTATCGAAGAAATCAACGAATTTAGCCAGACACAAAACAGGATTTCAGGATAAATTCGAATCTTTATGCTCGATAGAATTGACAAAAAGAAAACTCTTATGGCTCAGGCCTGCCAAACGCTGGGCCGGCAAATAAATATAATGGAGGTTTGCGGAACCCATACCGTTGCAATTTTTCGCAGCGGTATAAGGTCGATTTTACCCGAAGGGATAAAACTTTTATCCGGCCCGGGCTGCCCCGTCTGTGTTACCGACCAGGGATATATCGATGTCGTTTTGAAATTGGCCCGGCGCAGCGATTGTTTAATTGCTACTTACGGCGATATGATGCGCGTGCCGGGCAAAAACGGCTCTCTTGAAACAAAACAACCGAATGACAATGTCAGGATTGTTCTAAGCAGCGAAGATGCCCTGCAGTTGGCCAAAGACAATCCACAAAAAAATGTTGTTTTCATTGCAGTCGGTTTTGAAACCACGGCACCGGCCACCGCCGTCGTGGTCAAAGAAGCCGCAGCCCAGGGTATCGATAATTTCTCTATCATGA
>CAZMCN010000056.1:0-13196 GCA_964564845.1 uncultured Pirellulales bacterium | reverse complement strand
TTGATTTGGTCGAGTTGGAGGTAAGGGAACTTCTGAGCAAGTACGAATTTCCGGGGGATGAGATTCCTATTATCAGGGGGTCTGCTTTGGCAGCTATGGAGAGTGAGGGTAAAGATGACCAGGCCTGCAAGTGTGTTGATGAGCTTATGGTGGCAGTTGATGATTATATCCCTGTACCCGAGCGAGAGGTTGATAAGCCTTTTCTTATGCCTGTCGAGGATGTTTTCAGCATTAAGGGGCGGGGTACGGTAGGTACCGGCAGGGTAGAACGCGGTAAAATCCATGTTGGTGATGAGGTTGAGGTAGTCGGTCTTGCCAATGAGATTAACAAGACGGTCTGTACCGGCGTGGAGATGTTTAATAAGACGCTGGCAGAGGGCCAGGCCGGTGATAACATCGGCGTTCTTTTACGTGGAGTGGAAAAGAAGGAGCTGGAACGAGGCCAGGTTATAGCTGCCCCCGGCAGCATTACGCCTCATACGAAGTTTGATGCTGAAGTTTATGTTTTGACGAAAGAAGAAGGCGGTCGTCATACGCCTTTCTTCCCGAATTACAAGCCTCAGTTTTATTTCAGGACTACAGATGTTACCGGAGCCGTGCTGGCGTTGAAAGGGCGTGATGGCAAGTCGGCGGAGATGTGTATGCCGGGTGATAACATAACTATGGAGGTGGAAATAATCGCCCCGATTGCTATGGAAGATGGTCTTCGATTCGCTATTCGCGAGGGCGGCCGGACGGTTGGCGCCGGTGTTGTAACTAAGGTTATCGAATAGCCGAGTCTTAATCATTATTGAACTGCGCAGATTTCAATGCGAAGGTGTCCGCATTTTGAGGTGGGCAGGGACCCCCAAACACGAAGTAATGTGTTTGTGGAACCCCTTGGCAGGTGTTGGTAGTGTTTTTTCATTGTTCGGTCCTGCTCGGCGGGGAGAAAAGTTTATGGCTAAAAAGAAGAGTAAACGAGAATATGTCTGGCTTGAGTGTAAAGAGTGCGGCCAGAGGAATTATCGGACAAATGTTAGTTTTGCAGAAGGTACGCCTAAAATAGAGCTTAAGAAGTTTTGTAAGAACGAGCGTCATCATACAGTTCATAAGATACGGCGTAAGTAAAATCAGGGTTGGAAAGGGAAAAAAAGAGATTGGCAGCTGTTGCTATAACAGGCCAGTAGCTCAATTGGCAGAGCATCGGTCTCCAAAACCGAAGGTTGGGGGTTCGATTCCTCCCTGGCCTGTTTTTGAAGATGTCGGTGGCTGCCGAGTTGCCGGGGTTAGTTTAATAGCGGATAGTTGCTGAAGAGGAACCCAAAGACGGGAAGCCGATGAGATATGGTATTTGATATTTATAAGCGTGGTCAGGGTAAAAATACGAGATTGTTTAGTGCGTTTGGCATTGTGTTAATCGCAGGGCTGGGTTGTTGGCGGCTTTATGTGAAACTGGAGGGTGCCGACCTGGGATTGTGGTTTGAGACGATGGTTCCGGCTGGTTTGTTTGTCGGGCTGACACTTTTGGTTTTTTGGCTGGTAAATAGAACTACTATTGCAGATTTTATGATAGCTGCTGAGGGCGAGATGAAAAAGGTCAGCTGGTCAAGCAGAAAAGAAGTGGCGGTTTCGACCTTTATTGTTATTTGGGTTGTGATTATTACGGCATTTCTGCTGGGTGTTACTGATTTAGTGTTCAACATGGTTTTCCGGCGGCTTTTGCAGTAATTTTTTCGGCAGGAGGCTTGAGAGCTAACTTTAGAAGGAGTTTTTGGCATAATCGGGAAGCCGGGTTTACGGACAAAACATTAAGTAATTGAATTGCGTATTTATAAGAGTGACCTGATTTCGGCGAGTCGTGATAAAGTTAATGGGATTTTGGTAATTGTCCTGCCTTTTGGCGGCGCCGGCAGTAATAGCTGAGTTATTTATATTACAGGCATTAATATGCGTTGGTACGTTTTACGAGTCCAGTCAAATAAGGAGATGCTCGTTAAGGAAGCTCTTTTGCAGAAGGTGCAGATGGGAGGTTTAGGCGATATAATCGGCAGAATAGAGGTTCCGGTTGAGCAGGTTAAACGAATCCGCGGCAGCAAACAGACCGTCCATACTCGTAAGCTGTATCCTGGTTATGTTTTTATGGAGATGGAGCCGACCGAAGACGGGCGTGTGCAGGAGAAGGCCTGGTTTATGATTAAGGAGACATCCGGCGTTGGAGATTTTATCAGCACTGAAGGAGTTCCCACGCCGATGCGCGATACGGACGTGGCGAAGATGCTTCTGGAAGTGGAAAAGCCTGGAGAGGTACCAAGCATCAAAGTTGAGTTTAAAAAGGACGACCAGATAAAAATTCGGGAAGGTGCATTTGAGAATTTTGAAGGTACAGTTGATTCGATAGACCCTGAGCGGGGGATAGTTAAAGTGATAGTTACGATATTCGGCAGGAGTACGCCGCTGGATATAGAGTATTGGCAGATAGAAAAGTTGTGATTTTGCATTGTCTTTTCTGGGTGTGTGTTGAGTGATGTCAGAAGCGATGCAGGATTGAGGTGAATAGTGGCGAAAGAAGAAGTAGTGAGAATTAAATTGCAGGCGCCGGGTGGTCAGGCGACCCCTGCGCCGCCGATAGGTCCGGCGCTGGGTCAGCATGGAGTTAATATCGGCCAGTTTGTTTCTCAGTTTAACGAACGAACAAAAGACCTTAACGGGGTTATAGTTCCGGTTGTTATAACGATGTATAAGGACAAGAGTTTTTCTTTTGAGGTCAAGAGTCCTCCTGCGTCGGTTTTGCTAAAACAGGCGGCGGAAATTGCCAAGGGCAGTGGGATACCCAATAAAGAAAAGGTCGGTAAAGTTACTCGCAAGCAGGTGAGGAAAATTGCAGAGAGGAAGTTTAAAGATTTGAACGCATACGATTTGCAACAGGCTGAGAAGATTATAGCAGGAACCGCCCGAAGTATGGGCGTTGAAATAGAGGGCTGAAAGAAAGATTTAATATAGTGCCGACCACGGCAGTTGGGTGGGAAAATAGTGGCAGCGAAGTTAACGGCTCGAAAGAGGCGTTATTCGCGAAGGTTTGGAGTTTATATGGGTTACAGGAGCAAGAGATATAAAAAGGAATTGTCGAAGCTGAGCAAAGAGGCGGTGAGCCTGGCCGAGGCGGTCGAAAAGGTCAAATCGTTTGACTCAGTAAAGTTCGACCAGAGTGTAGAATGTGTTCTGAATCTTGGTATTGACCCGAAGCAGGCCGACCAGTTGGTTCGCGGCTCAATATCATTGCCTTATGGTATAGGCAGGCAAAGACGAGTTGTGGCATTTTGTGAGGATTCGGATATAGAGGCAGCCAGGCAGGCAGGAGCAATCGAGGCCGGCTGTGATGAGCTTATCAAAAAGGTCTCGGCCGGCTGGATGGATTTTGATGTGGCGATTGCATCGCCGAAAGTGATGGGCAAGGTAGGCAGACTCGGCAGGGTTCTGGGACCACAGGGAAAGATGCCATCACCTAAAAACGGGACGGTAACGACAGATGTAGTGAAGGCGGTGGCGGAATTTTCGGCGGGAAAAGTGGAGTTTAGAAACGATGCCGGCGGTAATATTCACGTGGTGGTCGGCAAGCAAAGCTTTGCGGTTGAGAAGCTGATTGAAAATATTGAGGCCTTTGTCTCGCATATAAAGAAGATAAAGCCGGCAGCGGCAAAGGGCACATATATAAAGAAGATATGTATTTCCGCTACAATGAGTCCAAGCGTGAGCGTTAGTATTTAGAGACAACATCCGGCAGGTAACACAATGGAGCCATAGAACTGAAGTTAAGATGTTAAACACGAAGAGAGAAAATTAGTGAGCTACTAAACACTAACAGGTAATAAGATGAGTAAGTACGTAAAAGAATTACTGCAGTGGGAGTTGGAGAAGAAGATATCCGATGAGAATATCAGGGATTTTCTGGTTGTAAGCACGAGAGGCGTGGGCGGGGTTGATAATAATCTGATGCGGGGGGGGCTGAAGGAAAAGGGCGTTAAATTGATGGTTGTGAGGAATTCGCTCTTTAGAATGGCGCTTCGCAACAGAGAGATGGGGGCGGCGACTGATTTGTTCAGCGGGACCTGTACAGTTGCTTACGGCGGCGAGAGCATCGTTGAGGTTGCAAGGGAGATGAGCCGTTGGAGCAAGAAGATTGAGGCCATTGAGATTAAAGGGGCTTTTCTGGAGGGTTCGGTTTTAGACTCTGCTGCGGCAGAGGCGCTTTCGAAGATGCCGACGCGGTTGGAATTACAGTGTCAGGTTTCTGCGCTTGCGCAGTCTCCTGCGAGACGATTGGCTTCGGTGGTGGCCGGGCCTGCGGGTATTATAGCCGGCTGTTTGAAAACGCTTATAGAAAGGTGTGAAAAAGAGGCGGCGTAAGCAAAAGTCAAAAGTAAAAAGGTAAAACCAAAAAATAAAGAATATTAAATTGCTTGGATGGCTGTCCCAGCTTTTTGGGTTAAACGAAACGGCGTAGTTTCAGCTACCATCAGGCGCTATGAGTAATAGGAGTTAAACAGAAATGGCGATAGAACAAGCGAAAGAGACCAAGGCAAAGGAAGCCAAAGAAATCAAGGAAGCAAAAAAAGAGGCAAAGGAGGCAAAAGAAACGAAGGGATTGAAAGAGACTAGTGCAGCAAAAGAGCCAGAGGCAGGTAAAGAAGCCAGGAAATGGAGCAGTGATATAAAGAAGCTGGGCGACAAGATAGTTGGTTTGACATTGATGCAGGCCAAAGAGCTTGGTGATTATCTCAAGGAAGAATATGAGATTGAGCCGGCGGCCGGTGGAGCAGTTATGGTGGCGGGACCGGCTGCGGAAGGGGCGGCGGAAAAGGCTGAAGAGAAGACCAGTTTTGATGTGATTTTGAAGGAGTTCGGCGACAAAAAGATTCAGGTTATCAAGGAAGTAAGGGCCATGACAGGGTTGGGTCTGAAAGAGGCCAAGGACCTTGTTGACAATGTTCCCAAGCCGGTCAAGGAAGGGCTGAACAAAGAGCAGGCAGAGGCGGCACAGAAGCAGCTTGAAGCTGCCGGTGCGGTAGCTGAAATAGTGTAAGAAGAGCGTATGGCATATAGCGTAAGAAACGTAAATGTAAGACAAACAGGATAAAACGGGAGTGTGATATGGTTTCAAGAACCGTTCGCAATTTTGGCAAGGTCCGGGATGCCGTTAAGATTCCAGATTTGGTAGCGATACAGAAGAAAAGTTACGAGGACTTTCTGCAGAAAGATACAGCAGCAAACAAGCGAAAAGACATCGGGCTTGAATCACTGTTTCACGAGATATTTCCAGTTGAAAGCTACGACAAGAATAGCTGTCTGGAATATGTCTGTTATGAGCTGGAAGAGCCGCGTTATCCACTTAAACGCTGCCGCCAGTTACATCTGACATACGGTTACCCATTAAAGATTTGCTGCCGACTTCGTGAAAAGAAGGGTGAAGATGTGTCGGAGCAGTGGGTGTATCTTGGTGAGATGCCGGTTATGATAGGTGGCGGTGAGTTTATCATCAATGGTGCCGAACGAGTTATTGTAAGCCAGCTTCACCGAAGTCCCGGTGTTGATTTTCTTATCGAGAGCAAAGAAGGCGACAGGGTGCTGCATGGGGGCAGAGTCATCCCTGAGAGGGGCAGCTGGATAGAGATAGGGGTTACTAAAAAGGACGTTTTGACCGTTAAAATTGACCAGTCGAGCAGGATACCTGCGACGGTATTTCTTCGAGCGATAGATGCTTCGCACGGGGACACCGAGTCGATTATTCGGCTGTTTTATCCGACGAAGACCGTCTCTAAAAACAAACTGACACCTGATATGTGGTCGGTAGGGCCGATAGTAGATACCGAGACTGGAGAAGTGATAGTCGGCTCTGGTGAGCAAATCGGCGACAGGGTTTCTTTGATACAACAAAGCCGGATTAAGAATGTTGAAGTTGTTGAGCAGGTTCGAGACCCTCTTATTTTGAACACACTTGCAGAGGATGATTGCCAGAGTAACGAGCATGCTCTGTTGAAGTTTTATATGAGGCTGCGGCCTGGCAATCCGCCGAATCAGGAGAAGGCAAAAACCTTCTTTAGAGAGAAATTTTTTGACACGAACCGGTATCGTCTTGGCAAAGTGGGCAGATTCAGATTGAATCGGAAGTTTGGTCTTAGCGTGCGTGACAATGAATCTCGAAAGAATGAGATACGCAGAGCACTGGACGAGTTACGAGAGAATCTTAAAGACAATTTCGAAAAGTGGCTCAAGAGTGAAGAAGGGCGCAAGTGGGTCGAGGTGAACCAGGATGTGCTGCGGAAAAAGTATCTGGTCAAGGGCGGCGAGCGTACGGGAGGTTTTGCGTTTAAGTATGTTGTCACAGAAATAGACGGTAAGCCTCTCAAGGACAAGAAGCCAAAATGTGAGTTGACGGCACTGGAGACGAAACTGTCGTGGGAATATCCGGTGGATTCTCAGAATAAGCTGCCGCGATTTAACAAGAAAGAGGAGATGAGCCGTAAGGAGGTAGAGGGACTGTTTAAGAAGAATCCTCAGCTTGAGGATTTGTTCAAGCAGTGCAAGCAGAGTATAGAGTCCGAGTCCGGCTGGATAACAATCAACAGTCTTGATATGAAGCTTGCAAAGGCCAAAGTTCCGAACAAGCAGGGGATATACTTTTTCAAGAGTCTGAGGACCAAAAGGGTCAAAGACGGCTATGTTGGCAAGGCTGGGGCGAATAAGAGCGAAAAGCCCCGAAGCCAGGGGCTGAGTGGACGACTTGAGGAACATTTCGGCGCCAGATTTAAGGCTGACACACACAAAGAGATTTATGATTGTGGTGACAATCTTCTCAACACGTGGGCGCTTGATGAGAAGAAGCAGTGGGCGCAGAAAGAGATAAAGCTGCTTGAGGAGGAGCTGGCACGGCTTGAGAGTCCGGACTATGATATGACTCTTTGTGCCGAGGATTTTATTAATACGATGCGTTATATTGTAGGTCTTCGCAATAACGAAGGCGAGGTTGACGATATCGACCATCTGGGTAACAGGAGACTGCGAACAATCGATGAGCTGGCGTCTGACGAAGTCAGGAAGGGTCTTTTAAAGCTTCGCAAGACCGTGCAGGAACGTTTGAGCACAAGAAGAGATACGGAGGAACCCGTTCGGATAGCAGATTTGGTAAATTCCAAGAGCGTATCGAGCAGTATAAACTACTTTTTTGGTCGAGGCGAGCTGAGTCAGATAGTTGACCAGACGAATGCTTTGAGCCAGTTAACTCATGAGCGGCGTTTGTCGGCGCTTGGTCCGGGCGGTTTGAATCGAAGGCGGGCCGGTTTTGAAGTTCGTGACGTTCATATCAGCCATTACGGCAGGATTTGTCCGATTGAGACGCCGGAAGGGACCAATATCGGTTTGATATCCTCCTTGGCGATATTTGCCACGATTGACCAATACGGTTTTTTGCTTACTCCGTACCGGAGGGTGAAAGACGGCAGAGCCACCGGTGATGTGGATTATTTGCGCGCCGATGAGGATATGAAGGCGACAATTGCGGCCCCGGCAGCGTTTGACCAGGAAACCGACGAAATCCAAAAGGATATGGTTTTGGCGATGAAGGGGGGGGAGCTCGCTCATGTAGAAGGAAATGAAGTCAATTATGTTGACGTTTCTCCGAAACAAACGGTGGGAATCTCTGCTTCGCTGATTCCATTCCTTGAGCACGATGACGCCAACCGTGCGTTGATGGGTTCAAATATGCAGCGTCAGGCGGTTCCGCTGCTCAAGACGGAACGGCCTTTGGTCGGCACGGGTATGGAAGAGGTGGTTGGACAGAACTCGAGTATGGTAGTGCGAGCAGAAAAAAACGGCATTGTTACTGCTGTGGATTCGCTGCATATAGTGATTGACGGTTCTGAGGAATATACGCTTTCGAAATTTGTTGATTTGAATGAGAGGACGTGCCTTAATCAGGTTCCGATGGTTAAACTGGGTGAGAAAGTCGAGAAAGGTCAGGTGATAGCAGACGGAGGCGGCACAGCCGACGGTACTTTGGCACTTGGTAAAAATCTTCTTGTCGGGTTTGTTTCCTTTGACGGATTCAATTTTGAAGACGCAATTATTATCAGCGAGAAACTTGTCAAAAACGACAGTTTCACAAGTATTCACATTGATGAGTTTACGGCTGAGGTTCGTGAGACCAGGCTGGGCAGAGAAGAATTTACGAATGATATTCCGAATGTGAGTGAAAAGGCGCTTCGGAATCTTGATGGGGGTGGAATAATCCGTGAGGGCACAAGGGTATGTACCGGAGATATACTGGTCGGAAAAGTAGTGCCGAAGAGCAAAACCGAGTTAACGCCGGAGGAGAAGCTTCTTCACGCCATATTCGGCCGGGCGGGCGAAGATGTTAAAAATGATTCGCTCGAACTGCCCAGCGGATACGAGGGGGTTGTGATAAGAACGGAAAAATTTACCCGGCGTGGGGCAGGTGGTGAAGAACAAAAGAAAGCTGTCAGGGACATGATAAAAGAATACCGTCAGCAGGTGAAGGCAAAAGAGTGTGCGTTATTTCGGCAAATGATAGAGGCCATACATAAAAAGTTTGACGTTACCATTGTTGACCCATCGACACGGCAAAAAGCCGGCAGCAGCGCGGACGACGAGGTTGTCTATGAGCAGGTAGAAAACTTTAATATAAAATGGGTAAGGCCGGCGGGGATGCGCGATGACGTTGAGAAGATTGTAAATAAATTCTGGACGAAGATAACCGAGCTTCAGGAGCAGAAGCAAAGGCACATTGATAGTTTGAAGCATGGTGATGAGCTTCCCAGCGGCGTTCTGCAAATGGTGAAGGTTTACGTTGCCACAAAAAGGACGTTGTCGATTGGAGATAAGATAGCAGGTCGGCACGGAAATAAAGGCGTAATTGCAAAGATAATGCCCGAAGAGGATATGCCATTTCTCGAAGATGGCACGAGTCTTGACATACTGCTGAATCCTTTAGGCGTTCCCAGCCGAATGAATGTCGGCCAGATTTTGGAGACTCATCTTGGCTGGGTGGCGAAGGTTTTGGGCTTTAACGCAATTGTGCCGGTATTCGACGGTGCCGCCGAAGAAGATATCCAGCAGTTGACTGCCGAGGCGAACGAGGTGATAGAAAAACGAGAAAGGAAACTCTTGCCTACGTCCTACATTCTTAAATCGATAGCTTCTGTAGACGAGTTCTTTGATAAGGCTCAGATTGGACATGTGGTTGTCGACCACTTCAAGGACCCAAATGGTAGGGATAAAGAAAGTCTCGAAGGATTTCTTAATCTTCTTGAGGGCAAAACCATTCTCAAATACCGTGATGAAGAGGGAATTGACAAATCAAAGGAGTATATGCCATTCTTCAATGTTACTCGTCCTAAAGGGTTCGACGGGAAGGAAAAGGAGCCAGAAGATTTTGGACTCGAGTGGGATGATGCTTTGAAAAAAGACAATCTTCTGATACAGAAGTTCCGAGAGTTTACAGAGAACCCAAGATGGATTCCGGCCAAAAAGGCATGTGATAAGGACACTCCTAAAGAACCGGGTGTTTACTGCTTCAAGGTTCAAGGGCGTGTTGTGTATGTTGGCCAAGCGGGCTACCGGGGAGGGAAAGGTTTACGGGAACGTCTGTGCGATTGTCACCTTAAGAACACGATGGATTCTTCTTTTCGGGATCACTTGGAAGAATTCTTTTCAAAACCGAGGGAAGCGGCTCCACCATCTTCGCCTCTGGAAGATGAGATTTTCGTTCATGTTCCGAATAGTTTGAAGACTCAATTATATGATGGCAGGACGGGGCTGCCGTTCGACCAGAAGGCGACAATCGGGTATATATATATAATGAAACTGCACCACCTTGTTGATGACAAGATTCACGCCAGGGCTACAGGTCCGTACAGTCTGATTACCCAGCAGCCTTTGGGTGGAAAGGCAAGAACAGGCGGACAGAGGTTTGGCGAGATGGAGGTCTGGGCGCTGGAGGGGTACGGTGCGGCTTATACGCTTCAGGAGATGCTGACGGTCAAAAGCGACGACGTGGAAGGTCGAACGAAAATATATGAATCGATGGTCAAAGGAACAAATACACTCGAAGCTGGAACACCGCTTTCCTTTGATGTGCTCTGTAACGAGATAAGAGGGTTGGGAATGAATATTCAGCTTGAAAAGAAACGGCTGGGAAGCAGCGCTCTATAGACGTGAATCGGGAGAGCTGTGGTATTAAATCTAAGATGAGGATTAATCAATGATAAGTGATATTTATGACAGGATAAATGATTACGGTTCGGTTAAGATATCGCTGGCCAGTCCCAATGATATTCGCAGTTGGTCTTTCGGTGAAGTTCGCAAGCCGGAGACAATCAACTACCGTACGTATCGGCCGGAGAAGGACGGTTTGTTCTGTGAGAGAATCTTTGGGCCGGAACGCGATTGGGAGTGCACCTGCGGCAAGTATAAAGGGACCAAGTACAAGGGTATCATCTGCGACCGATGCGGGGTCAAAGTTACTCACAGCAGGGTCAGAAGAAAACGAATGGGACATATTAATCTTGCGGCACCGGTGGTGCATATATGGTTCTTCAAGGCGATTCCGAACCATCTTGGTACTCTTTTGGCGATGAAGGCTGCCACTCTTGAGAAGATAATTTATTTTCAGGACTATGTTGTTACAGAGCCGGGACAAAGCCCATTGCAGAGGGGACAACTGCTTAGCGAAGATGAGTTCCGCGAAGCTACGAATAAATATGGTAGTTCCTTTAAGGCGTTGATGGGAGCTGAGGCGATAAAGGTGATATTGGCCGAGATGGACCTTAATGTTTTGGCAAAGCAGTTAAAGGCGGAGATAGTCGATACGGGGAGCAAACAAAAAACCAGAGAGTTTACAAAACGTCTCAAGACAGTCAATGCAATAGCCAGCAGCGTTAATAAAGCCCAGTGGATGGTTCTTGAGGTTATTCCAGTTATCCCGCCTGATTTGCGTCCTTTGGTTCTTCTTGAAAGCGGGAATTTTGCAACGAGCGATTTAAATGACCTTTACAGGCGTATTATCAATCGTAACAACCGATTGAAGAAGCTAATCGACCTTAATGCCCCGGAAGTGATTATCCGCAATGAGAAGCGTATGCTTCAGCAGGCGGTGGATTCACTTCTGGACAATGGCCGCTGCCGCAGGCCGGTGCTGGGCAGCAACAATCGGCCATTAAAGAGTCTGACCGATATGATAAAGGGAAAGCAGGGGCGATTCCGTGAGAACCTGCTTGGCAAACGGGTGGATTACTCGGCGCGTTCTGTAATTGTAGTCGGGCCTAATTTGAAGCTGCATCAATGCGGTTTGCCAAAGAAGATGGCGCTGGAGTTGTATCAGCCGTTTATTATTCGAAAACTTAAACAGCACGGACTCGCAGATACGATTAAGAGCGCCAAGAGAATAATTGAACGGCGTGATGAACAGGTCTGGGACATTCTTGAAGAAGTGATACATCAGCATCCGGTTTTACTCAACCGAGCTCCCACACTTCATCGGATGGGGGTTCAGGCGTTTGAGCCGATTTTAGTGGAAGGCAATGCAATAATGCTTCACCCGTTGGCCTGTAAGGGCTTCAATGCCGACTTTGACGGCGACCAGATGGCAGTACATTTGCCGCTGAGCGTAGAGGCCCAGGCAGAGACACATACTCTGATGATGACCACCAGCAATATTTTTTCACCTTCTAACGGCTCTCCAATGGTTGGACCATCTCAGGATATGGTAATGGGCAACTATTATCTGACATTTATGTTTTCGGGTGCGAAGGGCGAAGGGACGATATTCCGCGATACCTTTGAGGCGATGATGGCCTACGAGAACGGAAAAATCGGTCTGCAGGCCAAAATCAAGGTGAAGATAGGTAAAGAAAGAAAAGTTGTTGGTGAATCCGGTCATTTTAACCCCGAGCAGTCGGGGATAATTGAGACAACGGTGGGCCGATGCATATTCAATGATATGCTTCCCAAGTCGCCGGATGTACCATTTTACAATATGGTAATGAGCAAGGGTAAGCTCAGTCAGGTAATCAGTGACTGCTTCCAGTTTGCCGGCAGCGCCGAGACGGTTGGCCTTCTTGACAGGATAAAGGATTTAGGGTTCAGATATGCGACACTTGCGGGTCTGAGCTTTGGGCTTACCGATTTGAAAATTCCGCAGAAGAAACAAGAGATTATCGAGGAGACCGAAAAGAAGGTCGGTACAATTCAGAAGAACTATGTGAACGGTGTTTTGACCGAGGGAGAGAGGTATAATCAGGTTATCGACGCCTGGACTCATGCCCGCGTGGCAGTTACCAATGAGATGATGCGCGGCCTTAAAGAAGATAGGACCGTCGCCGGTTTGCCTTACCTTAATCCGATATATGTTATGACCGATTCCGGGGCGAGAGGAAGTGTTGACCAGATTCAACAGCTTGCAGGTATGAGAGCGTTGATGGCCAGGCCGAGCGGTGAGATAATTGAGACGCCGATAAAGTCAAATTTCCGTGAGGGTATGACTGTTCTTGAGTATTTCAGTTCTACGCACGGAGCTCGTAAAGGGCTGGCAGATACGGCTTTGAAGACTGCTAATTCAGGCTATCTCACACGAAAGCTTATTGACGCTGCCCAAAATGTTATTATTACCGAGCGTGATTGCGGGACTTTACAGGGCATTACAAAAAGCGTGATGAGCAGCGGAGAGCAGACCGATGTTTCGCTTCCCGAGTTGATTATTGGACGGACCGCAAGGGACAATATTCGCAACCCGATTACCGATGAGATGATAGTTCGTGAGAATGAGGTGATAACACATGAGATAGCGGACAAGATAGAGAAATTGGGGCTGGATGCTATCCGAGTCAGGAGTCCATTGACCTGTGACAGTCCGTTTGGTTTGTGTGCGAAGTGTTATGGATGGGACCTGAGCACAGGGGTGCTCGTTGAGGAAGGTACGGCGGTTGGCATAGTGGCGGCACAGTCGATAGGAGAGCCGGGCACTCAGTTGACGCTTCGAACGTTCCATACCGGCGGGGTTGCATCCAGGGCTATTCTTGAGTCGGAGATACTTGCGGCAGCAGAAGGCACTGTTCAGTTCCGTGACCTCAATCCCGTTCAAGATCCCGGTGACTTTACAGACAAGGAAGGGAGGCCGTTTGTTCATGGCACTATCAAAAGGAAAG
>CAZMCN010000055.1:0-13355 GCA_964564845.1 uncultured Pirellulales bacterium | reverse complement strand
GAAAAGGTTATGGTGGAGAAAAATATAATGGCTCAGCGGGCCAATATTGCGGCAGTTATCCAAAGGCCTTTGCCGCCCGCCACGCCAGAAAGAGAAAATCACTTGGAGGAAATATCCTCTATTGTGATTATCACGTGGAATGGATTCAAACGGTATGGAAATCGGAATGGCCGGATGACCTGGAAGTGCCACCAAGAAGTGATAAAGAATGGTTCCCCTATTGATAACACTAAATATCAAAAAGTGTGATAGATGGTTAAAAAAGTATGTATGGTCGTTTTCGTTGCAACAGTGTTTATAACAGCCAAAAGCAGTTACGCAGATATTCCAACGCTGTCAATTTATACGATTCAGTACACGGATAATCCGGACGGCAGCAGCTATTATGACCAGCAGGATGTCAACTGCAACGGGGGTATTGTAATTCATAAATATTTAGGTTCTCGTCACAAGCTGGTGTTGTACGACCCGAACAATTGGGATGCTTGGGGCGGTATTAGCGTTAAAGGTGATTATGACACTAATCCAACGCCATTTAACTATGTTCAACTGGGCGACTGGATCTTCCTCGAGAACGTTTTTGTCGATGAGAGTGGTAAGGCTCGAGGCAATACCGATCTGATTTTCAAAGATATTTCATCCTATTCAACACTTAGCATAGAAAATTTTCAGCCGGAACCTCTGGTGGTGGAGGTTAATGATATAGCGGTACTCTATGACCAGGATTTAATCACCTGCCTTGTTACAGACCATAGGGCTGAAAAATACGAGGCGATGTATATAAAGGTAAGAAACGTTACAGTTGGTGATTACAATGACGCCGGTTCACACAGGGACAATTATTCACTCGAAGATAATAATGACCCTAATATTTACTGCTGGGCATCGGATTATATGAATATTAATAATCCCGATGATACAACGCCCCATCCAATTGTTCAACCCGGCCTGAATTTGTGCGGTGTCGCTGGAATACTCGAGCAATATACGAAGCTGTCTGACTGGGATTATTATCAGCTTTTAACAATTTCCACAGGCTCCTTTGCTAAAACTGACATAGACGGGGACTGCGACTTTGACTTTTGTGATTTCGGTGTCTTTGCTCAGCACTGGCGCACTAATGAACAATGCACAGCTCCTGACTGGTGTGGTGGAACGGACCTGACGCAAAATGGTACTGTGAATATATTTGATTTGAAGGAATTCTCGGAACGTTGGCTGGAAGGAAAGTAAGGGTTTTTTAGGAGACAGAAAAATGAAGAAAGAATATGTCTTTGGGGTACTGCTTTTTGGCGGTTTGTGGGGTATTTCGGAGGCGATACTGGGCGGGGTGCTGTATCATTTTGCAATACCCCGTGCATCAGTATATTTAACAATAATTGGTTTTAGTATATTGACCGTTGCGAGAGTCTATCTGCCGGGAAGGGGTACCGCAAGTACCATTGCCGCTCTTGCAATGCTATACAAGTTTCTGAACTCACCTTTTTTTGCATGTCACCTTTTAGGTATATTCCTGCTGGGAGTTTGTTATGATTTGTTTTTCAATGTTTTTAAATTAAAAAACCGGTCTATCGGTGCGGTACTGGCAACATACTCAGGTTACAGCTTATTTGCTTTGATGATAACCTATGTTTTTAGGTATCACCATTGGGTTGAAGCAGGATTAGCTAAAGTTATGGACCATATTGTTATAGGCGGAACATTAGCGGCTTTGGGCTGTGCCGTGTTTGTGCCGTTAAGTTTCCGTCTTGGCCAGCGGCTCAAGGCAAAGTTTGACACGCCGTTCAGATTGCGACTGCAGTTAGCTTCAGGCGGCGTGTCTGTTGTTACCGCCGGATTGTGGGTCTTCAGCATAGCTGTATATTTGTTTTCCTGAATTGCTAATCGGCTGATGGTGATGATGCAGAACAAACTTGTTTTGTGGACGGGCAGGAAACACTCCGGCAAAACTACTGCCGCCGCCGAACTCGCCCAGACCGTTCGTGCCGAAGGTTTTGTGGTTGCCGGTTTCTTGGCCCCATCCAAACACCGTAACGGCAAATTAGTTGGATATGACATCCTTGACCTGCAAAATAAAATCCGAGCTTCACTGGCGCAGCGCAGAACCGACGGCAGCAAAACCGAACGGTTTACTTTTATCGCCGACGGACTAAAACTTGGCAGAGATGCCCTGAGCCCCGCTGCCACAGAATCCGCTGATATTATCATTATTGACGAGTTCGGACCATTGGAGCTTCGCGGCGACGGATGGCGTAGAAACGTGGATTCGTTGCTGGTTTTGTCCAATGCTCTCATATTGCTTGTCGTTCGGCGGGAATTAGCTCAGCGGGTGAAGAAATTATATGCGGCTGCTCCCAGCCGAATACTTTCCGCAGGTGAGCCGGAATCTATCGATAAAATTATCACCGGCCTTAAAAACCGACGTCATTACCAATATCTTGAGAGGTAAAATGATAAAGCTTGATGGTATGTTGATGATAGGCTCTGCGGGAAGGAACGCAGGCAAGACCGTTCTTGCCTGCGAAGTGATAAAGAAGTTCTGCAAAAGCACAAATATCACAGGTATAAAAGTTACCACGATAAAAGCTAAAGACGGCACATGTCCTCGTGGCGGGCGCGGATGCGGAGTATGTTCGTCGCTGGAAGGGAACTTCTGTATCACCGAAGAGCTCAGAAGAGATTCGGCCAAAGATACTTCGAGACTTTTAGCTGCCGGTGCAAGCAGAGTTCTTTGGCTTAGAGCGCTCAGGTCCCATCTGCAGCAGGGCCTGACCGCTCTGGTGAATATTGTGGGTCCCGATACAACCTTGCTCTGTGAATCGAATTCACTGCGGCACGTGGTAGAGCCGGGATTATTTCTTATGGTAGCAGCACCGAATCTTAAAAGATGGAAAGGTTCGGCCCGGGAGGTTAGAAGATACGTGGACAAAGTTGTGGTCTCGGACGGGGCCAGCTTTGATTTCGATATTAACCGGATAAAGCTGACCGGCAGAAAATGGACAATAAAGGAAAAGGCAACGGCAATAATTCTGGCAGGGGGCTCAAGCGGACGAATGGGCGCCGATAAAAGTATGCTGCCAATTAAAACTAAACCAATAATAGAGTGTATTTGCGAACAACTGCGAGGTTCGTTTGAGCAGATACTCATAAGTGCCAACAAAGCGGACAAGTTGGCCTTTCTCGGTTTTGAGATTGTTCCGGACAGACAGACAGGGCAGGGGCCTTTGATGGGGATAGCTTCGGCACTGGAGGCCTCGGAAAACGAGCTGAATTTTGTGGTGGCCTGCGATATTCCCGATATTGACTTGACTTTTGTTAGAAGGCTTCTTGCAGAAGCCAAAGAAGCGGACATAGTTGTCCCGGCTGCAGATGATAATGAAAAGCTCGAACCGCTTTTTGCAGTATATAGAAAAAGTGCTCTTGGAGCTATAAATGAGGTGCTCTCATCAGGGGGACGCAAAATAAGCGATGTTTTCTCCAGGTGCAACGTCAGGTACATCAAAGTGGAAGCCGGACAAATTACAAACTTAAATACGATGGATGAATATGAGCAATTTCGGAAAAAATATGATGCTTATTTTTGATAACGCCTTTGAGAAGAGCTCCCAAACGCATTATTTCGCGTTTGGGAACCCCGCTAAAAAACCTATTTTGCCGCCCCATCCATCAAATATCCATTTCAGAAATAGTCCGAACGGGCAAAGCATTTTTTTTGCATTATTTGTATTGAAGTGAGTTTTTTTGCGTAGTTTAACTTGCAAATCCCGGTGTTTCTTGTTACAAGTGCGAATTTCCAATGTAGATTTACGGTTTTTCAGGTAAGGAGAAAAGTGCGAATGGATGTGAAAATTAAAACAGCATTAGTAAGTGTTTCGGACAAAACAGGTGTTGTTGATTTTGTCGGAAAACTAACTGAAATGGGTGTAAAGATAATCAGTACCGGCGGGACGGCCAAAAAGCTTGGCGAGGCCTCTCTTGATATCACCGGTATTGAGTCGGTTACCGGTTTTCCGGAAATGATGAATGGCAGAGTAAAAACTCTTCATCCTAAGATTCACGGCGGATTACTGGGGCTGCGAGATAATGCCGAACATATTGCTGCTATGCAGAAACAAGGCATTGAGTGGATAGATTTGGTCTGCGTGAATTTGTATCCTTTTGAACAAACGATAGCCAAAGCCGACTGCACCCTCGAAGAAGCGATTGAGAATATTGATATTGGCGGGCCGAGTATGATTCGCTCTGCCGCGAAAAATAATAAATTTGTAACGGTTGTTACAAATCCCGACCAGTACGACAGGGTCATCGAAGAGATGCAGAAAACAAACGGCGCCGTAAGTGAAAAGTTGCGCAGTGATTTGGCCAGAATTGCATTCGGCCTGACAGCTTCTTATGACGCCGCTATTGCGAAATATCTTAACGGCACCGGGGCGGTGGAGTACCCGCAGAAGGTTTCTATCGCGCTTACAAAAGAAAAAACACTGCGCTACGGCGAAAATCCTCATCAAAGCGCAGCGTTCTATAAACTGCCGCCAAGCGGCGAAACGTCAATCAGCAGTGCTGCTTTACTGGAAGGCGAAACCGGCATCAGCTTTAATAATCTTTTAGATGTCAATGCTGCATTCGAGCTGGTTAAGGAATTTGATGAGCCGGCAGCGGTCGTCGTTAAACACCTTAATCCGTGCGGCTGTGCGGTCGATGAGGATATTATTGAGGCATATAGAAAGGCCTATGAAGGCGATGTTATCAGCGCATTCGGAAGCATTATCGCACTCAATAGAAAAGTTGATGTTGAATTAGCCAGAACGGTTATGGAGTCCTACAGTCGATTTGGCAAGGCCAGAGGCGCCAGCGGCTTCTTTGCCGAGGTGATTATCGCTGTGAAGTTTGATGAAGATGCAATTGAGATAATCAGGACTTTGAAGGGCTGGGGCAGCAGGGTCCGCCTGATGGAAACCGGGCCGATTGACAGAGCCAAAATCGATACCGGTGAATTCGACGTTCGCTGCGTTATCGGGGGATTGCTTATGCAAAAGAGGGATATGGTCGGCTGGGAGCCGGACATATTGAAATATCCGACAAAGACCAGGCCAACCAAGCAGCAGCTTGAGGATTTGCGTATTGCCTGGCTGACCGCCAAACATACCAAGAGCAATACCATTGTTCTGGTCAAAAACAGAAAAGTCTTGGGTGTCGGTGCAGGCCAGATGAATCGGGTCGAGTCGGGACTGATTGCCTTCAAGCAAGCCGGAGATGAAGCTCAAGGCGCCGCGATGGCTTCTGATGCCTTTTTCCCGTTCCCTGATAACGTCGAAAATGCCGCTAAGGCAGGCGTGGCGGCAATAGTTCAGCCGGGCGGCTCGAACAAGGATGATGAGGTGATTGCCTGCGCCGATAAACACGGCATCGCAATGGTCTTTACCGGCAAAAGACACTTTAGACATTAGAAAGTATTAAAAGAATTATTTTGAAATCTTTGTGTCTTTGTGGCAAAAAAGCATTAAAGGGTACAAAAATAAATGGCTCACCAAGGCCTTTGGCGGCAGCTTATCGGGCTTGACAAGCACCAAACCGCAAAAAAGGCAGACTGCCAGTATTTGAGTTCTCCTGAGCGTTATGTCGTTACATTGCTCAATACTGAGTATGTAGTTAATCTTGAAGATGAGGAGATTTTTTCTCTCAAGCCGGGGTCGAAGCCGGTACCGGCAGAGTTTCTTGAGCAGCTTTGTATTCTTGCATACCTGATAAACGCCAAGGATTTGCCGATTGCAAATAAACTTGTCAGGGCTGAAACTCTGCCCACAGGCCAGTTCTTCTTCAGAGGGCTGCACAAGCTGCCTGCCGAAACACTGGAAAAAGTCTTTGGAGCCTCTCCTGAATTATTATACCAAAACACAGAGCTCTTTGCCGCTGAGAAATGCGAATTTGGTGATGCCTCAATTCAGTTTTACATATTGCCTCGCGTTCCGGTAACGATAGTGATTTGGCGAGCTGACGAGGAATTTGACGCCAGGGCATCTATTCTTTTTGACCGGACAGCCGGGGAGCATCTGCCGCTGGATGCCTTGTGGACCGGGGTAAATCTTGCCGTCGATGCATTGGTTCAGGCCGTCTCTGAAAGCGGTTAAGCGGTTTAATAACTCAAAAGGCCGATTAGACCACACCTTTACATCGGCCTGTCCCAGATATTTTCCAGGCCGAAGGGAAAATGTTGCATATCATTTATAAATTTTAGGCCGACTTTTTTTGTTTCCCAATTCTGCAAATTTTACATTGCTTAACAGGGCAAAAAGTTGTATAAAGTATAGTTCCCTGAACGAAGCCCAGGACAAGTTCCGGGGTGCCCAAACGCCTTTTATTGCGTTTGGGGTCTCCCTTCGGCCTCTTCAGGACTAAAATATGGTTTGAGGGCTTCTTTTCGTGATAAAAGCCCTTTTGGTTAAAATATTTAAGGGTGCTATTTTAATAAGGTGTAGGATTTATGAAACGAAGAATGATTACAATTGATGGTAATGCGGCGGCGTCATACGTGGCGCATGCTACGAATGAAGTAATTGCAATATACCCGATTACCCCCAGCTCCGGTATGGGTGAGATTGCCGATGCCAGAAGTGCCGCACGAGAGCCTAATATCTGGGGGACGGTTCCTTCGGTTACTGAAATGCAGTCCGAAGCCGGAGCGGCCGGTGCTATACACGGTGCATTGGCGACCGGCGCACTGGCGACCACCTTTACCGCCTCGCAGGGGCTTTTACTGATGATTCCCAATATGTATAAGATTGCCGGTGAACTGCTGGCTACGGTTTTTCATGTTTCTGCCCGCTCGCTGGCCTGTCAGGCGCTTTCGATTTTCGGCGACCATTCTGATGTGATGGCCTGTCGGCAGACCGGATTTGCTATGCTTTCTTCGTGTAATGTTCAGGAGGTTATGGACTTTGCGCTCATCGCTCAGCAGGCCACATTAGCTTCGCGGGTGCCGTTTATACATTTCTTCGATGGTTTTAGAACTACTCATGAGGTTCAAAAGGTCGAAGAGTTAACGTTGGATGATATGCGGGCGATGATAGATAACGAACTTGTGGCTCAAAATAAGGCCAGAGCCCTCTCGCCGGACAGGCCGATGATTAGCGGAACGGCTCAAAATCCCGATGTTTACTTTCAGGGCAGGGAGACGGTAAATAAATATTATTTAGAGGCCCCGGCGATTGTTGCCGAGACGATGGACAAATTTGCAAAGCTGATTGGACGCAGCTACCATTTATTTGATTATGTTGGGCCGAAAGATGCCGAGAAAATTATCGTAATTATGGGCACAGGAGCTGATACCACCCATGAGACGGTAGAATATTTAAATAACGCCGGTGAAAAAGTCGGCCTTATAAAGGTTCGACTTTACAGGCCCTTCAGTGCAAAGGACTTTATAAGTGCTTTACCAAAAAGCGTAAAGAAAATTGCCGTATTGGACAGGACAAAGGAGCCCGGTTCGCTGGGCGAGCCATTGTATCTGGACGTACGAACCGCTATAAGCGAAGCGATGGCCGCAGGTGACGCACCGTTTGATAAATATCCTCTGATTGTCGGCGGGCGGTATGGATTGGGCTCAAAAGAGTTTACGCCGGCTATGGTAAAGGCCGTTTTTGACAATCTCGACGCAACGACCCCCAAAAAAGGCTTTACGGTGGGTATTATAGACGATGTAACGCATACCAGTCTGGATGTTGACCCGTCTTTCGACGTCGGCACTGAAAAACTTTTCTCTGCAATGTTTTACGGACTCGGCGCGGACGGAACAGTAGGCGCAAATAAAAACTCCATAAAAATCATCGGAGAGCAGACGGACAGTTACGCTCAAGCTTACTTTGTGTATGATTCAAGAAAAGCCGGTGCTGTTACAATATCGCATCTTAGATTTGGTGAGCAACTAATTCGCAGTCCCTATCTGATAAACAAGGCAGATTTTGCTGCGTGCCATAATCCGAGCTTTCTGGAAAAGTACGATATGCTTTCGTCGTTGCGCGACGGTGGAACATTTCTTCTGACAACCAGCTACGACAAAGATGAAGTTTGGGACACCTTACCGCAGGAAGTGCAAAAGCAGATAATCGACAAGAAGCTTAAGTTCTATATTATAGATGCGATTTTACTTGCTCAGGAACTCGGTCTTGGCGCGCGCATCAATGTCATTATGCAAACCGCCTTTTTCAAAATTAGCAATGTCATCCCTGTTGATACGGCTGTCGAAGCAATCAAAGACGCTATCAGAAAGACCTATGGGAAGAAGGGTGAAAAAATTGTTGAAATGAACAATGCTGCGGTTGATGCCGCTATTGACAGGGTTTATGAAGTTAAAGTAGGTGACAAGGCAACAAGTAAAATAAGGATGCGTCCGCCTGTTCCAGAGGATGCCCCTGATTTTGTCAAGGAAGTTACCGCTGAACTTATAGCTCGCCGTGGGGACAAACTGCCCGTAAGCAGGATGCCGGTTGATGGTAAGTTTCCCAGCGGCACGACGCAGTACGAAAAGCGCAACATTGCTGTGGATATACCGTCGTGGGAGCCGGAGGTCTGTATTCAATGCGGCAGATGCTCTCTGCTATGTCCGCACGCCGCTATAAGAATAAAGGCCTACGATAAAGAACACCTTAAAGGTGCTCCGCAAAAGTTCAAAAGCGCCGATGCAAAAGGGAAGGATTTTGCCGGTATGAAATTTACGGTTCAGGTGGCTCCGGAGGACTGCACAGGATGCGGTGCCTGTGTGGTTAATTGTCCCGCTGTGGAAAAAGACAAAGAGAAGCAGCCGACGGGACGAAAAGCAATCAATATGGTGCCGCAGAAGCCGGTTCGCAGCGCCGAGCGTGAGAATTATGAATACTTTCTATCGATTCCAAATACAGACAAAAAACTTTTCAAAGCCGATACCGTAAAGGGCAGCCAGTTAATTCAGCCGTTGTTTGAGTATTCCGGTGCCTGTGCCGGCTGCGGTGAAACAGCCTATGTGAAACTCTTGTCGCAATTGTTCGGCGACAGGGCTTTTATCGGCAATGCTACGGGCTGCTCATCAATTTACGGCGGTAATCTCCCCACAACGCCATACACTAAAAGAGAAGACGGCAGGGGGCCTACCTGGAGCAATAGTCTATTTGAGGACTGTGCCGAATTTGCGATGGGTATGCGGCTGACAGTTGATAAGTTCAGAGTAAGCTCTCTTGAATTGCTCGAAAAAGTTACAGCGTCCGGCTGTGTTGATAAGAAACTGGCTGAAGATATTCATACTGCAGCAGCAGCCAATGACCCGGCCCAGGCCGCTATCGAACAGCAGCGGCTTCGTATAGATAAGCTCAAAGAGCAGTGCCGAAAGAGTGATTGTGCGGATTGCAGGCGGCTCTTGAGCATTGCAGATTATCTTGTACGCAAATCGGTCTGGGCTCTTGGCGGCGACGGATGGGCATACGATATCGGTTATGGCGGGCTTGACCATGTCCTGGCAACAGGCATTGATGTTAATCTGCTTGTACTGGATACGGAGGTATATTCCAATACCGGCGGGCAAATGTCGAAATCAACGCCAAGAGCGGCAGTAGCAAAATTTGCAGCCGCAGGCAAACCGGCAGCTAAAAAAGACCTTGGGCTGCTGGCTATGACATACGGCAGCATTTACGTTGCCGAGGTGGCGATTGGTGCAAATGCCAATCAGACCGTTAAGGCATTTGTCGAGGCCGAAAGCTACCCTGGTTCTTCAATTATAATCGCTTATGCTCACTGCATTGCTCACGGTATAAATATGACAAACGGCTATGGTGAGCAGAAAAAGGCCGTTGATTGTGGCCATTGGCCTTTGTACAGGTTCGACCCTCGCCTTAAAGACCAGGGTAAAAACCCGCTGCAGCTTGACTCGAAAGCTCCTACTCTTGATTTGGAGGAATATATTTACGGCGAGAATCGTTATCGTATCCTGAAGCAGGCCGACCCGGAAGCTGCAGCGAAACTGCTCAAGCTTGCCAAAAGCGACATCGCCCAAAGATATGCCTCGATAGAGCGGCTTGCATCGCTTCAGCTTTATGATAAAGAGCAGGATAAAGCAGCTTCAGATTCTCCCTGAGCCGGCTTTGACAAAAGAAGCGTAAATTATCGGTCGGACTTTTCAAAAGTTGCGATGAATTTGTTTGCAGAGGAGTAAAATTATGAATAGGTTTTATAAGTTCCCGTATTCTCAAATACGTTTTATTGTTGCAGGTTTTGTATGCATAGTGGTTATTGTGATAGCTCTTTTTGTCACGGGTTGTTCCTCTGATAAACTTAGAACAAGTTTTCTAAAGACCCGAAAAAAGCAAACACAAACTGTCGATTTGGGAAGTTTTGACCCGAATGTAGTAATTCCTGATTATGCTGCTAAAGCAATAGATGCCACCGGAACACTGGATGCCTGGGAAAAAACGAAAACCATACGGGCCGGTGCCATAGTTACTTTTTATAACCCCGATGGCAGTCGTTATCTGACAGAGCAGAATTACCGGATATATCCCTGGGCGAATTCTATTTTGATTTCGGCCGTCGAGCCGCAGGGGGCGTTTGTTTGGCAATTGTCGCCTGAGGGCTTCAGTATCCTGAAAGGCGGCAGCAAAGTCGATGCACTGCCGGTTAAAGTATGCCGGCGATATTTTGCAGAAGCAATACTCAACATAACAACGGCGCCGGTGCGTTTTCTGGATAGAGGGGTTGGCTTTACTAAAAGTGCTGCGGTTAAAAAAGAAGGATTATGGTATTATCCGATTGAACGGGCAAGTTCTGACAGCGCCTCGGCGTTGATGGTATTCTACCAGAACAGCGGCAATTCGTTAGTTGATATGCTTTGGTTCGCTGATATTGACAGAGAGAGCTTTTTTGCTGTTCGAGGCTATAACTATAGCGAGGCTGAAAAGGGAGGCGTCTGGCTCCCTTCCAAGATAGAGCTCTTTAAGAGCAATGCGCACAACCACCCGCAGCAACGGCTTGTTAAAATTGATTTAAAATAGTCAAGTGACAAAAGGTGAAAAATCAGTCGCCGGTAAACCTACACATAGGGGTAAATAAATGAAAAGGGGAGTATTGCCGTATTGTGCAAATTGTGAGGATAAAAAATGCAGGGAGGGTAAAGATTGTTTTTCAAAGTCAAGCAGCCATAGCAAGCTGTATGATGATGCCGGTGTGTCGAAATTACACAAGGCCGCATCGGCGATTGAAGCACGGTACTATTGCCAAGAAACACGCCTGAGTGAAATAATTCTGCTTGCAAAAGAATTGGGCTGTAAAAAAATTGGTCTGGCATTTTGTATCGGGTTATCGGAAGAAGCAAAGGTTATTAACGGAATTCTTTCGAAACATTTTGAGGTTGCCTCAGTTTGCTGCAAACTTTGTGGTTTGGCGAAGGAAGACTTCGAACTCGAGCAGATTAACTCAGGCGATGATGAAGTAATGTGCAACCCGGCAGGGCAGGCCGATGTGCTGAACCGGGCCCAGACGGAGCTTAATGTAATATGCGGGCTTTGTGTGGGGCACGACGCAATTTTTTCAAAGATTTCAAAAGCGCCGGTAACGACGCTTATTGCCAAGGACCGCGTCCTGGCACATAATCCGGTTGGGGCTCTTTACTGCAGATATATCCGAAAAACATTTCAGTAAAAACCACTAAAGAAAATTTTTAATGTAATTGAAACCATTTATAAAGTCGGTGCTTTTTGGCCCGCTTTTTTGTTAAAGTTGAATTCTTCCTTAATACCGCAGCATTCTTGTGGCAAGGTTAGCGGGTTTCATAAGCTTAAAAATCGGAATTATTGACGATTCACCCGGCTTAGGCAGAATACCATCCATCGTATTAAACGTAATTACATTATCATTTGTTTCGGGTTCGAGTAAGTGGGTAATTACTCTTCCCATCATCTGGCCGGTTCTGATGATATAGGTCCCTTTTGGAAACGTCATCTTTCTTTTAACTGTTTCGTCAGCTGCCGTTACAAACGTTGCCCTGTGGTGGTCATATTTCTTGCCGTATGTAACTCCTGTTAAGACGTACGCCTCAACTCCAAGTGTCGTCTCTTCCTGCAGCACTTCTATCATAACGTTTTGGCGTTTGAGCGTTTCAACAGATTTATATGCCTTCCTTTCCAGTATGTATGCGTAAGGCCGGGGCCGTGATTTGAGAATGTGCGGCTTTTTAATTAAATTGGCGCTGCTTACTTTGATAATTTTTCTTTTATCGCCTTCACCTTCACCGATTTCATAGGAAACTTTGTAATCTTCGGCAACTAATTTCATCTGAACGGGAATTCGCCCTGTGGTATTCTGTCCCATTTTGGTGGTCTCGTGACGGGCACGGTTAATGGTCGTTATAAGTCTCTCTGCGTTCACGGCTGAATATTGCAGAAGTGCTTTATATGCCACGAGTCCGCTTTGAACAGCGTTCTTTAATCCCTGCCAGCCCGGCGATTCAAACAAAATACCTACACTGTTTATAAAGCCGCCGTAATTTCTCCCGTTATCGGCATCGAAAATGCCGGTAGTCCATTCGGTTCTGTTGCCGCGGGAAAAATACCATGATTTGTAGCCGTTCTCTTTCATTTTAGCATCAATAAAAGGTGCTATCTCCTTATCAAAGAGTGCTGTAATTCTCTGGTCGGGTGCGGCATTACTGGGTGCCTGATAGCAAAGGTTATATGGGTATCTGCCCCCGCCGTGTCCGTCGGCATACAAATGTGGGTGCCAGGAGTGGATGATGTTTTTGGCGTGAGATATAAGTTCTGGTTGTTCAAGCTTGATGAAGTCACGATTCAAATCAACACGGTCTGCATTTTGATGAGTTACAAGGACAAAACCATCGGGATTCAGCGATGGCACCATAATCACGACGAGGCTATCCAGCAGTTGATTCATTTCGGTGCCTTTAGTTGCCAGCTCACGGATGAGAATTAGATTCGATTCTCTCAGTGTGCGTTCTTCGCCGTGAATATTTGCGGTAAGAAGAATAATCGGTTTGCCCGAAACAAGAGCTTCCCACGGCCTAGTTGTCATAGGTCTGCTGAAGACCGCATAGGGAATTTCTCTGCCCTCAATCGATGTCCCGAATATCCCAAGCAGCATATCGGTTGATGTTGACTGAACTTGTTGTAGATACTGCATCATCTCAGGATAAGTTGTGTACGTTTGAAAATCGGACTTCTCGCAGGGGGAGTAAATTACCTGGCTTAATGTGCTTGTACTAAAGCACGATAAAGCGATGATTATGACAACAGGAAAAATATAGTGTTTTCGATAACTTGACATTGTAATCTCCTATGTTAAAAGTCTACTCCAATTTTAATTATTTTTTACGCAACTGTTTG
>CAZMCN010000054.1:0-13511 GCA_964564845.1 uncultured Pirellulales bacterium | reverse complement strand
TTGTAACGGTACTTTGGGTGGTGATGCTGCTTGGAGTAATAGTTGCGGTCGTTGGACAGAACAGCCGACTCGATACGAAAATCTGCGTTGCGGCGACCGAGGCGGCGAGGTGCAAGTGGGCAGGCCGGGCGGGGCGGCATACCGCTGTTGCAGTACTGAATGAAGACCTCAGGGAAAGTGACTGCCTGACGGATTTGTGGTCTGACAATGATGAGGACTTTAACGATATTGAGCTTGAGCGGTGCCGCGTCAGCGTTACTGTCATTGATGAGGCGAGTAAGTTAAATATAAATACAGCTACGAAAGAGCAGCTTCTGGGCCTGAATGAAATGACGGAGGAAATTGCAGATGCGATAATCGACTGGCGTGACAATGATGATACGGCCGGTGGATTGGGTGTCGAAGGTGGCTATTATGAGAATCTGCCCTACGGATATGTGATTAGAAACGGCCATTTCAGGACAGTACGAGAATTGCTGCTGGTCAAGGGCGTTACCGATGAGCTGTTTTATGGTGGCCAGGGAAGTATTAGAGGGCGGCTGGGGTATCAGAGTTTAGATAAATACGTAACTTCACCTGATGAATTGCGGGAAGATGTTGATTTGGGATGGCTTTATTATCTGACCTGCTATTCGTATGAGCAGGATGTAGATGCCGGGGGCAATAGAAGAACCAATATCAATACGGCCGATGAGGATGCGCTTGTGAATTCTTTAGATATAAAAAGGTCGATAGCGAAGTGGATAGTGGAAAATCGCCCGAACAATAACTATCAAAGTATAGCCGATTTGATAAATGATAACAGTCCGAAACAGGCCAGTTCGCGAAGTGATTCGAACGAAGCAGAGCCGATGGATTTGGAAACTTTTTCAGACGTAGCCGACAAAATGACCGTAAGTAATACTCAAAAGATACCTGGCAGAATTAATGTTAATACAGCGTTGCGGGCTGTTTTGACGGCGATGTTGGGCGGCGGTGACGATGCAGAACGGCTCGGCGACAATATAATCGCCTACAGAGAGACTCTGGACGAGGGGATGCAAAGTATCGCCGAAGTGATGGATGCCGAATCAATAAATATCAAGACCTTTAAGGAAATAGCGAATTATATTACCGTTCGTTCGAATGTCTATGCGGTTTATAGTTTAGCGACCGCCGAGCGAAGCCGAACCGACGGGACTGTGCTCATAACAGAGACGGTAGTTGACAGGAGTTCAACTCCGTATGGGACACTTTATCGGTATGAGGGGATAAAGAATTGAAAGATGTGAGTGCTAAAAGAACAGATATGATGACGGAAGCGGCTGTGATTGCAATGACTCAGGATGAGGATTGTCTGCGGGCTGTTTGTCTTCAAAGACAAGGTGCGTTTTTTGACGTTGTCTGGACAAAGAGCGGCCTGCTGAATCGAAGTAGCTGGCGTGACTTAGCGGCTGAATGTGGTTTGCCGGTTGGAAAGACAGCAGATGGCGAACAAATTGCCGTGGCCGGCTTCAACTCGGCAAATGTGGTTTTTTACCGTATCGATGTGCCTGCGGTAAAGCAAGACGAGCTGGCAGCGATGGTCAGGCTGCAGTCGGAGGCAAGACTGCCGCTGCCGGCTGAGCAAATTGAACTGGCCTGGAGACTAACAAAACAAAAAGACGGACAAATGACTATTACCGCAGCGGCAGCAAAAAAAGAACAGTTACAAAGATTCATCGGCGATGTAGGCTGTTTTGAGCCGGCAAAAATACTGCTTGATTGTGAAGGGATAGTAAAGGTCTGGAAAGAAGTTTTTGGTGGGAATGAGCAGCAGGCAGTTGTTGTAAGTGTTGGGCTGAGCAGTACTACGGTTTGTCTGACCGAGCAGGCAAGACTGATTAACGCTGTAAATCTGGATATGGGGACATTGGATTTTACAGCTGCGGATGGAGCAACAGTGCAGGGTGAAGCTGATGAGAGGTTTGCCCGTGATATTAAAAGTGCGATTGAGCTGTTTGGTTTTCGAGAGCCGGCGAAGCTGCCGGTTTATGTGCTTTCGGACGGCAGCAGGATGATGGAAGAAATAGTTTCCCGCCTTGTCTCAGCAGGATTGAGTGCCAGTGCATCTTTGCCGGAGGTTCAAAAATTAAGCGCGGATACCCGGCTTACTGTTGAAGAGATTTATGGATATCGTGTGCCGATAGGTCTTGGGCTGATGGCACTTGATGCGGATGGGCAGGAACTTAATGTCTTTGAGCGTTTGTACAACCCCGGCGGGAAGGAAGAAAAGAAACGTTGGTCGCACTCGCCAAAGGCAACCGGCGCGCTCGCAGCGATAATGTTGGCACTGCTGATTATTGTTTCCTGTGTGATTGATGTGGTCAGCGAGAAGAACTGGAGCGGTTCTGAAGCGAAAGGGAGTCTCGGGCAGCTCATACAGCGGCAAAGACTGATGAAGACCGTTGCGCAGCAGAGACCGGATTTGCTGAAGCTTTTAAGCGAAATAAATGCAAGCGGCGGCGATGGAATAAAGCTGGATAGCTTCGAGTTCAAAAAAGGTCAGCCTGTAAGTATAGCCGGACAGGCACAGAATATCGAACAGGTGTACGAATTTCAGAAAAAGCTATTGGGTCAAAGAGACATAACCGAGGTGAAGATAACAAATCCGGCCAAAGACAGCAAAAGCGGCAAACTCAAATTTGCTATAAATTTTCATTATAGAAATTTTACCAAAAAGAGAGGTTAGGTAACGCCTTTTGAAGGAAAAGTCAGAGCAAATATGGCAGTGAAACTGAGCAAAACAGATAAACGTGCACTGAAGCTGGGCGCTGTCTGTGCAGGTGTTATTTTGGTATTTGTTTTTTCGTCGAAAGGACTGACATACTGGATGGATGTACGAAGAACGCTTGCTGCGGCGAAAGCCCAAATGCGGGCAATCAGCAGTGCCAAGCAGGCGTCCCTCAGGTCGATTGTTCCTGTCTTTGAGATGCCGCAGAGCCTGGAAAAGCAAAAGTTTCTTTTCAGAGATAAGCTCAACGAACAGTTAAACAAAGCAGGTATAACAAGCGAACCGCTGCAGGTCCTTAATATCGGTAAATCGCTGCAGGGCGGCTATAAATTGATGCGTCTGAAGTGCAGCAGCAAGTGCAGGCTCGAACAGGTGCTTAATCTGCTCGCATCTCTCAAGGAGAATCCTTATCTGGTGGGCGTAGAGCAGTTGCGCTTAAGATGTAATCCGAAGAAAGAACGGGAAATCGAAATGGATTTGGTGGTGTCAACATTCGTAAAGTGAGTGAGATAAAGTATGAGAGCTGATTATCTAAAAGACAAAAGACAATTAATCTCGAGGTTGCTGCTTCTTGTCCCGGTGATTCTGGGTGTTTTGATTTTGTTTAAGGTGACTGGTTTTTTTACGGTCTCAGCCCGGGCCGAGCGGCTGGTGGCAAATGCCGTTGCCCAGAGCAGGTTTGACCCAAACGATGCCGAAAAGTATTTTGTAAAAGAGCGGAAAACAGCGGATGAATTGAAGAAGAAGAATTTATTTGTGCCGCCTTCTCCAAGCCAGGAACCGATAAAAAAGATAGCGGCGGTGTTGGGTGATGAGGTGCTGGTAAACGGCAAATGGTACAAAGTAGGCGACAGAATAGAAGACGCAAATGTTGTGGCTATCGAAGCTACCTGTGCCAGGTTCGAATGGAACGGCAAAGAGATAGTTAAGTATCCGATGGATTTGGAGCCGAGCCCTGCAAAGAAAAAGCCGACCGCAGAAGCACCTCCCAAAAAAGCAGAGGAAAGCCCCCAGCCGGTTGTTGAAGTTGAACCCGGGCCACCCGGCCCCGGAGATAGAATGTTCAGAAGGCGCGGAATGAGGCGAATGTTTGAAAATATGTCTGAAGAAGAAAGAGAGGCATTTCGGGCGCGGATGCGAGAAAGATTTGACTCCGGACGGTGACCGTATAGTTAAAGAAAGGTAAATGAAATGAAAGATTCAAAATTAGTATTTATAGTGATAATTGTTGTTGCAGTGGCTCTTATTATCTGGAGGGTTGCTTTTTATATTCCTGGGCCGGACCTATCAAGTCAGTCACCTGATGAAACTAAATCAGAGGTTATGACGGCAGCAGGCCCTGAAGCTCAAAAACCGGACGAAACAGACGTTAAGATTGACGCAGAAGAGCTTGATGCGGCGGTGGTAACAGAGGTTAATGAGCTCCGAAGCCGGGAGGAGTCGGCCACAGCGTTAATTGATATTGATGAGATGAAACGCAGTACTGAGGAAATGTTTAATAATCTCTCGGACGAAGATAAAGCTGCGCTGGAACAAGCCAGAGACCGGTGGAATGATATGACAAGGAAAGAAAGAGAAGAATTCAGGGCCCGAATGCTTGATAAGTTCAAGCCAGGCAGACCCGTACCATAACCAAAATTTGAGAAAGTGTGATTAATTGTAATTAGAGTGAGGTGAGTAAATTGAAGAGGTCAAAACTAATAATATCAGTAATGATTGCTTTAGCGGTGTTTTTTGTCATTTCTTCGGATAGTCTCTATTGCCGGCAGGTCGAGGCGGCAGAGAAAACGGATGCCAATTCGCAGAAGGGCGATTCGGTTCAAAAGGCAGATGATGCAAATGAGCCCGAAGAAAAAGCTCTCGAAGAACCAGCGGCAGGTGCCGCGGAGAAGGAAGAAATCTCGGCGGATGCTAACGAACCCCCGGAGCGAAGCATGCCCGATAGAGGGCCGAGAGATTTCGGCCGGCGCAGAGGCCAGCGGCGCAGCCCTGGTGATGCAAATGATTTTCGCAGGGGCCGGGGCGAGAGAAGGGAAATGTCTTTCGGCGGGTTCACCGATGTAAACGAACCTAACGACCCAAACCGGCCAGACAAAGGACTGGAGGCATTGAATCTTAAAGATGTGCAAATGAAAGATGTTATTAAGAAGCTTTCCGAATGGACGGGCAAAGTTGTTATTCCCACCGACGAGGCAATGGAAAAGAAGGTAACCATATGCTCGTCGAAGAAGGTGCCGAGAAGTTATGCGCTCTTGATGATTTACGCCGCCCTGCGGGTAAAGGGTATTATTGCCGAAGAATCTGACGGGGCGATATATCTTAAGCCGATAAAGGACGCCAAACTTGGTTCTGTCCCGACGATATCGTCTGAAGAGCCGCTGGCAGCGATTGACAATAAGAATCAGATAGTGCAGAAATTCTTTAAGCTCAAGAATTACAGTCCCACCCGAATGGGAGAGATTGTCAGGCCTTTAATAGGCGAGTACGGCTATGTCAGTGCCGATGAGAACACCAACTCTTTGCTGGTTATTGATGCGGTGGGGAATCTTATACGCATCGAGAGAATTATCTCACAATTTGATGTGCCTGGCTATGACGAAGCGGTCGAGGAGGTTTTTGAGATTCGTTATGGTGACCCCAGAGAGCTCGTTCAGTTGTTGAAGATGCTTTTCAGTGCCGATGAGCGCAGCCGAAGTAGTACGAGCAGCTCAAGGGACAGGGGGGACCGTACACGTGATAGAGGCAGAGGCGGCAGTTCGTCGAGCAGAGCTCCATCGGACAGAAGCACTACGACTGCGGCTGCAGCAACATCGGTAGTAATTAGCTCAAGTGATATACCGATAGTGTTTATTCCCGAACCAAGGCACAAATGGATTATTGCAAGGGCGTCGGTTGAGGATATGAAGCAAATACGCAAATGGATTGCGAAACTCGACAGGGAAGAGCCCATCGGTTCAGAGGTCGAGATAGTTCCTGTCAAATATGTCGATGCCCGTGAAGTGGCCACTGAGATTGAGAGGTCACTACAGAGAATGCCCGGAGCGGAGCTGGAGCCAAGTGTCCTCGTTCGGCCCTTACCGCAGGCAAAACAGATTATGATTTTCGGCAGGGCGGGAATGCGCGAAATGGTTAAGAAGCTTATCGAAGAGATAGATATTCTTACCGATGAGTTTGAAACAAGAGTGTTTAAGTTGAAGTATGCCGACCCTGACCAGATTAAGACCAATATCGAAGGTCTTTACGAAGCCCGGAGCGGCTATCAATCCAGTTATGGCCTTGGTAGATATAGCTCCCACAGTGTCAGCCCTGAGGATGTGGTCAAAGTCATTTCTTTCCCGACCCTGGACCAGGTAACGGTGATAGCCACACCACAGAATCTGGATAAGATTGTAGAGCAGATTGCAGAATGGGATGTTCCCATCGATGTAAACGACGTCAAACCGAGAATAATCGAACTAAAGAATTCCGACCCGATACGGATGGTTGAGCTTCTTACCAAGCTTTTCACCGAGGAAGTCGATACTCGCAGCAGGCCCTGGTGGTTCCAGTTCGGTGGTGAGGAGGATAAAAAGAAAAAGATTGTTGGTGCCCTTTACGGACAGTTGACATTCGAGGCGGTGCCGGATACCAAAAAAATAATCGTAATAAGCAATATTCCGGAAGCGTACGACGTTGTTGAGGCTTTGATAAAGGAACTCGACAGCAGAGAAAAAGCTGATGTGCCACATGTCATAACGTTAAACTACGCCGATGCCGAGGACATCTGCGACCAGTTGAATGCGATACTAAATGAGCCGGGCACAAGGGCGACGCTTCGTAGAAGCAGCAGGGGATTGTCCGAACTGACCACTGATTCGAGCGGCCAGGTTCAGAGCCAAGCCGGCCAGGACACTACCGAATCACAAGATGAGATAGTTCCATGGTGGTCCGGTTCCGGTTCTCGCACAAGGTTCGGGGAAGAGGAAATGCCTATAAGTAATATCATAGGCAGGATAAGATTCATACCGGTCCACCGCAGTAAAGCCGTTCTTGTCCTTGCTCCGCCTGAATATATGGATGATATAGAGAAAATGATAAAGGCGCTCGATAAGCCCGGCAAGCAGGTTATGGTAAAGGCAATCATAGTTCAGGTTAATCACACCGATTTGACTTCACTGGGTGTTAAGCTGGCGGCTGACCCGGCATCCTTTGGGGGCCTCAGTGAAGGGGCGTTGACACTGCTGTCGCAGTTTGCATTTCAGGAGAATCGTGCTCCATTTGAAACTGCGTTGCCTTTAGCTGCAGCAAGACAGGGAATTTCGACGAGTTTTGATTTGAATGTGCTTGTTGACCTTTTGATAAAAGAGGCAAACGGCCGAGTTCTTAATCAGCCGACATTATGGACAAAGGACAATGAAGAAGCGGAGTTTTTCCGGGGTCAAACTTTGTCGTTTATTGAGGCCGGCCAGACAAGCGCAGAAGGCGGCTCGTTGACCACCCAGTACACGCGTACTGATGTCGGGCTCAGGCTTCGTGTCAGGCCGAACATTACGCCGGAAAAGAACGTGGATATGACAATAAATCTGAGTGTTGACCAGCTTGAGCAGGAAACTATCAATACCCAGCCGGTAACGAGCAAACTCGATACCACCACACATATGATAATTGAAGACACCCAGACAATAATGCTCGGGGGTATTCTGTTTCAGAATGAGAGTGAGATTGAGCAGAAGATTCCACTGTTAGGTGATTTACCTCTTCTTGGCGGGATGTTCCGTCATTATGATATTCTCGAGAGCAACAATGAGCTGCTTGTATTTATTACGCCTTATGTTATTGACGAGGAAATCAAGTCCGAGACCAAAGAACAGCTTGAGGATGCAGAAAAAAAGCTTCAGGATGCGCTGAGAGAATTAGGAGCCAGCGTAGAAAATAATTAGTGTAGGCAGGAAGTCGTATTTTGACAGGGACGAGGATATTCGGCCCAACTTATTCCCAGTTCTCACCATATATTTATTGGGGCGGCTCGAAATACCGGCATACAGGTATACTTTTCATTGCAGCTTTGTAGAGCTTTTAGAGATTTGTAAAATTATTATTAAGGGAACACTTGACACGAAATTTAATAAGCCTATTATAAGGTTTTCAAATAGTACGGTGACGCCAGCTAAGTTATAGCAAAGTTTGTTAAACTGGCTTTTTCGAGGCCGAACCCGGAATAACAAAGCTGAAAGGCTCATTGGGATATAAAGGCGGCGTTTGCCGGACGCTTGTGAAGTTACGTAAGCCTTTTTAAGAACATAGGTTAGCTTTCGATTTGAGTTCAGGTATAAAGATAGCAATAGCAGGAAAAGGCGGAGTAGGTAAGACCACAGTTTGTGCGGTCTGGGCACAGTTGTTTGCTGAAAGTGGCTTTGACGTTCTGGCTATCGACGCTGACCCAAATACCAATCTTGCATCAGCTTTTGGTGTATCTTCAGCACAAAGCCCGCAGCCGCTTATCCAAATGAAGGAACTGATAGGCGAACGCACCGGCACAGGGAGAGACGCTGTGGGGGCATATTTCAGGCTAAATCCCAAAGTCAGCGATTTGGCTGAAGAATACTGGCTTGAGGTTAAAGGCTTGAAATTGCTGGTGTTAGGGGGTATTAGCCAGGCTGGAGCAGGCTGTGCCTGCCCGGAAGGGGCATTTTTGAAGGCACTGCTTACCCATACCATACTGCAACGCAAGGAAATGGTCCTTGTAGATTTGGCTGCCGGAGTCGAATTTATGGGCAGAGCAAGCATCCAGGGCATTGATGCGCTTGTAGTGGTGGTTGAACCGGGCAGCAGAAGTATCGAGACAGCCATAAATATAGCGCGAATGGGCGAAGAATTGGGAATAAAGCACGTTGCAGCAATCGCAAACAAGCTCACAAATGCCTCTCAGGCCGAGACGATTAAGTCTGAATTGTCGAATATGACTATTCTTGCCAATATCGAATATAGGCCGGCTGTCCAGCAGGCGGACCTTGAAGTAAAACCGGTTTTTCAGGCTGATAGGGAGCTGGTGGGCACATTAAACAGGGCCAAAGATAGACTTATGGATTTAATCAGCACGGAGCAAAAAGCAGTAAATTAAACGGATTATACGAGACTTGAAGAAATGAAAACAAAACGTTTGTTTGAAACGTAGAGAAATTGTAATGTATGTTAAAAGCAGAAGTTAGCTTTAATGAGGAGTTGTTATGGATGAAAAAAAACGCAGTCTGGACAAGGCGGCACAGGAAATGATAGCTTATATGGCCGATGCCAGCCAGCAGAACGCCTGGGACAGGCTCGAGGCCCAGTTGCCGCAGTGTGGCTTTGGGAAACAAGGGATTTGTTGCCGTATTTGTTCAATGGGCCCGTGTCGAATCTCTAAGAAGGCGCCTCGGGGAGTTTGCGGGGCCACCGCTGATACAATTGCTGCCAGAAATCTCGTGCGAATGATTGCCGGCGGGGCTGCAGCACATTCCGACCACGGCCGGGACATCGCGCATACGTTTAAGATGGCGATCGAGAATGACAGCTGTGATTACACGATAAAAGACGAGCTGAAACTGAGAGAGGTTGCAGCAAGATACGGCGTCAAGGTAGAAGGCCGAGAGACAAAACAGATTGCCGGCGACCTGGCCGACGCGATGTTGGCTGAATTTGGCAAACAGGAGGGGACACTGGTTAGTGCGGCAGTTTATCCGCCACCAGCCCGGCAGAAAGTATGGCAGGAATTTGGTGTAACTCCTCGTTCCATTGACCGTGAGATTGTCGAGATTATGCATAGAACGCATATCGGCGTGGGTTCAGACTACAAGAATCTGCTAAAGCAGGGCATCAGGGCGGCTTTGTCCGATGGATGGGGCGGGTCCCTTATAGCAACTGAGATTTCAGATATCTTGTTTGGCAGCCCCTGGCCGATTCCGTTCGGGGCTAATCTGGGCGTACTTGATGCCGAACAGGTCAACATCATCGTCCACGGTCACGAGCCTACATTGTCAGATATAATCGTGGCGGTCTCGCAGGAACCCGAACTGGTAAAAATGGCTAAAGGTAAAGGTGCCAAAGGCATTAATCTTGCGGGTATGTGCTGCACCGCTAATGAGATACTGATGCGTCACGGTATACCGGTTGCCGGCAATTTCCTGCAGCAGGAACTGGCGGTGATGACCGGTGTAGTGGAGGTTATGCTGGTGGACGTGCAGTGCATTATGCCCGCCTTAGGGTCGCTGTCCGGCTGCTTCCATACCAGGCTGATTACCACTTCGCCCAAGTGTAAAATTGCAGGAGCAGAACACATTGAATTCCACGAGGACAGGGCAGTAGAAACCGCCAGAAAAATCATCAACATCGCCATCGAGAATTTTGCAAACAGAAAAGGCGAAGCTAAAATTCCGAAGTTAACGCAGCGTGGGATTGCAGGCTTTACCACGGAAAATATCTTTTACCATCTTGGTGGTCGATTCCGGGCCAGTTACCGTCCTCTAAATGACAATATTATCAACGGGCGAATTCGCGGCGCCGCTGGAGTAGTGGGCTGCAATAATCCAAAGCAGGTGCACGATTACGGTCACCTTACAATGATAAAAGAACTTATCAAGAATGACGTTTTAGTGGTGAGTACGGGCTGCAGCGCAATCGCTGCAGGCAAAGCGGGCCTGATGAGACCTGATGCGGCGGCAAAGTATTGCGGCAAAGGGCTGTATGAGGTCTGTGAGGCTGTAGGCATACCCCCGGTGCTTCACGTTGGCTCTTGCGTGGATAACAGCAGGATCTTGACAATCTTGGCAAACGTAGTTGCCGAAGGTGGACTGGGGGAGGACATTTCAGAGTTACCGGTTGCGGGTGCCGCACCCGAATGGATGTCGGAAAAAGCAGTCTCCATCGGAATGTATTTTGTTGCTTCCGGAGTATTTACTGTTATTGCCGAGCCCCTACCCGTTCTCGGTTCTGAAAACCTGACCCGGTATTTAACGAAAGAGATGGAAAAAGAAATCGGTGGTAAGTGGGCCTTCGAACGCGACCCAATCAAGGCTGCCGGTATGATGATTGAGCATATAGAGAGCAAGCGCGACGCCCTGGGAATAAACGTAGAGAAGGAACGAAAGTTATATGATATGGATGACCGGCGGGCTTTAACAGTTTGAAAAAGAGGAAAAATCCCAAAATATAACACAAAAACATAATCAGTTATTTGAAAAAGGCAGATTAAGTTATGTCGAAAATAATTGCATCAGCAGCTATATGTGGTTCCCATAAGATAGCCAAGCAGGCCGAAGACATATTGGCGCGTGCCATAAAGGAAAAAGGCAAAGATTGTTCGGTTGCGTTCCCAAATACCGGTTATTACATACCCATTATTTATTCGATGACCGGGAAAGCGGTAGAGAAATTGGGTGATTTTGAAGAAGTAATGCAGGAAATAAAGTCTCTGCTGCCACCGCTGGTTGATGACAATTTGTGGGTACCTTATCTGGGCCAGGCACTGGATGCCGGTATGGCAACACTTTTTGCAGAGGAAATTATCGAAACGTGCAAATATCTGATTGGCCCCAATCCGGTCGATGGCATTTGGCTTGGTGCAGCTGATGATGTAATCCTTCGCGAGCGCGGCATTCAGTTTGTGGATGGGACAGCTCCAGGATTTGCTGCAATTGCGGGAGCGGCACCAGATGTAGAAACTGCGGTGCAAATTGCGCGAAAGTGCCAGGAGCGAAGTCTGTATGTTTTTATGTCAGCACACCATAACGGTACGACCTTCGCTGAGCAACTCGTTGAAGGGGGTGTGCAGTTAGGTTGGGAAACCCGGCTGGTACCTTTTGGCAGAGAGATTACCTCAGCCATATATTCGCTCGGTTTTGCCAGCCGGGTAGCACTTAGTTTTGGTGGAGTGCAACCGGGTGACTACCGGAAGAATCTTCTTTATAATAAGAATAGAGTTTTTGCTTTTGTCCTTGCGCTGGGCGAGGTTACCGATGAATGGTATGCGACGGCAGCCGGCGCAATTAATTACGGGTTCCCCACCATCGCCGATACCGACATCCCGCAGATTCTACCCACAGGTGTATGCACATACGAGCATGTGGTTTCTGAAATTCCCCACGACCAGATTGTAGAGAAAGCCATCGAAGTTCGCGGCTTGAAGATAAAGGTGGCCCAAATAGATATTCCGGTGGCGCATAGCCCAGCATTTGAAGGTGAACGCATCCGCAAAGACGATATGCAATGCGAATTTGGGGGGCAAAGAACTCCCGCCTTTGAATGGCTCACAATACGGGATATGGCCGATGTCGAAGACGGCAAAGTGGAAGTGGAAGGGCAAGATGTCGATTCTCTCGAAGAAGGGGGAAAACTGCCTCTGGGAATCGTGGTAGAAGTAGCAGGGAGAAAAATGCAGCCCGATTTCGAGCCGGTGCTGGAGCGACAGGTGCACACATTTATGAATGAGGCACAAGGACTGTGGCATATGGGCCAGCGAGACATAAGCTGGATAAGAATCTCCAAGGATACTTTCAAGGCAGGATTCAGACTTGAACATATCGGCAAACTTCTTCACGCGATGTATCACGGCCAGTATTCTAACATTTTGGATAAGGTACAGGTTAAGATTTTCACCGACGAGCAAAAGGTCGTAGAGCTTCAAGAGATGGCCCGCAAGGTATTCGCCGAGCGTGACGAACGAATCGCTGGCATGACCGATGAAGATGTCGACACTTTTTACTCTTGCACGCTCTGTCAGAGTTTCGCTCCGAACCACGTTTGTGTAGTCTCGCCGGAACGGCCAGGTCTGTGCGGTGCTTATAGCTGGCTGGACTGCAGGGCGGCGTTTGAGATAATTCCAACGGGCCCAAATCAGCCCATCACCAAAGGAAAGTGCATTGAGACCACCATCGGCCAGTGGGACAGAGTCAACGAATTTGTACTCAAGGCCAGTGGCGGCAATGTCGAGCGAATGAGCCAGTACAGTATGATTGTTGACCCGATGACCTCCTGCGGATGCTTTGAATGTATCGCAGCAGTACTGCCTTCAACCGGTGGAATAATGATAGCCAACCGTGAGTTTGTAGAGATGACTCCCTGTGGAATGAAGTTTTCAACGCTGGCAGGTACCGTCGGAGGCGGAAACCAGACACCCGGATTCATCGGACATTCGAAGCACTATATAAACTCAAGAAAATTTATTGCAGCCGAAGGTGGAATCAGGAGAATTGTGTGGATGCCTACTATGCTCAAAGAAGAAATTAAAGACACTTTTATCAAAAGAGCCCAAGAGATTGGGCTTGGTGGAGAAGAGTTCCTTAACAAGATTGCCGACGAAACCACAGCCACTACGGAAGAGGAAGTTTTAGAATTTATCACCAAAGCCGGACATTCTGTAATCACTCTCGAGCCTATGTTCTAAAAGCTTAAAGTGTGTCGCCCAAAAAGTGGAGCAGGATACGAAATATGAGTTTTGTGACAAAAAAATTAGTACAGTAAAGGATAAATATTATGGCGTTAACAGGATTGGAGATTTTCAAACTCCTGCCAAAGACCAACTGTAAAAAGTGTGGTATGCCGACCTGTCTGGCCTTTGCGATGCAGCTTGCTCAAAAGCGAGCTAAACTGGATGATTGCCCTGATGTTTCCGAAGAAGCCAAACAAAAACTTGCTGCTGCCGCCGCACCGCCTATCCGCAAGGTGAGCTTCGGCAGTGGTGATAATCAAGTACAGGTCGGTCAGGAGACGGTGATGTTTCGACACGAAGAAAAGTTTCACAATCCCA
>CAZMCN010000053.1:0-13522 GCA_964564845.1 uncultured Pirellulales bacterium | reverse complement strand
CAGCAATAATCAAACTCGATTCCCTGTCCGATGCGGTTTGGGCCGCCTCCGAGGATAAGAATTTTTCTGTTGGCCGAAGCAACGCTTTCGTTTTCACTTTCATAAGTTGAGTAATAGTAAGGAGTGAAGGCCTCAAATTCTGCACCGCACGTATCCACTGCCTTATATACCGAGTTGATACCCAGTTTTTTTCTTAACCGCCGAAGTGAGTTTTCATCGGTATTAAGAAGTTCGGCAAGTTGATTATCGCTGAAACCAAATCCTTTTGCCTTTAACAAAAGTTCGGCAGAGCAGTTTTTTGCATTGGCCGGTTGTGCGATTTCTTTTTCCAGGTCAACTATTTGTTTAATATTATGGAGAAACCATTTGTCTATTTTTGTAGTTTCATAGAGTTGGTCAATTGATAGACCCTTTTGAAGCGCATACTTGATATAGAAAACCCTTTCTGCGGTGGGCACTCTTAACTTTTGGGCCAGTAAATCGTCAGGTACATCCGATTTTAGGTCTTCCAGGCCGCTTACGCCAATCTCCAGCGACCTGAGACCCTTTTGAAATGATGCTTTGAATGTTCGGTCAATGGCCATTGCCTCGCCGACGGATTTCATAGAGGTGGTCAGAAAAGGTTTAGCTTCGGGAAACTTCTCGAATGTGAAACGAGGAATTTTTACCACACAATAATCAATGGTCGGCTCGAAACAGGCAGGAGTTTTCTTGGTGATGTCATTTGGGATTTCATCCAGAGTATAGCCGACAGCCAGTTTTGCTGCGATTTTTGCTATTGGAAAGCCTGTGGCTTTTGAGGCTAAAGCGGAGCTTCTTGATACTCTCGGATTCATCTCGATAATAACCATTCGTCCGGTGTCGGGATTAACGGCGAACTGGATGTTTGAGCCGCCGGTTTCAACGCCGATTTCCCTGATGCAGGCGATAGCGGCGTCACGCATTTTTTGGTATTCGGTGTCGGTCAATGTTTGTGCGGGCGCGACGGTAATTGAATCTCCGGTGTGAACGCCCATAGGGTCAAAGTTTTCTATTGAGCAGATAATCACTACGTTATCGTTCAGGTCCCTCATTACCTCTAATTCAAATTCTTTCCAGCCGACCAGTAACTCTTCTATTAATATTTCGTTTACCATACTGGCATCAATGCCTTTTATGGTGGCTTTGGTGAATTCTTCTTTGTTGTATGCTACGCCGCCACCGGTGCCGCCCAAGGTGTAACTTGGCCGAATAATCACTGGAAGACCTACTTTTTCAACGACATTAAGGGCCTGCTTTAGTGTGTGTGCCTTTCCGCTTCGGGGCAAATCCAGCCCGATTTTTTCCATCGCCGCCTTAAATAGTTCCCTGTCTTCGGCTTTCCGGATTGCTTCGATGTTTGCTCCTATTACCTCTACATGATGTTTTTCGAGAACGCCTTTTTGTGCGACAGTAACAGTTACATTTAAAGCGGTCTGTCCCCCCAGCGTAGGCAGGATGGCGTCGGGTTTTTCCTTTTCGATTATCTTTTCAACGGCTTCGGGCGTGATTGGCTCAACGTAAATGATATCCGCAGTACCCGGGTCGGTCATGATAGTAGCAGGGTTGGAATTGACAAGCACTATCTTATAGCCGAGCTCACGAAGTGCCTTGCAGGCCTGAGTTCCCGAATAGTCGAACTCGCAGGCCTGCCCGATGATGATAGGGCCGGAGCCAATGATAAGTATCTTTTCGATGTCTGTTCTTTTAGGCATATAATTTGTAAGCTATAAGTTGTAAGTTGTAAGGATTAAGGATTAAGTTTTTTATGTAATCCGTTCAGCATGCGACCAATTTCGTCACATTTCTCGCTAAGAGCATCAAAATCTGCTCTTTTCAAATAACATAAATCCAACGAGAGTAATAAGCTGTATTTTGTTTCTTCTAACGAAGATTCTGCTATGTTAATGAAGTGGGCAAAGTCTTTTTTGCTTTTTCGCTTAAAACCTTCAACAATGTTAGAAGGTATTGAACTTGCGGACCTTCTAAGCTGCGAAACTAAACCGAACTTTTCTTCACCTGGGAACTTTTTTGTAATTTTATATATTTCTAGCACCAATGCGTGTGATTTTTCCCAGATTTTCAAATCTCTAAAAGTCTTCAATCCTTACCTCTTAATCCTTACCCCTTAATCCTTACCCCTTAATCCTTGCCCCTTAATCCTTACCCCTTAATCCTTACCCCTTAATCCTTGACTCCTTTTTTTAATCATATCAACAAACTCATCAAACATATAACGTGCATCGTGAGGTCCCGGGGCGGCTTCGGGGTGAAACTGCACGGCAAAGATGGGCAGTTTTTTATGTTTTATACCTTCAAGGGTGCTGTCATTGAGGTTTATATGAGTGATTTCCAGTTGGTCGGTATTCAAAGAGTCAATGTCAACACAGAAGCCGTGGTTCTGGACGGTTATGTGTACTTTATCGGTTTTTACATCTTTTACGGGATGGTTTCCGCCGTGATGGCCGAATTTAAGTTTATACGTCTTACCCCCCAGCGCTAAGCCTAACATTTGGTGGCCCAAGCAAATACCGAAGATAGGAACTTCGCCTAACAATTCTTTTACCGTTTCGACTACGTAGGGTACGGCTGCCGGGTCGCCGGGGCCGTTGGCAAGTAAGATACCATCCGGTTTAAGGTCAAATATCTGATTTGCCCCGGTCGCCGCCGGGACAACGGTTACTTTGCATCCGTGAAGGGCTAACTGCCGCAGTATATTGTATTTGACGCCTGTATCGACAACCACCACATTGTATTTGCCTTTGTCGTTGTAGAGGTAAATTTGCTCGGAAGTTACATCTTTAACGAGGTCTCTGCCAATCAGACCAGCCGACTCCTTTGCTTTTTTAATCAGGCTCTTATCATCGAAATCTTCAGTGGAAATAACCGCCTTCATAGCTCCTTGTAGTCGGATATGTCTTGTCAAAGCACGTGTGTCAATACCTTCTACGCCGATAATGTTATTTTCCTGAAGGTATTGGTCCAGGCTTTTCTCTGAGCGCCAACTGCTTGGAATTCTACTGTATTCTTTGACGACAAAGCCCTCCACAAATGGCTTTGCTGACTCGATGTCTGCGGAATTTGTTCCGTAGTTACCGATTAAAGGGTAGGTCATAGTAACAATCTGGCCTTTGTAGGAGGGGTCGGTAAGGATTTCCTGATAGCCGGCCATACTGGTATTAAAGACAACCTCTCCACATCGTTCGCCCTTTGTGCCGAAGCAAGAACCTCTGAAAATAGTTCCGTCTTCCAAAGCTAATATTGCCTGCATATTCTTGCCCTGCCTTTCGTTTAGTCAGTGCAGTTTGAGAGATTAAAATGTGACACGGTTGAATTGTCAACTAATTATTACAAGGTTTGCTGGCTATGAAGGGTAATTTTGATAAGCAGGTGCTATATACACAAGAAGTAATTAGAGCACGATTTCTGAATAGGATGTGGGGTCATATTCCAGTATAATTTCCGGTACGAATCCGGCGGGCACTTCGGTAATGCCGGAACGATTGAAGAGCAGGTCGCTGTTGCCGGAGAACGACATTTCTTCATTAGAGTAATTGACTATGGAGCCATTGATTGTTCCGCCGGCGTTGCCAAAAAAGCTGATGCCACTGGCGGCTATGGCGCCGTTGAGTGTTTCAAAGTTGCCGCCAAAAGAGGCCTTAAAGCCCGGAGCCATCAAAAATGTTCCGGTTTCCTGCCTAATCTCTGCAAATTGCGATTCATCAGGAAGCTCACTTACGGGTGAGCTGTCCACGTTGCCTTGGAAGATAATCTGATTTACGCCGGAATCATCTTCATAATCTCCGTTGCCGATGATGATTCCTGTCATGTTTGCGTTTCCGGAAAAGGTTACTATATTTGCTGTTTCGATAAAGACAATGCCTGTTAATGTAACATTACCCGAAAAAGTTGGATTGGTCCCCGCGGGAATTCTGATATTTTCGAGCGTCAGGGCGGCGGTCGTGTCAGTTTCAGTGTCGAAAATGTTCGTCACATAGTGCTCAAAATAACCCGGGTCTGGAACAGGGAACTCAGCTGGCGGGACACCGAATGAAACGTGATTATCTATGGCATCCTGGCCTGTTTCACCGCCTATCGAAGCCTGCCCTCCCTGCAAATCAACAGTGGCGAGGGGGTTGGCAATATGTACGTCGCCGGCTATTTGCGAGTTGCCTGTTATCGACAACGCCAAGAGCTCGTTTTCACTTACGATATAGACGTCTGATTCAACGGAGACATTTACACCGTCGAGTTCTATATTGCCGGCTAATGACAAGGAGCCTTTGGTTGCCACGCCATAGTCAAAAACGTTATGTGCTCTTGTTGTGAATTTATAGTTTACCCTTATTGTGCGGTTTATTGAGCCGTACGTTCCGGTAACGTCAACCTGGATTGTTTCAGCGTCGAGTTGTGTTATTTGGGCGTTAAAACCCTGGCCTTTTGTCGAAATCGAGAGTTACGTTTGGGACGATTACACTTGAGGTGTCATAGCTTGTTGTGATACCGGAAATTCCGCCGACTGCAAATCCGAAGCGCTCTGCAACTTGTGTAAATATCTGGCTTGGCGCCGTATCGCCCGGGATGGAGACGTTGTTTAGCCAAAGGCGGATAATCTCAAGTCCTGATTCGGCACAGGCCTTTGCACCGTTGGCTTTGTGCTGATTGTCGGCAATTTGAACGTTCGTATCGGACAAAGAGGCAATTGAAACGGCAAGTGCAGAAAATATCAGTATGAAAATCATAGAGAGGATGAGCGCTGCGCCTCGATGCTTTCGGCAAAGCATTGTTTTTACGAATTTCATTTTTTCCCCCACCGGTAAAACCCCCACTTCGATGTTTTTTTAAAACTTCTAAGTGCCAATTAAAATATAAGAAATAACCGGCGCAGAGGCAAAAAAGTCGTCCAAATGATGTCAAAGGTATTTTGGTTTTCTTTTAGTGGCTGATAAAAACCGCTCTTAAGAGTCAAGATGTGCCTTATAAGGTGTTTTGCTGTTCGGCGAAATATGAGCTTCGGGCGAACGGCGAGGACATTACCCAGGAAAATCCTAATGAAATTGCTTTTTGTTTCCAGAAGTCAAATTTTTCAGGCCTTACGTATTCGACAACTTCGAGAGAATTTTTTGAGGGTTTAAGATATTGGCCGATTGTGATTCTGTCGCAGCCGACGCCGCGCAAATCTTTTAAGAGCTGCTCGACCTCATTGTCTGTTTCGCCTAATCCGAGCATAATCGAAGATTTGGTCTGGATGTTTTGATAGGTTTGCTTGGCTAATTTGAGCAGGTTTAAGGACTCTGTGTAGTTAGCACCCATTCTGGCAAGCGGGTATAGTGTCGGCACTGTTTCGAGATTGTGAGCGAAGACGAAAGGCAGAGCGTCTGTCAGAATTTTTATGGCCTGGGTTTGACAGCCGCGAAAATCGGGCGTTAGTATTTCAAATTTCATATCGGGGCACTCCGCTCTTACTCTGTTGATGCAGCTGCGGAAATGGCCGGCCCCGCCGTCCGGCAAGTCGTCACGGTCAACGCTGGTAATTACGAGATATTTCAGTCTCATCTGCTTTGCCATCTCGGCCAGCCGCCCTGGCTCGGTTGTCTCGGGCGGCTGCGGTTTGCCTTTGGGTACCGAGCAGAACTTGCAGTTTCGCGTGCATACATTGCCTAAAATCAATACCGTGGCCGTTCCTCTGCCCCAGCATTGGCCTCGATTGGGACAGTTGGCGCTATTGCATATTGTCTCAAGGCCCAAAGACTTTAATGTGCTATCGGTGCGATTATATGTTTTGCCTGCGGGCAGCGGCCTGCGCAGCCAGGGCGGTAATTTACAATGGCCGTTTGAGCTGGAAAAATGTTTTGTGAGCAGTTGGGTTAATTGTTTCTTGACCTGGTTCATTGAATATTGTCTGCCTGTTTCTTTCTGTACTGATGTTATTTCCACCTTGTCGAGGCCGCACGGCGCAATGAAATCGAAAATGCCGAGGTCATTGTGGATGTTTATCGCCATACCGTGACAGGCAATGAATTTTGATACTCGTACACCTATGGAGGCAATCTTTTTTTTCTCGCTGACCCACAGACCGGGGAATCCTTTTTTTCTTTGAGTGCGGACGCCAAATTGCTCGAGCAGCTCTTTTCCTGTCTCTTCGAGTTCTCTAATGTATTCGCTGACGCCGAGTCTTAAATCCCTCAGATTCAGAATCGGGTAAAAGACCAGTTGTCCCGGATTGTGGGCCGTTATGCCGCCGCCTCTTCGGACCTCGGCCACATCGATATTATTTTGTGCCAGAACGTCACGGTCGGCCAGCAGCTTATTTGCGGTTTTGCGGGCACCAAAGGTGATGACGGCAGGGTGCTCAACCATTAGAACGGTGTTTGGTATTTCGCCCAGGCGTCTTTTATCACGCAGTTGATGCTGTTCTTTGAGCACTTGTTCGTACTCGGCAAGGCCGCAATCACGAATTTGCAAAGACTGATTATTTTCCTGGAGGTACATGTAAACTTATTCCGAAGGCGTCTTCCCACGCTTCTTTGAGGACTTCCGAAACGGTCGGATGGGCGAAGCAGACGTCCGTTATTTTTTCTGCGCTGCCGATGAGTGCCCCGGCTGCTGCCAGCATTTCGGTTACGGTCGCCCCGACCATTGTTACGCCCATAATTTCATCGGTTGCCCTGTTTCTGATAACGTGTATCTCGCCGACGTTTTCGTTGTGAGCCACGCTTCTGCCGTTGCTTTTGAACATTGCCTTTCCGACGACGGTGTCAATGCCGGCTTCGGCGCAGGCGGTTTCATTTTTGCCTACCGATGCCACTTCGGGGAAGGTATAGACGGCCCGCGGTATGAGCGAGTAATCACCCATTTTTTCATTGTGGCCGGTCGCATTTGCCGCTGCGACTTCGGCTTCGGCAAATGCGCCGTGGGCCAGATAGGTTGTGCCGATGGCGTCACCGATTGCATAAACGCCGGGGACGCTGGTTTCCATTTTTTCATTGACCGCTATCGCTGGGCCGTTCATTTTTAAGCCAAGAGCGTCAATAGTTTCTTTATCGCAAACGGCTTTTCTGCCAACCGCTACGAGCACTTTTTCTGCTTCCAATACGTTACCACTCTGGAGTGTTACCTTTGCTGAGCCGTTTGCCACGTCAACAGAGGTAACATTTTGGCTGGTTGACGATTCGATGCCGAGCTTTTTTAGTTCTTTGGCCATAATTTTACCGACCCATTCGTCCTCGCTGGGCAGCAGTTGCGAAAGTGCCTCGACGATGGTTACTTTGGTCCCCGCGGCGGCATAGATACAGGCCTGTTCGCATCCGATTACGCCGCCGCCGATGATTACCATTGACTGTGGAATCGCCGGCAGACTAAGCGCTTCTGTACTGCTGATAATAATTTGGCCGTCGAATGCAACAGCCGGCAGCGGCATCGGCGCCGAGCCGGTCGCCAGGATTATACTCTTTGCCTCAATCTCTGTTGGGCCTGAAGTAGTTTGGACTGTTACCCGGCCGGGAGCTGTTACGATACCTCTGCCTTCAAAGATTTTTATCCTGTTGGCCTGTATCAGCCCTGTCAGGCCTTTACGAAATCCGGCCACGATAGCGTCTTTTCTTGCCTGCATTTTGGGCCAGTTTGGTGTTACAGCGGCGATGTCAATGCCCATAAGCGAAGCGTGTTTGGCGAGGGTGAGAAAATGTACCGAGCCGAGAAGGGCCTTGGAGGGGATGCACCCGAGATTGAGACAGACCCCGCCCATCGCATCTTTTTCAACCAAACCGACGGCAGCACCCTTTTGGGCACATCTTATCGCTGCTGCGTATCCGCCCGGCCCGCCGCCGATTACAACACAATCAAAATTCTCTGCCATAACTTTAATCCCTTATTTCTCATTGCATATTGTCCATTAGTTCGAAGCGATAGTATAACAGAAAGCGGTGAAGAACGAAACTTAAGCTTTGTTTTTTTGTGCCGTAACTATGGAAGGGTCGCAAAATTTCTCTATCTGTCAACGCCGATGTCAACAGCCGGGGCCGAATGAGTGATTGCGCCTACGGCGATTCTGTCAATGCCGCAGGCCGCGATGTCGAAAACATTGTCCAGCGTTATTTTGCCTGAGGCCTCCAGCAGCGGCTTTTGACCTTTGCCGCAAATTGCATTTCGCATTTCGACGGCTCGTTTTAGCTGTGAGGACTCCATATTGTCCAGCAGCACAACATCAATGCCGGCAATCTTTAGCACGTCTTCGAGTTGCTCATCGATGTTGTCAACCTCTACGGCAATGAAGTTAATATCTTTTAAGTTTTTTGCTTCGGCTACGGCATTGCTTAATTTTGAGTAGAAGGTTTCGCCAGATTGCGCAAGGTGATTGTCTTTAATCAGCACAGCGTCATAAAGACCGAGTCGGTGGTTGTGCCCGCCGCCGCAGCGAACGGCGTATTTTTCAAGCAGCCGCAGGCCGGGCGTGGTTTTTCGGGTATCGTAAATTTTTGCCTCGGTGCCGGAAACGGCCTGTACGAATTTGTGCGTTGTCGTGGCTATGCCGCTTAGCCGCTGCAGGAAATTGAGCACAACCCGCTCGGCGCTTAGCATAGAGCGCAGCGGCCCTTCGATTTCGGCGATTTTATCATTGGCCCCGGCCGGGGCGCCGTCATTTACGATTACTTTCAGCTTTAGATTCTCGTTGTAACATCTAAAGACCTCTGCGGCGACGTCCATCCCGCATACGATTATATTTTGGCGTGATACGATGTCGGCTTTGGCGGCGGTGTCATCTTTGAACAAAAGCGAAGTGGTAACATCACCTCGGCCGAGGTCCTCTTCAATCGCCAGTTTGATTAAGGGTCGTATTTTTTCAATGTCAGGTTTTTTCATTTTCTGCCTTTATTCCTTACAGCTACTTTTGGGCTTTTTGCGGCTAATCTTTTTTCTTAGGCCCTTTGAATTTTTTCAGTGCCAGGTTTTTTGCTTTTTTTTTCTTTGAATCGAGCAGGACAAGTTCGGGCAGCTCTTTCAACTGGCGAAGCTGGTCGCGCAGGTAAGCAGCCCGTTCGAAATCAAGCTGTTCGGCCGCTTCGAGCATTTCTTTTTCGATTTGGCCTGCTAATTCGACCTTATCATATTCGGTCTGTCCGAAGCGCACCGCTTCGCGGGCGGTCTTCCTTGCCTTTATCTGCTCGGATAAGCTGGAGCGAATTTCCTTACTTATCGTTTCCGGCGTAATGTTATGCTCTTTATTATATTTTAACTGGATTTTACGGCGCCTGTTTGTTTCGTCAATAGCTTTTTGCATCGAATTGGTGACGGTATCGGCATACAACAAGACAGTGGCGTTGATATTGCGTGCGGTTCTGCCTATGGTCTGTATCAGCGAGGTCTGGCTTCGCAAAAATCCTTCCTTGTCGGCATCGAGTATCGCGACGGCTGAAACTTCCGGCAAATCAAGACCTTCACGCAGCAGGTTGACGCCCACCAGCACGTCGAATTGGCCGTGACGCAAATCGTGCAGTATCTCAATCCTTTCGAGCGTGTCGATTTCGCTGTGCAGATAGCGGCATTTGAAACCTTTCTTTGTGATATAACCCGATAAATCCTCAGCAGTTCTTTTAGTCAGGGTTGTAACGAGCGTTCGCTCTTTGGCCTTGACCCGCTTTTCGATTTCGCCCAGCAGGTGCGGGATTTGCCTGCTCGCCGGATGCACCGAGATTTGCGGGTCAATGAGTCCTGTCGGTCTTATGATTTGCTCGACGACCTCATTGTTACATTTTTCCAGCTCGAACGGCCCCGGCGTGGCGGATACGAAAACAACCTTGGCCCACTTGTCCTGAAATTCCTCGAAGCGCAGAGGCCTGTTGTCCAGCGCGCTGGGCAATCTAAAGCCGTGTTCAATCAGTACTTGTTTTCTGCTTCTGTCGCCGGCCCACATCGCCCGCAACTGTGGTATAGTGGCGTGGGATTCGTCTATGAATAACAAAAAGTCCTTCGGGAAATAGTCGAGCAGCGTATATGGCCGGGCACCGGGCGCCAGGCCGGACAGGTGCCTGGTGTAATTTTCTATCCCGCTGCAATAGCCGACCTCCTCCAGCATTTCAATATCATACATCGTTCGGGCCTGCAGTCTTTGGGCCTCGAGCAGTTTGCCCTGCTGCTGGAGCTGCTGCAATCTTGCTTCCAGCTCGGCCTTTATGCTCTCAATAGCGGAAGAAATCTTGTTAGCGGGCATAATGTAGTGCTGAGAGGGATATATGAATACCTGGTTTTCAACGGCCAATGTTTCAGCGGAGATCGGGTTTATATAGCTGATTTTTTCGATTTGGTCGCCGAAAAATTCGAATCGAATCGCAAAAGATTCGTAAGAAGGATGCAGTTCGACCACGTCGCCGCGGACCCTGAATGTTCCTCTTGCAAATTCGACATCGTTTCTGCTGTACTGCAGGTCGGCAAATCGACCGAGCAGTTCGTTTCTGTCGATTGAGTCGCCGATGCGAACGGCCGCTACCGAGGCCTTGTAATCTTCCGGACTGCCTAATCCGAAAATACAGGAGACAGAGGCGACTATTATACAATCGTCTCTTGTGGACAGAGAAGTTGTGGCCGAGAGCCGAAGCCGGTCGAGGTCGTCGTTCTTCGAGGCGTCTTTTTCGATGTAAATGTCACGCTGGGGAATGTAAGCTTCCGGCTGATAATAATCGTAATAGCTGACAAAGTATTCGACGGCGTTTTCAGGGAATAATTCTTTAAATTCCTCATACAACTGGGCGGCCAATGTTTTGTTGTGTGATATGACCAGGACGGGGCGGTTGAACTGGGCTAATACGTTGGCCATTGTGAATGTTTTGCCCGAACCGGTAACGCCCATCAATGTCTGGAACTTTTTACCTGCCTGCAGAGCTTCTGTGAGCCGCTTAATTGCCTGCGGCTGATCGCCGGAAGGCTTAAATTGACTATTGAGTTTGAATGTTGCCATTTGCTACTATTGTAGCCGCAGTTTGCGCATATTTCACGTAAAAACTGGCATTTAGTGTGTTACCGCTTCTTCGAGATGTGCTGCAAATGCAACAAAACATAATTCACAAAAGAACATTCAACCCCTTTTCGATTGCGTAACGGCGGGCCGTTCCTATCTCCTCGGTCGTAGGTCCGCGGTTTAGCTCGGTATGTGTCGAGGCCTTATAGCAGGGTCGATACTGGCCCATTACGTTAATAGCGGTCTCTTGACTAATCTCTTCGGCTAAAAAGTCTATTATTTCAAAACTGCCTGAAAGACCTTCCGGCAGAACAAGATGCCTTACCAAAAGGCCGCGCAAAGCAATTCCATTTTCCACCTGCAAATCCCCCACCTGCCTGTGCATCTCTTTAAGGGCGGCCCGGTTTATCTGCGGATAATCCGCCGCGCCGGAAAGCTTCTCGGCAACCTTTGAATCCGAATACTTCATATCCGGCATATAAATATCCACCATACCGGCCAGAAGCTCCAGCGTCTCGACCGAGTCATACCCACCGGTATTGTAAACTATCGGCAGCTTCAGACCTTTCTTCCGTGCCAATTCAATAGCTGTCATAATAGGGGCGACAAGGTGGGTTGGCGTAACCAGATTAATATTGCAGCAGCCGTAGTTTTGCAGCTCAATCATAGACTTCGCCAACTGTTCAATCGTCATCTCGTTGCCGTGGCGCTGGTGGCTGATGTCGAAATTTTGACAGAATATGCAGCCAAGGTTGCAGCCGGCAAAGAATATCGTCCCTGACCCGCCGAAACCTACAAGTTCCGATTCCTCTCCGAAATGCGGACCTACCGAGCTGACCACCGCCATATCTGTGATACCGCAAAAACCAGTTTCCCCTTTGATGCGATTAACCCTGCACTTTCGCGGGCAAAGCGTACAGGCATTCATATTCTCCCACAATTTGCCTGTGTTCTCGCTGAAAGAATCAATATTATCCGGCAAAGATGCCATAATCGGTTAAAGAGTCAGGATTATCTGGTTTGAGCCGACCACAAAAACCTGTTTATATTGTTTTGATACCTTCTCGCTCTTTATGAATAAAAATGAGAGTGTTGGGATTCGAACCCAAGACCTACGGCTTAAAAGGCCGTTGCTCTACCAGCTGAGCTACACTCCCAAAAATCACTGAAACAAGATGTTAAAGCATTTATTCGAAAGTATCAACTCCCCCTGCATGCCGCACATAAAATATGCCTGAGCAGGAAAGCAGTTTTTGCACTATAAATTATAGCCGGAAAAGCCGGCTGTGCATAACCTAATCTTGCGAATAAAAGGGCTTTTTAGCGAAAATTCAAGAGGTTTGCACGCAGAAAATCGCCTCAATAAAATATATTTACTCTTTACAAAAGGCAGCTGGCACTGTAATACTATTGCCCTGTCGTTAGAGGAAGTGTAAAAATTTTGGGAATTTTGGTATAAAAAACAGGCGAAAAGAAGAATGGCAACATTCAATATTATTTGGACTAAAGTTGACGAAGCACCGGCTTTGGCAACGTACTCATTACTGCCGGTGGTAAAGGCTTACGCAAAGGCTTGCGGTATCGAGGTTGAAACTAAAGATATCTCGCTTGCCGGCAGAATTATAGCAAACTTCCCGGACAATCTTACCGAAGAACAAAAAAGCGAAGACTGCCTCAGTCAACTGGGCAAACTGGTCAAGACTCCGCAGGCGAATGTTATTAAGCTGCCCTGTATCAGCGCTACGATTCCCCAACTGCAAGGGGCCATTAAAGAACTGCAGAAAAAGGGATATGACATTCCAGACTATCCTGAAGAGCCAAAAAACGACGCAGAAAAACAACTGAAAGCCAGATTTTCCAAAGTGCTGGGCTCGGCTGTGAACCCTGTTTTGCGGGAAGGCAACTCCGACCGCAGAGCAGCCGCTTCGGTAAAAGAATTCGCCAAAAAGCATCCGCATAAAATGATGAAGCCTTGGCCTGCTAAAGGCTCTAAAGCTCGTGTTGCTCATATGAGCAGCAAGGATTTTTATGGCACCGAACAGTCTGTCACTATGGCCAAACAATGCCGTGCCAAAATCGAATTTGTCGATGCCGGCGGCAATTCAACAATCCTCAAAGATGATATCGCACTTCAGGAAGGTGAAGTGGCCGATACGGCTGTCATGAACGTTGCGGCTTTACGTAAATTCTATGAAGAACAGATTGACGCAGCTAAAAAAGATTCCGCATTGCTCTCGCTGCATCTTAAAGCCACAATGATGAAGGTATCAGACCCGATTATATTCGGCCATTGCGTTTCTGTATTCTATAAAGATGTACTTAAAAAACATGCCGATGTGCTCAAAGAAATCGGAGCTAATGTGAACAACGGCCTTGCTGACATCCTGGATAAGCTCAACAGACTTGACCCTGAAAAGAAAGCCGAAATCGAAGCTGATATCGATGGTGTTTATAAGAACCGTCCAAGACTGGCTATGGTCGATTCGTCAAAAGGTATTACCAACCTGCACCTGCCGAATAATATTATTATCGATGCGTCCATGCCCAATG
>CAZMCN010000052.1:0-13599 GCA_964564845.1 uncultured Pirellulales bacterium | reverse complement strand
CTTTAAGCGAATGGTTAACCTATCCAGCCGTTCAATTAACATAAGACACAAGGAAATGTTTTAAGTTTAAGAAATTTTAATAATATTGAAGACTTTGGAGGATTTCGAATGCCAGTTCCTGAAGTTGCAGAAAGTTTTACCGGCTCGGTAAATCGCCTTACCCTTGGAGCAACCAAAGACGATGGAGGGACTCGCACCTCGACCGTAACCGTAGGCGGTGCGAAAAATGTGGTCTATGGCGGTTCTGTGGACCAGATGGGCGAAAAACCGGTCATTGCTATGGACGTTCTCGACAGTAAGCCCCAGGATTGGCCTGATGTCCTTGCTGAAAGCTATAAAGATGTGCTCGACAGCCCGGCCGACTGGGCCAAAAAGTGTGTCGATGAACTCGGCGCAGAGTTAATCTGCCTCAAATTCGATGGTATTCACCCTGATAAAGGCGATAAGGATGCTGCTCACGCAGTCAAAGTTACCGAAGATGTGCTAAATGCCGTGGGGGTACCGCTTGTGCTGTGGGGATGTGAAAACAATGAGAAAGACAATCAGGTTATGCCTAAAGTAAGCGAAGCCGCCAAGGGCGAAAACTGCCTGATAGGGATTGTTGAAGAGAACAATTACAAGGCACTGACGGCCATTGCCCTTGCAGACAGACACAATCTCATTACCGCAGCGCCTTTAGACATTAATATCGCAAAGCAGGTTAATATTCTTGTTTCGGATATGGGCTTTCCGCTGGAGCGAATAGTAACGTTTCAGGCAACCGGAGCATTGGGATATGGAATAGAGTATGCTTATTCGATTCAGGAACGTCAGCGTCTTGCGGCTCTTGGCGGTGATAAAATGATGGCGATGCCGGTCATTTGTGACGTTGGTTATGAATCCTGGCGGGCAAAAGAGGCCAAGCTTGCTGATGCGCCGGGCTGGGGAGATGTAGCCGACCGAGGCCCGATGTGGGAGGCGGCTACGGCCATCTGCCTTTTGCAGGCCGGCGTTGATATAATTCGAATGCGTCATCCACGAGCGGTCAAAACTTTTAAAAATTTTATCAATCAACTCTATAGCCGATAGTGGTTGGATTTTACTTTAAATTAAGGGTTTCCATTTTAGATTAGGAAAGGTCTTTATTGTGATACTGATTGCAGAACGAATTAACGGGATGTTCACCGATGTTAAGCAGGCCATCGCAGAAAAAAATAAAAAAGTCATTCAGGACCTGGCCAGGAGACAAACCGAAGCAGGAGCCACATATCTGGACGTAAATGTCGGCACCGCAGCGGCCGACCAGGAAGGGACTATACAGTGGCTCGTCGAGACAATCCAGGAGACCTGCACAACGCCGATATGCCTGGATTCTCAAAAACCTGACGTTATTGCAGCAGGACTGAAGGTCATTAATACCGACAATGGTGTTCTGCTCAATTCATCGCCTTTGAACAGGAAAAGCGATGAGGAAATTTTGGACAAATATATCGAAATGGCCCAGCAGGCTGGGCCGAAAGGGAATCTCATCGCCCTTACGATGGATAAAAACGGTGTGCCTCAGGATATTGATACTCGCGTGGCTATCGCTGCGGAAATCGTCTCGAAAGCAATGGAAAAGGGATTTGACGTACAGAGGCTGTTCATTGACCCGATTATCCTGCCGGTCAAGGTTCCAAATGCTCAGGTTCAGCCCGGCAATATTTTAGCCGCAGTGGACCAGATAAAATATCTTGCCGAACCTGCGCCGCATATGACAATGGGACTGTCGAATCTCTCTCAGGGAACAGCGGAAAGAAGCCTGATAAATCGAGTATTTCTTGCTATGGCAATCTCACATGGTATGGATTCGGCGATTGCTGATGTGCTTGATACGGAACTGATGAATGTGAGCGCTACTGCTGAAATGCTGATGAACAAGCAGCTATATTCGGATTCTTATCTGAAGGTCTATACTGCGGCAAACAAAGGGTGAGCAGAAATTGAGAATAATGCTGCGAGAAATAAAAGGCGGGGTGCCGGAACTCGCTGAAAATATGGAAGTGGGTTTTCCCAACGCCTTATTTCGCGTTTTTTGGGCCCCAGATGTAGGAAAAATTGGAAGTGAGGATAATAACGTATGAATCTTGATGCGACAAAAATGAAGGATTGGCAGATTGCAGAAGCTGCCGAAAAAACGATGATGCCTGTTCGTCAGTTGGCGGACGAAATGGGACTTAAGGATGATGAGCTGCTGCCTATGGGTCTGCAATTGGGCAAGGTCGATTATATGAAAGTTCTTGACCGACTCAAGGATGCGCCCCAGGCAAAGTACATCAACGTTACTGCTATTACGCCAACGCCACTGGGAGAGGGCAAAACCACAACTGCTATCGGTCTTATCGAAGGTCTTGGCAAGATTGGCAAGCGGGTAGTCGGCGCTATTCGCCAGCCCAGCGGTGGGCCTACATTCAATATCAAAGGCTCGGCGGCCGGCGGAGGTCTTGCACAGTGCATTCCGCTGACACCGTTTTCGATCCGGCTTACCGGCGACATAGACTCTATCACAAACGCCCACAACCTGGCAATGGTGGCTCTTACCTCACGTATGCAGCATGAAAGGAACTATGACGACGCCAGACTGGCGAAAAGCAACTTAAAACGCTTAGATATCGACCCTGAGAGGGTGCAGATGAGATGGGTTATGGATTTTTGTGCCCAGGCGCTGCGGAATATTACCATTGGCAAAGGCGGAAAAATGGATGGGTATGAGATGGAATCCGGATTTGCCATCACCGTTTCAAGTGAAGTGATGGCCATTCTGGCAGTTGCCAAAGACTTAAAAGACCTGCGGCAGCGTATGGGCAGAATTGTCGTCGCCTATGACAAAAAGGGCAACGAGGTTACTACCGCAGACCTCGAGGTTGATGGTGCAATGACGGCGTGGATGGTTGACGCCCTCAATCCTAACCTGCTGCAAACCATCGAAGGACAGCCTGTATTTGTGCATGCCGGACCCTTCGCCAATATCGCCATCGGGCAAAGCTCAATCATTGCCGATGAGGTCGGCACGAAATTAAGTGATTATCACGTAACCGAAAGTGGTTTCGGAGTTGATATCGGCTTTGAAAAATTCTGGAACTTAAAATGCCGGATGTCGGGCTTAACTCCAAACACCGTTGTCATTGTGGCAACTATCCGGGCACTGAAGATGCATGGCGGCGGCCCTGAAGTAAAACCGGGACTGCCGCTGGACGAGGCATATCTGAAAGAAAATCTCGAACTTCTCGAAAAGGGTTGTGAGAACCTTATCGCTCATATCGAAACCGTCAAGAAAAGCGGGGTCCGACCGGTAGTTTGTGTCAACAGCTTCTATGCCGACACCGAAGCTGAGATTGAACTGGTGCGGAAAATAGCCGAACAAAACGGCGCACTTGCTGCTGTTTCGCAGCACTGGATGAAAGGCGGCGAGGGTTCGATAGAACTGGCCGAAGCCGTCATAGCCGCCTGCGAAGAGCAGAGTAATTTCAAGTTCCTCTATGAACTCGAAACGCCACTGAGAAAACGAATTGAATTAATCGCCAAAGAAGTTTATGGCGCTAATGGCGTAACTTATACGGATGGAGCTTTGGAAAAAGCAAAGGCTCTGGAGGCCGACCCGCAGGCCAATGAGTTGGGAACCTGTATGGTCAAGACGCATCTGAGTTTGTCGCACGACCCGGACGTTAAAGGCCGGCCGAGAGATTGGGAACTTCCAATACGAGATGTTATGGTGTATAAAGGAGCGGGCTTTATTGTGCCCGTTGCCGGGGCGATTAAGCTGATGCCTGGAACCGCTTCGGACCCTGCTTTTCGCCGTATTGATGTGGATGTGAACACCGGAAAAGTAGAAGGGCTGTTCTAAAACCGCCTTCGGTATCAAAGCGTTAGAATTTAGGTGCCGAGCGATGCAACCTGTATTACAGTTAGCATTGGACCATGAAAACCTCAGCCGGGCCTTGAAGGTGGCTAAGGAGGCCGTCGAAGGCGGCATAGACTTCCTGGAAGCTGGGACGCCTCTTATTAAAAGCGAGGGATTAAATGCTGTAAGGGCTTTACGGGGTGAGTTTCCCTCGATAACGATAGTCGCTGATATGAAAATAATAGATGCCGGCCGACTGGAGACCGAGTGTGCCGCCAAAGCCGGCGCTAACATTATTCATGTACTCGCCTGTGCATCTGATGCCACTATAAAAGAATGCATTGAGGCGGCTCGGCGTTATGATGCCAAAATCACCGTTGACCTGCTCAGCCTTCAGAGCAGAGAGCGGATGATTCAGCGGGCAAAGGAAGTTGAGCTGATGGGTGCGGCGTCGGTTTGTGTCCATACGCCGATAGATATGCAAATGCGAGGTGCTCTGCCTTTTGATGACCTGAAAGCGGTTGCATCTGCGGTCAGCATTCCGGTTACTGTGGCAGGAGGAATCAACTCAGAAACTGCGGCTGATGCAATCGAGGCCGGCGCTGCAATAGTGATTGTCGGTGGGGCTATTACAAAATCTCCTGATGCCAGAAAAGCGACACAGACCTTGAAGAAGGTTATATCTACGGGTGTTCGGGTTGAGACCACATTTTTCAAACGCGGCGACAAGAAAAGCATCGCTGATGTTTTGGCGAAGACTTCTGCTGCTGACGCAACTGAAGCGCTGCACAATACAGGCGCGCTAGCTGGCATTAAGCCAATAGTGCAGGGAGTAAAAATGGTTGGCCGGGCCTTGACCGTCTGGACGTACCCGGGCGATTGGAGCAAGCCCGTTGAAGCGATAGATATCGCCGCAGAAGGAGACGTACTTGTGGTAGATGCCGGCGGAATGCCTCCGGCAGTCTGGGGTGAAAAAGCCACGATGAGCTCTCTGCAGCGCAAATTGGCCGGGGTAGTAATTAACGGTGCAATTCGCGACGTTGCTAACATACGACAGATGAAGTTTCCCGCATTTGCAAAGCTTATAACCCCTGTTGCAGGTGAGCCAAAGGGCCAGGGTATGATTGATGTACCCGTCCAAATCGGTGGTCAGCATATTCGTACCGGTGACTGGATTATAGGTGATGACGATGGAGTTGTGGTAATTGCGCAGGAAAAAATTGTGGAAGTTGCAAACCGCGCACAGGCGGTCGTTGAGCGTGAAGAAAGGGAAATGGCTGAAATCGATGAGGGCAGCACCCTCGGGAAGGTTTCAGAATTGATGCGATGGGAGCAGTTGAGGAAAAAATCCAATGTCGAGAACAAAAACGGATAGTAACATTTTTGAAATTGCAGCCGCACAATTCGAAGGTATCAGGTTACTGTTTGAGCAAATAGATGCCCGTGTTACAGAACGGCTGGTTCGTGCGCTGATGAGGGCCAAGAGGGTATTTGTTACCGGCAGAGGAAGGTCCAGCCTGCTGACGGGCTGGTTTGCAATGCGTCTTATGCAAATGGGATTTGACGTACATGTGCCGGGCGAAGTGACATGCCCCAGAATAACAAAGGGCGATTTGCTTGTTGCTATCTCCTGTTCAGGCACCACGACAACCACGGTGGATTTGGCACGTATTGCGCGCGAATCGAAAGCTAAGGTCATAGCGATAACAGCGATTGCCGAGTCTGCATTGGCCGGTACCGCCGACGATGCTGTAGTACTGCCGGTTACCGATAAGGATATTATGAAGTGTTATAAGTACGGCATTGGTCCCTGCAATAATACGCTGTTTGAGCAGGCAATGATTTTGTATTTTGACTCGATTGTTTACGCTATAATCGAGCGCGAAGGAATTTCAAAAAAGCAGATAAGTAGAAGGCATACAAATCTTGAGTAAAGTTTTTTATTTGAATTTTAAGGAGTAACCGATGGCAGCAAAGATTATTGATGGTAAACAGGTAGCTGCGGATATGCGGGCAGAGCTCAAAGAGGAGGTGGCAAGGCTCGCCGAAGACGATATAGTACCAGGACTTGGTGTAATCCTTGTGGGTGAGGACCCTGCCTCGCAATCATATGTTACAGCCAAGGAGCGGGCCTGTGAAGAAATAGGGCTTTTTTCAGATAACAACCGTTTGCCCGCAGATACTTCGCAGAAGGAGCTGATGGCCGTTGTTGAAAGGATGAATAATGACCCGAAAATTAACGGTATTTTAGTTCAGTTACCTCTGCCCAAACATCTCAACGAAGCTGAGGTCCTTCTGGCGATTGACCCGGACAAGGACGTTGATGGTTTTCATCCGATGAACGTCGGCAGAATGGTGGTGGGGGAAAAGGCTTTTCTGCCCTGCACGCCACACGGGGTAATTCAACTCCTGCTCCGCAGTGGTGTTGAAATCGAGGGCGCAAATGTAGTCATCGTCGGGCGAAGCAATATCGTCGGCAAACCCGTTGCGAATATGTTGATTCAGAAAAGTAATATGGGTAACGCTACGGTTACGGTTTGTCATACGAGGACAAAAAATCTTGCCGAGCACACACGACGTGCTGATGTCATTATTGCTGCGGCAGGCAGACCTAATACGATTACGGCCGATATGGTCAAAGATGGCGTTGTAGTGATTGACGTGGGTGTCAATCGTGTTGAAGATTCGACAAAAAAGAAAGGTTACAGACTTGTCGGAGACGTCGATTTTGAAGCGGTGAAGGAAAAGGCCGGTTTAATTACTCCTGTTCCCGGCGGTGTCGGCCCAATGACAATAACTATGCTGCTTTACAATACCGTCGAGTCGGCTAAAAGGGCGGCTTGTATCGACAGCGACAAATGACAGTAATCAAAAGAAGATAGAAAGGAAAAGAAGTGGCGACTAAAAAATATCCGGTTGTTTGGCTGCAGGGAGCAGGTTGCACGGGTTGTTCGGTATCTGTTTTGAATGCGGTAAGTCCAAAGTTCCGGAACCTCTTGCTCGATGAGCTGGTGCCCGGCCAGCAATTAAATCTGATATTTCACGCAACGATAATGGCCGGACAGGGTGAGCCCGTTATTGAGGTTCTCAAGGACACCGAAAAGAACAGAAAGGGCGGCTACATATTAATTGTGGAAGGTGCTGTTCCTACCGCCGAAAATGGCAACTATGGTAGTATCGGTGAGAAAGACGGCAGGCATTTGACGATACAACAGAGCGTTGAAGAGATGGGCAAAGATGCCTTGCTGGTCATTGCCCTTGGCACTTGTGCCACTTTCGGTGGAATCCCTTCGGCCAGACCTAATCCGACTCTGTGTAAAGGAGTGAAAGCAATATTTAACGAAAAGGGAATTGAAACTGCGGTTGTGAACATTCCGGGATGTCCGACACATCCGGACTGGTTCGTAGGAACGATATCTGCAGTTTTGTTTTCGGGAGTAGATGCTCTGGAGTTGGATGACCTTGCTCGTCCGAAGCTTTTCTATGGTAGCTTGATTCACGAAAATTGCCCCAGACGAGCAGACTTTGACAAAGGTAAATTTGCCGAAAAGTTAGGCGACCCGGGCTGCCTTTATAAATTAGGTTGTAAAGGCCATTACACCTATGCTGATTGTCCCTTGAGACAGTGGAATAACGGCCTGAATTGGTGCGTAAAGGCCGGCTCTCCCTGCTTGGGGTGTGTTGAGCCGGAATTTCCGGATGGCACCTCACCAATGTATGAGAAAATCACTTTTGAGGAACTCAAATGAGTACTAAAATAAAAATAGACCCAATAACGAGAATAGAAGGACACCTTGCTATTGAAGCGGTAATAGATGATGGCGTGGTAAAAGAAGCAAAAAGCGCGGGGACACTTTTTAGGGGCTTTGAAATAATCCTGCAGGGCAGAGACCCTCGCGATGCCAATCGAATAACACAGCGAATTTGTGGTGTTTGTCCCACTGCCCACGCTACCGCCTCGGCTTTATGTCTCGATGACGCCTTTGGCTTAACCGATAGAATCCCGGACAACGGCAAACTTCTTCGCTATCTAATACTCGGCGCCAATTTTCTCCAGTCGCATATCCTGCATTTTTATCATCTTGCCGCACTCGATTATGTTGATGCTGTAAGTGCCGTGGGCGACCTTTCACCCTTTATACCTCGCTATGAAGGTGATTATCGAGTCTCTGGCCAGGCAAACGCCGAACTCGTCAATCACTATATAAAGGCCCTGGATATCAGACGCAAATGTCAGGAGATGCTGTCCATCTTCGGTGGCAAGATGCCTCATAGCATTGGTATTGTCCCCGGCGGAGTTACCGAAAAACCAACCGAAGATAAAATTACCAATTTCCTCTGGCGACTCAATGAAATCAGAGATTTTATTGACAACATTTACATACCGGACATTATCACCGTCGCAAAAGTCTATGGGGACTATTTTACTATCGGCAAGGGTTGTCGAAGAATGATAGCGTACGGAGGTTTCGACCTGCCGACGGGTAAACTCTTCAAGCCGGCAGTTGTTTCCCCCGATTTGAAACCTGAGTCACTTGTTGAGGAAAACATCACTGAGGATGTGAAGTATTCTTGGTACGCTGATTCCGATTCGGGCAAAAACCCTGCCGAGGGACAAACGAAACCCCAGCTTGACAAAGAGCAAGCCTATTCATTCCTGAAGTCTCCGCGGTATAAAGCTCAGGTCTGTGAGCTTGGGCCTTTGGCTCGAATGGTAAGCAATTATGTTCAGCGTGACATTAAGGTAAAAGAACTGGTTGACTCACTGCTTGGCCAATTTGATGCAGGTGTTGACGTGCTGTTTTCAGTGCTGGGCAGACACGCCGCAAGGGCGCTCGAAGCAAAATTTGTTGCCGATGCTATGGTCGATTGGCTCCAAGACCTCAAACCCAACGAATCGTGTATCGTTGAGAATGAAATTCCTGAAACCGCCGATGGCGCCGGTTTGTCGGAAGCCCCACGAGGTTCAGTAGGACACTGGATAAGCATCAAGGATAAGAAAATTGAGCGGTATCAGGTTATTACACCTACGGCCTGGAATGCTTCACCCAAAGATGATAAAGACCAGCCCGGTGCAATAGAGCAGGCGATAATTGGTACTAAAGTCAGGGACAAAGACAATCCATTTGAACTGGTCCGGATTGTCCGGGCGTTTGACCCCTGTCTGGCCTGCTCGGTGCATCTGCTTGATGCCGGCGCAAATGAGTTAGGAGTTTTTAGGGTTGTTTGATATGGAAATAAAAACGGATACCGTTTTGGCGATAGGGCACCGGAAAAAACGCAGAAGCAGACGTGTTTTGATTCTCGGCCTGGGAAATATCCTTCTCAAAGATGAGGGTATCGGTTCCTATATCGCCACAGAGATGCAGAAAAAAAATCTGCCCGAAAATGTGGAGGTTATTGATGGTGGAACGTCCGGCCTTGACATTCTCTTGTCGCAGGACGGTTTGTATAAGCTGGTAGTTGTTGATGCCTTAAAGGTCGGCAAAGAACCGGGCACTATTTATAAAGCCGTATTAAAAGGCCGAAAGAAAAATAACTTGACGGAAATTTTCAGCCGCAAAAAGGATTCCCAGATAAGCTTACATCAGATTGGACTTATTGAAGCCCTGGCGGCTGCTGAAAAACTTAACCGTGCGCCATCTGAAGTTATAATCATTGGAGTTGAACCGGCCGAAGTGGATTGCGGATTAGAGCCGACCCAACTGGTTAAACAAAGAAGTGCGGAAATCATTAACACGGTACTTGAGGAAATTGAAGATGCTGTTTACGAAGACTAAACCAATAGAAGAAGTTTTAGAATCGCTTGGAAACGAAAAAAAAATATTCCTGTTGGCTTGTGACGGCTGTGCCGAAGCCTGTGGAACCGGCGGCAAAGACGGACTTGCGCAAATGAAAGACGAAATGGAAAAAGCGGGCAAGAGCGTAGCCGGAACCTGTTTGGTCGATTTTCTCTGCAATAAAGTCCTGGTAACAACCCGGCTTTCCAGAGAAATGGAGCAAATTCAGCAGGCGGATTCTATTGTGGTGTTAACTTGTGGAATTGGTGTCCAGGCTGTCTCCAAAGTTGTCAGCAAGGTTGTCCATCCTGCTGATGATACGGTGAGTCTGGGAGGAATGCAGGGGCTCTGGCCTTCCGATGAGCGATGCAATGCCTGTGGACAGTGTGTACTGGACTATACCGGTGGTATCTGCCCGATTACTATGTGCGCAAAAAGTCTGCTTAACGGACCCTGTGGTGGAGCCAAAGATGGAAAGTGTGAAGTTGACCCTGAAAAAGATTGCGGCTGGCAGTTGATTTATGAGCGACTGGAAAAACTTGGACGATTGGAAAATCTAAAGAAGGCTTATTCTCCAAGAGACCATAGTAAAATGCTGCCTTCCGAGGACGTGCGAAAAACCTCGTTTTATGATTTAGAAAAGTAAATGAAAAGGAGGCATTTTAAGGTATGAAACTTATTGAGCGTTTCGAACAGGGCAAGTGTGTAGTAACCTGTGAAGTTGGGCCGCCTAAGGGCATAGAAATTGAAAAAGTCATAGAAGAATTGGTGCCTTTGCAGAGCAGGGTTGATGCCTTCAATGTTACTGATTTACAAAGCTCGGTGCTGCGGGTCGGCTCAATGGCGACCTGTCGCCTTTTGAAGGAAAAATCTCTTGAGCCGATTATGCAGCTTACCTGCAGGGACCGCAATCGTCTCGGTTTACAGTCGGATGTCTTGAGTGCCGCTGTATTAGGCATTGAGAATCTATTGTGTCTTACCGGCGACCATACAACATTGGGCGACCATCCGCAAGCGATGCCGGTCTTCGATTTGGATTCCGTGCAGTTGCTCTCGGCTGTCACGGCGCTGATGAACGGCAAAGATATGGCCGGCAATGATTTGGAAGGGCGGCCGCCGCAATTTTGTCTCGGCGCTGTTGTTAATCCCGGTGCAGACCCTATTGAGCCGCAGATTGTAAAGATGGAGAAAAAGATTGCAGCCGGTGCACAGTTTATCCAGACACAAGCGGTTTACGAAGTGGACAAGTTCGCTGCTTTTATGAAAAAAGTAAAGCATCTGAATGTGCCGATTATGGCCGGAATCGTCTTCTTAAAGTCACCCGGTATGGCTAAGTTTATGAACGCAAATGTTGCGGGAATACACGTCCCTGACGAGATTATCGATGAATTGACTGCCTCTGGAAAGGAAAAGAGGGTCGAAAAAAGTCTGGAAATCTCCGCACGACTGATTAAGGAACTCAAAGACCTGTGCCAGGGAATTCATATTATGTCGCTGGGTTGGGAGCGACATATTGCCGCCGTCCTGGAAATGGCCGGCTTATAACAGTCAACGTTGTTGTTGAACTTTTTAAGTTGCGTTTTCGGGCGATAAAGTATGAACCTTACGAAAGAAACTTCTTTGAACCTTGAGCCATTGAGTAAAATACTGGCGTCAAATCCGGCGACCGACTCAAATGAGCTAATCCTTTTCCTCCAGCAAATCCAAAATGCCTACGGTTATCTGCCTCCTTTGGTATTGATGGAGATGAGTAAACGCACCTCGATACCTGCAAGCCGAATATATGGTGTGGCGACTTTCTATGAGCAGTTCTACCTCGAACCGCATGGGCGTCATACCGTGAGATGTTGCAGGGGCACTGCGTGTCACGTCAAAGGCGGCAAGGGAATCGTCAAAGCGGTAAGTAGGGCTTTGGGTATTGAACCAGGCCAGACAACCGATGACCTACAATTTACCTTTGAAACTGTCGCCTGTCTCGGTACGTGCTTTCTTGCCCCGACGATGATGGTGAACAATGATTATTACGGCCATATGACTGTGAACAAGGTTAAGAACATACTTGCAAATTATCCCTGATAAAAATGCCGGAGAAAAAGATAAAATCATTACAGCAGTTCAAGCAACTACAGCAGCAACTGCTGAACAAGCGCAAGCGCTACAAGGCGAGGGTGCTTATCTGCACGACCGGCTGCCGTGCCTTAGGGGCGGTAGATGTGGCCGATGCCTTCAAGAAGAAACTGGCTGCATCCGGTGAGGACAAAGGGGTCGAAGTGGTCGAGACCGGCTGTATCGGCATGTGCGCCCGAGCGCCGGTTATTCTCGTCGAGCCCTATGAATACCTCTACGGTGGTGTTACGCCGGGGGATGTAGACGAAATAATATCAACAACCATAGAAAAGGGAAAACCTGTTGAGCGGCTTGCGGTAACGCAAGACGGCAAAGTCACACCCAGCATCAATGACCTTGATTTTTACAAGAGGCAAAAAAGGCTGGTGCTGGAAAACTGTGGACGGATTGACCCAAAGCGTATCGAAGACGCCATCGAACGGGGCGGATATGTGGCAGCGATAAAGGCCCTCACGCAGAAAAGTGGGCAACAGGTAATAGATGAGGTGACTGAATCCGGCCTTAGGGGTCGCGGTGGAGCGGGTTTTCCAGCGGGAGTAAAATGGGGGTTCTGTCGGAAAAGTCCCGGTGATGAAAAATATCTTGTTTGCAATGCCGATGAGGGGGACCCGGGTGCGTTCATGGACCGTGCCCTGCTGGAAGGCGACCCACATAGGGTTATTGAGGGAATGATTATCGCTGCTTATGCAATTGGTGCAAGGCGCGGCTTTATATATGTTCGTGCCGAGTACCCTATTGCAGTCGAGCATATAAATATCGCACTTTCACAAGCAAGGCAGTTTGGGCTGCTGGGAGAAAAAATTGCAGGCTCAGACTTTAGCTTTGATGTAACGGTTCGTATGGGTGCCGGAGCGTTTGTCTGTGGCGAAGAGACCGCCCTTATTGCTTCGCTTGAAGGAAGGCGCGGCATGCCAATGCCCAGGCCGCCGTTTCCGGCTCAAAAAGGCTACATGGGCAAGCCTACCAATATCAACAACGTGGAAACCTTCGCCAATGTTCCTCTGATAATTCTAAACGGTGCAAAATGGTACTGCAAAATTGGAACCGAAGGCAGTAAAGGAACGAAGATTTTTGCTCTTGCCGGCAGAGTAAATAATACAGGTCTGGTGGAAGTGCCGATGGGTACTACACTTCGTCATATAGTTTTCGATATAGGCGGTGGCATTCCAAAGGGTCGAAAGTTCAAAGCTGCCCAAATCGGAGGCCCATCCGGCGGGTGCATACCGGCAAAGCACCTCGACGTTGAGATTGATTACGACAGCGTCCAGCAGATTGGCGCAATAATGGGCTCGGGAGGCCTTATCGTGATGGATGAAAATACCTGCATGGTGGACGTTGCAAGGTATTTTCTCGAATTCGTACAGGCAGAATCCTGTGGTAAATGTACGCCCTGCAGGGTCGGCACCAAAAAGATGCTTCAGATTCTCCAGGGAATCTGTCGCGGCGAGGCCAAACTCGAGGACCTCGATGTGCTTGAGCACCTAGCCGAACATATCAAAAAAGGCTCGCTCTGCGGACTCGGACAGACCGCCCCCAATCCGGTACTCTCGACTCTTCGATACTTCCGTGATGAATATGAAGAACACATTGTGCTGAAAACCTGCCGGGCGGCGGTGTGTGAAGAGATTGTAAGGGCACCCTGTCAGCATGCCTGTCCCGCAGGTGTGAATGTGCCGGAATATCTGGCTTTGGCCGCTGAAGGAAAACTAAACGAAGCTGCCAATATTATCCGGAGACGCAATCCATTTGTTTCCGTTTGTGGACGCGTTTGTGACCATCCCTGTGAGCAAAGGTGTCGGCGAAGTGAAATCGACAGCCCGCTGGCGATACGGG
>CAZMCN010000051.1:0-13841 GCA_964564845.1 uncultured Pirellulales bacterium | reverse complement strand
AAATCATATCCATACCCTCAAACTTTTTGCCGATAATGCCGCACTCAAGGCCGGCGTGAACAACCTCCACGTGTACCTCTTTGCCGCGAAGCTCGGAGTAAACCTTTTTGCACTGTGCCAGCAGCGGTGAATTCATATCAGGCTGCCAGCCGGGATAGCCTTGGGAGGACTTAACTTTTGCACCGGCCAGATTCGCCGCAGCGATAATCCTGCCGGTGATATACTGCAGGCAGGATTCTTCGGAACTTCGCTGCGAGGTTATAATCTGAAGTGTGTTTTCGGAGGTGTTTGTTTTAACTACGGCCAGATTGTTCGAAGTCTCAACCAAACCTTCAAACCTGCGCGAAAATCTGTGGACACCATGCGGCAGAGCCATCAACAGGTTGATAACTTTTGCGCCGGTGCCAGCGGAGAACACCCTGCTGCAATCGGATTGAGAGTGCGGATTGAGCTGCACTGTGAGGTCGCCGTCGGTGGTGGAGAATTCCCTTTTAAGAGAAGGGACTAAACCATCGATGATTTGTTTGGCTTTTTTAAGATTGGCCGGGTCAAAGCAAATAGTCGCCTGTGCGTCACGGGGGATGGCGTTGTGCACGGTGCCGCCCTGAATATCTGCTATGCTGAGAGTAAATTCCTGCATTAAAGCGTTGATTGTCCGGGTCAGCAGTTTTATAGCGTTTGCCCTTTGTTCGTGAATACTGATTCCGGAATGGCCGCCTTTGAGGCCGGAAACAGCAAGAAGATACGGGCTGAATTCAGCTGGTATGTCGCCGTATTGCAGTTCGACGGTAGTGTAAGTTGTTTTGCCGCCGGCACAACCTGCGGTAAAAGAATCTTCTTCACTATCGACATTGAGAAGTCGCCGGCCGGTGACAAAACCTTCCTGAAGGGCGTCAGCTCCTGTCAGTCCGGTTTCTTCATCGACGGTAAAGAGCAGTTCGATTTTGGGATGGGCCGGCTCTTTCTCAAGTGCCAGGGCAAGGCCAAGTGAAATTCCCAGACCGTTGTCGGCCCCCAATGTCGTACCATCGGCATAGAGCCAGCCGTCATCTTTTTCGATTATTTTAATCGGGTCTTTGAGGAAATCATGAGTTGATTCGGCATCCTTTACACCGACCATATCAACATGCCCCTGTATGACAATCGCCGCAGAGTCTTCAAAACCGGCTGTTGCGGGAAGCTCGATAACGATGTTGCCGGCCGAATCTCTACGATGTACGAGATTATTATTCTTTGCGAATTCTTCCAGCCATAGACAAATCTGCTGCTCATGTTTCGATGTGCGAGGGACCTGACTGATTTGGCGGAAAATCGACCATACGTTTTGTGCCTGGGCGTCTCTTAAATTCACCGGGCTGCTCCTTAAAAACAAGAAACTGTATTATTGGGCTAAAAAAACTAAAGCGGGCGATGGGGCTCGAACCCACGACATTCGGCTTGGGAAGCCGACATTCTACCACTGAATTACGCCCGCAAGAACACTCAAATTTTCCTGCCTGCAAGTCTATACGATTTTTGCCCTTTTTGTCAATATATTTATTACCGCCAGGTTGTATAAAAGTCGAGCATACCCCCCCAAAAAAAATTTTTATTTCAACTGTTCGAAGAACGATTTTTGCTCGAATACCGCTGCGAGGTTTTTTATTGGCTGTATTTTTTGAGCCGAAGTCCGGTAAAATCAGGCCGTCACAACGTTTACTTTATTCCTGTTTCAAACCTTATAACTTTTTAATAAAACACAAGTTACAAGCAAAAAACATCTGGATTCGGCTGGCTTTTTATGCTATAATATCTTACCATTGGTAGTGTTGTCCACTCAAAAGGTGGGATGATGAAAAGACTCTTATTGGTTATAACACTTGCTTTATGCTGCGGAGAAATTTCGGCGGATACGCTCTATGTCCCCAGCGGACAATACAGCACCATTCAGTCGGCAATCGACGATTCCAACAACGGTGATACTATCATCATCTCAGCGGGCACATATCTGGAGAATATCGATTTTCTCGGAAAAGCTGTTATACTTCAGTCAGAAGACCCGAACGACCCGAATGTGGTGGCAACAACAATCATCGACGGCTCCAATCCTGCCGACCCGAACATCGGCAGTGTCGTAACTTTTAACAAGGCTGAAGACGCCAATTCGGTACTGACCGGTTTTACCATTCAAAACGGTACCGGCCAAACCGACCCTACCGTTACCTGGCGAGGCTGGGATGGAGAAAATGGCGACGGCGGCGGCGCACATTGCAGCAACGCCTCGCCCATCATTACAAAAAACATCTTCAAAGACTGCCGGGCCGAATATGGCGGCGGTGGAATCTTCTGTCACAACGGCGCCTCGCCCGTAATCACTCACAATACCTTTATCGACAACTATGCCGGCTGGTATGGCGGGGGCGTTTTCGCAAGAGCAAGCTGCTCGCCGACAATCTCCAATAACATCTTCAAATACAACACCGCCCATTATATTGGCGGAGCAATATATCTTGGCGGCCAATGCTACTCAAAAGTTACGAATAACTGGTTCGAGAAAAACGATTCTGAAAGACTGCACGGCGGAGCAATTTATTATTTCGTGAATTGCTCGCCGATTATTGCGTGCAACTTTTTCATCGGCAACACCTGCAGCGGGCCGGCCAACAATAATCCAACGGGTTCTGCGATATTACTTGAAGCCACCACCGCCGGCAAGGTTATCAACAATCTCTTTACAGGCAATACGGTCATCAATACGCACATACGGGCAGCAACAATAACCAGCGGCAGCGGCTCGACAGACTTAATCGCAAATAATATTGTTTACGACAATAATAATATAGGTATTTACACAATCCAGGCCGGTACGGTAATCAAAAACAATGACGTCTGGGCCAATGCTGCCGGCAACTACGGCGGCGTCACAGGCGACCTGACCGGAACGAACGGTAATATATCTGCTGACCCGCAGGTCCTGCCGGCGTTTCCGGAGCCGCTGACCCTGCACGAATTGCATCCAAATTCACCCTGCATTGACGCCGGGGCCAATGATGCTCTTGAGGTTTGGCTTACAGAGGATTACGACGGAACGAGCCGTACGGTCAACGGTGTAGTTGATATGGGGCCGCAGGAATACAAACCCATCGTTGTACCGACTGATTTCAATACCATTCAGGAAGCTATTAATAACGCAAATGACGGCGATGAAATCATCGTGCTGCCCGGCTTTTACCGGGAAAACGTTGACTTTCTCACCAAGAACATTCGCCTGCGAAGTCTCAACCCACTCGATGCGAACATTGTCGCACAAACAATAATAGACGGCAATGACCAGGGAAGTTGTATTAGTATTCTTTCCGGGCAAAATGATTCTACATTGGTTGCCGGTCTGCGGCTGCAAAACGGACACGGCCAATACGGCGGCGGAATACACGTCAACGATTCGGTTGGGCCGATGCTGATGTACAACTACATTACAAATAACACAGCCGACAGTTACGGCGGTGGCGTTGACTGCCGAAACAACGCCTACGCAGAGGTGCTCAACAATACTATCATTGATAACGATGCCGGTACGGCCGGCGGTGGTGTGCACATTGGACCTGGCTCAAGCTGTTTAATAAAGAACAACAGAATTGAAAACAATTTTACAAGCGGCGAAGCCGGCGGCGGTATTTATACCTACGATAATACAACGGCCTGGATTATTGATAATGTAATTAAAGCCAACAAGGCAATGTGTGCGTGGGGCGGCGGAATCTGGCAGTGGGACAGTCCGGCAGGAGTCATCGAAGGTAACATTATAACAGCCAACATTTCAACGGCGACATCTTCGGGCCACGGCGACGGCGGCCGCGGCGGTGGTATAGGGATTAGGAACAGTGACACTTTAATCAGAAATAACATTATCTGCGGCAATAAGGCCGACGAGGGCGGCGGAATCTGGGTACAGGGAACCGGCATCGCTAAGATATCGAACAATACAATTGTAGGCAACACGGCAGAGTATGCAGGTTCCGGTATAGCAATTGCCTATCTGGCCGCTTACTCAATCACCAACAATATCATTACTAATAACGGCACCACCGGCGGCGTGTACGTAAAACCGGATGGCTCATTGCCGTCAGAGCCAAACCTGATGAATAATAACGTCTGGAACAATCAGGGCGGAAACTATATCGGCGAAATAAACGACCTCACCGGAACTGAGGGCAATATCTCCGCCGACCCCTGTCTGCTCACGACCGGCTATTGGGCAGACGTGAACGATACTAATGTCATAGTCGAACCGAACGACCCGAATGCGAGCTGGGTATTTGGCGACTATCACATACCATATTTTTCACCCTGCAGGGATGCCGGAATCTCACTTCACGCCCCGCTGACCGACTTGAACGAAGACCCAAGGCCGTACTTTGACGGTTTTGACATCGGCGCTTACGAGCTGCAGATTTACGACTTATCCGCCAACGGCACGGTCGATTTCACCGACCTTCTACTGCTGGTTAATACCTGGCTCAATAAGGCCCCGTTAATCCCCGCCGACCTCGACAATAACGGCATTGTCGATGTACGGGATTTCGTGCTGCTGGGCGGAGACTGGGCAAGGCAGAATTAAAACAGAGCAAAAGCACTTATCAATATCGAATATCCATCTGCTGGAAAATTAAAAATCAATTCTTATGTCCCATAACATTTCTTATTCGGTTAAGTCCCCCCTTTTATAAGCCGATGAAGGATAACATTCTAACGGTACGTCTAAAGGTATGCGTATGAAAAAGGGGTTTTCACTTGTCGAATTGATGATAGTCATCGCCCTTCTGGGCATCCTTGCGGCTATGGCCCTGCCGACCTTTCAGGGACACATCAAACAGACCAGGGCCGCTGCGGCAAAGGACAATCTGCGCATACTTCGGGACGCCATTAAAATCTACGCAGCAGAGCACAACGACGCCGCTCCCGGATATCCCAACGGCGACACATCATCGACCCCGCTATCTACCTGGTTCTACATTCAGCTTATCGCCGCTACAAATATTGACGGCCAGTATGTCCCCAACCCCTCAGCTCAGGACTTTGGACCCTATATCTCAAACAAACCCAAAAACCCTTTCAATAACGAATGGACAGTAAGGGCCCTGGCAAACCAGGAATCCTTTCCCGAAGAAGCCTCCGGAGAATACGGCTGGCTCTATCACGCTGCTACAAAGACTATAAGGCTCGACTGGGGGGGCACCGATTCCGACAGCGTCCGCTACTACGATTATTAAATGCTCAAAGAAACCCTGAACCAGAAACGGTTCAGGAAGACCCTGCAAATATTTTATGCTGCCCAAGGCAGATAGTTAACAGCTCTTTCCCCTTCTGCGGAAAAATGACACACCGCTGCAAATCCCCAAATCCTCATCACAAACTAATTGCATGGCCACAGGAAACCGGTATTCGGGTCGCCGGGTGCAATATAATAGACGCCGTTATTGAAGAAGCCGGCCTGACTCAACTTGCCCTTAAGCCTGTTAAAATCGTCGATATCAACGTCCCCATCACCGACGCCCCACGGGTCGCAATCCAAAGCAGCATCCCACAGGAAACCGGTATTCGGGTCGCTATGTGCAATATAATAGACGCCGTTATTGAAAAATCCGGCCTGACTCAATTTGCCCTTTACCTTGTTATAGTCATCAATATCGATGTCGCCGTCATTGTTAGTGTCACCCGGGCAGCACGCCATTTGAATTTCCAGCGGCTCTCCTACGGTATATGACGGTACGATGGTCTGATTGCCAACGTTAGTAAGACTCAACCCGCTGAGGCTGATTGTGATTATGCTCGAAGCAGACAGGTCGGGAATATGAAACTCACATTCCCAAAGAACCGCCGGGAAGGGATATACACCAACCAAATCCAGCGCTGCCTTATAGCCTCTGATATCCTCAATCAGAACACCGCCCGCATTTATAACATCGCCGGCACTGGCACCAATTCCAACTGCCAGTGCGCTGTGCAGGTTCGGTTCCGAAGCTGTGCCGCCGTTATCGCTCTGTACTGCGGCAATATCCATAAAGCCAATAGTGTCGCCGGGGTAATTCTCGTAAAAACCTGCGGCATAAATCTGAATGGTAATAGTGTCGCTGGCCTGATAGCCGCCCGGATTAACGTCTTCAGGTGCGATACGAAGCTCGATATGGCCTGCCGCCACCACCGCAGAGCAAAAGGCCGAAACAATCCACAATAACAAAAGCTTTTTCATCATCCTCACTGTTCTCAAAGACCTCACACAACTTCAGCTTATTTTAGCATAACAGCAGGTAAAAATCAAACAAATTATCGAAAGCTATTGGAATTTATTAGCTGACTTTGAGCTCTTCACAGGTGGTTAATAATCACAAAAAAAGAGGCAGGTTTTGTAACCTGCCTCTTAAATATGTAATGTCATTGTTTGTCCGGCGAGTTCTTACTTGCGGCGACGCAGGAACAGCCCGCCAAGACCGAGCAGCGCAACGGTAGCCGGCTCGGGAACCACGTGAATTTCCAGCGGCCCTGACACGGTATATGACGGTACGATGGTCTGATTGCCAACGTTAGTAAGACTCAACCCGCTGAGGCTGATTGTGATTATGCTCGAATACGGCAGGTCGGGAATATGAAACTCGCATTCCCACAGAACCGCCGGGAAGGGATATACACCAACCAAATCCAGCGCTGCCTTATATCCTCTGATATTCTCAATCAGAATGCCGCCCGAATTTATAACCGTGCCGGCACTGATGCCGAACCCTGCTTCCAGTGTATCGTGCAGGTCAGGTGCTGAAGCAGTACCGCCGTTATTGGTATTTATGGAATCAATGTCCATAAAGCCAATGGTGTCGCTGGGATAATCCGTGTAAAAACCTGTGGCATAAATCTGAATGGTAATAGTGTCGCTGGCCTGATAGCCGCCCGGATTAACGTCTTCAGGTGCGATACGAAGCTCGATATGGCCTGCCGCCATCGCCGACGAGCAGAGAGCTAAAACAATCCCCAAAAGCAAAAAACTCTTCATCATATTTCCCCCATATTTGAACAGTATTAACAACCCCATTTAAGATAAAGCTATTTTATCAAAACAACAAATACAAGTCAAGCAAATTATCGAAAGACAAGTGTTTTTTTCAACAATTAAGGCCGACCACCAACGCCCGATAAAAAGCAAAGCAGAAAAACCACAGACACTATCGGCGAAGTTGTCATTCCCGCAAAACTTTTCCTGAGCGGATTTATACCAAGCGGACTTGTACCGAGCACGGTCGAGGTAGTCGAGGCAGCCGAAGGAACGCCGAATATAAATCCTTAAATACAGTGTTAATCCGTGTCAAATTCCTAAACGCTATATACGCTAAACGCTATCCTCTTTTCCTTTGTGTCTTTGTGCCTTCGTGGCAGGAACAAAATCAGTGTCAAAAAATAAAAAAGAGGCAGGTCCACGACCTGCCTCCTGGAATACCTAAGGTTGTTTTTTGGCTTGTCTGCCCGCCCTTATTTACGGCGACGCAGGAACAGCCCGCCAATTCCCAACAACGCGATGGTCATCGGCTCGGGAACCACGTGAATCTCAAGCGCTCCACCATAAATGACACTCATCGTATCCTGGAAGCAGTCCCTGATAACGAGATTGGTAAGGTCAATCGTGATAATAGTCGAATACGGTACATCCGGAATATGGAATTCAAACCACCATCCGGCTTCACCATTCGGAATACCATCGTAGTCACCCATATCAACACCGCCATCAACGGTCTGAATCAGAATGCCGCCTGAATTTACAACCGTACCTTTGTAATACAAGCCGCCCTTAAATTCTGTATGCAGGTCTGGGTTCAAGGCAGTGCCACCATTATCCGATGTCGCCGTCCCGATTGCCAGTCCGCCCCATGAATCCCAGGGGGCAGAGCCACTCGTATCAAAGCCGCTGCCAACCAGCGATATCGTGATGGTATCACTGGGCTGGTACTCAGTCGGCGGGTTTAGCACGACAAGGTCCACTCGGGCAGCCATCGCCATCGAAGAGATGACCAGGACAAGCCCTAAAACAAACAACTTTTTCATCATACTTCTCCTTACAAAAAAGTCGAAACTAATAAACTAAACATCCATAAATTGAAAAACCAATTCTAAATTACGGGCATGGCCACAGGAAACCGGTATTCGGGTCGCCAGGTGCAATGTAATAGACGCCGTTGTTGAAGAAGCCGGCCTGACTCAACTTGCCCTTAAGCCTGTTAAAGTCGCTGATATCGACTTTTCCATCACCGACGCCCCACGGGTCGCAATCCAAAGCAGCATCCCACAGGAAACCGGTATTCGGGTCACCAGGTGCAATATAATAGACGCCGTTATTGAAGAAGCCGGCCTGACTCAACTTGCCCTTAAGCCTGTTATAGTCAGCGATATCGATGTCGCCGTCACCTCCCGTGGGTTCACAATCACCCGGGCAGGGACCGGCTCCGGCGAGAGCCACGCAGAAAGGCAGATTGGTTGTGAACGGAGGACCTGCGTCTTCCGAACTGCTGCCATTCTCCAGCACTATACCGGCACGGCTGGCGTTAGTCCTGACACACAGATTGCAGGGAACTTTACTAACTCTTACCCTGTACAAGGTGCCGGTCTGTTTCGGACCCGGAACTACACCCGCCTCATACAGCGAGCCCATCTCAGTAGTAACGCCGTTGCTGTCAGGCCCGGGCAGAGTGTCGCTCGGCAGGTCGGCAAGCTCAGCTACAGGGGTTCCGTCATCGGTAACGTTACCACTCGTGTCAATCTGAATCGTGCCCATAAAGATGCCATAGCCACAGTTGGCGTCACCTATACACTCACCTTTATTGTAATCCTCAATGGCAAGAATGTTACCGTCATCCACCCAGATATCCAGAGCAAAGGCCCTGACATTACTGTCCTCAGTGTTCACATACGTGATGTAAACATCACAAGGCTCAGTAGCTGACTGGGTGGCACTAATGGTAACAGTTGCCATCGCAGGTGCGGCGAGCAAAAGCAACGTCAAAACAAATAGAATCTTTTTCATAATGTAACCTTCCTTTCTTTTCTTCTCTTGCAGAGCCACACACTCTGCACAATTCTGGTTGTTACTTTAAGGTTCATCCTCATTAAACCTTAATCCTGCCTGATAAAAATCTCTTTTTTATGTTTGTTCGCTTTAACTGTAGTAATAAGTTAATTGAACAATACACCCCGGCCGACAGGACAACCAGGCAATAAATACCAAATGCCCATTCCTCCTTTCCCGCCAATCGGCGAAATCGTGCACATTAAGGATATGCGCAACACACTATTAACCGGTGAAGGTTGAATGTAAAGTAACACAAAAAACAAAATAAATCAAGAAAAATTTTGAAAATTTTTAAAAAATCTGCAAGTTAAGGGAAAATACTTACAAAGGTTGCCTAAACGCCCAGTTGCACTTTTTTCCTTACTCAACGAAATTTCCCTCGTTGCTATCATGGTTTCGCCTTCAATGGCCCCAAAAAGCCTCAAATAACCTGCAAAAAACCTATTTTTGCCTTGCTGCTGCGCTTAAGAAGCTCATATCTGCGTTTTTGCATTAACAAACCCCCAATCTGTTGACACTATTTAACCAAATCCCCACCCAAAAGTCAAGTCTTTTTACCCATTTTTACAGCAGTTGGTAAAAAATATGCATATTTCACCAGATTATTGCACATTACTGACAATTCGGTACTGATTTGTGCCATTATTGCCGTATAAATGGCCATTAAAGAAGTTTTGTTGGAGAAAGGGGAAGGGAAAAAATTTTCGCAATTTTACGCACTGCTTTGCAATTCGACCAACTCTATGTTATTGTTTCTTTGCCATTATGTACACTTTTCTAAAAGGACGACTTATTGTCGTAAGACTTACTTTGATGGCGGCAACACTATTATTGCTTGCCGTGGGGACAATCACTATTTATTCTGTGGGCCACCCGGCCGAGCCGGCTGCCGCAAGCCAGACCAAAGATTTCCAGGATTTGGTCAATAATTGGCAAAAACAGATTATTTTCATCGCGATCGGGGCGGCTGCTTTCCTTGCCGTCAACCTCGTTAACTACCGCCGTCTCGGCGCTGCGAGCTACTGGATATATGGCGTTGTTCTGCTGCTTTTGACCGTCGTTCTGCTCGGCTGGTTCGTTAATCTGCCGTTCGTACCATTGATTAACGGCACACACAGATGGATTAGAATTCATCCGTCTTTGCCGAGCATCCAGCCCTCGGAGCTCTGCAAACTCGCATACATCCTCGCTTTGGCATGGTATCTGCGATACCGCAGCAATTACCGAAGTTTCAAAGCATTGATTGGACCGTTCGCTCTGACAATACTGCCGATGGTGTTAATCTTGCTCGAGCCGGACCTGGGCACTGTAATACTGATGATGCCGATTCTATTTACAATGCTCTTCGTCGCCGGCGCGAAGGTCAGACACCTCTTAATAATAATACTTCTGGCTCTTCTTCTCAGCCCTCTGATGTGGTTTGGAATGAAACCATACCAAAGGACAAGAATAAGTTCTGTACTGCTCCAAAACGACTGGTTCCAAAAGAAAACTCAGGAGAACCCAACACTTGGGGAAATCCTTGTCGGCAAAAAATTCAGCACTAAGCAGTGGAGACGCGACGAAGGTTTCCACCTTATCCGCTCAAGATATGCGGTTGCTTCAGGCCGAATAAAAGGTTACGGCTACCGGCAGGGACCTTTCATTAAATACAACTTTCTGCCGGCAAGGCACAACGACTTCATATTCGCTATCATCGCACAACAATGGGGTTTTGCCGGTTGTGCGGCTCTGTTGGGACTTTACGTGATTATAGTTGGTTGCGGACTCGAAATTGCTGAACACAACACCGACCCGTTCGGCAGACTGCTTGCGGTCGGCGTCGTAGCAATGTTCACCGTTGAGGTCATCGTCAATGTGAGTATGACACTGGGCCTAATGCCGATTACGGGTTTGACTTTGCCGCTGGTAAGTTACGGCGGCTCGAGTCTGCTGGTCAGTATGGTCTCGGTCGGATTGCTAAACAATATCGGCAGATTCCGCACCTTTACGGTAGCTCCTAAAGCATTCGAATAGACACGGCCGGAAAATCACTTTACCAAAAACGCAATACCACATACGATATAAGCAATACGATATGATAAAAGGATTCAGACAAATTGCTTCTTTGACGGTCGTAAGCAGAACGCTGGGGATGGTGCGTGATATGGCGTTCGCACACTTCTTTGGGGCTGGATGGCTAATGACCGCCTGGACTATGGGCTTTAAGATTCCAAACCTCGCCAGAAGACTTTTTGGAGAAGGAGCTGCTTCAGCCTCTTTCATTCCGGTATATAGCGAAGAGCTTCATAATAATCCCCAGCAGGCACAACGACTGGCCAACACCGTAGTAACTGTTTTATTTGTATTTTTAGCTGCGCTGGTACTTATCGGTGAAGGGCTCGTCTGGACATACTACTACTTTTTTGAAACCAGAACCGGCCCTCAACTTGGACTGGCATTGTGTTCCATTATGCTGCCGTATATGATATTTGTTTGCACCGTGGCGATACTGGCAGGCATACTTAACGTCCACAGACATTTTGCAATGCCAGCGGCCTCACCAATAGTCCTGAACATCTTTATCATCGGCAGTATTTTAATTACCGGCTGGTTCTTCAATATCAAGGCTCAACAGCAGGTCTTCTTCGTTGCTGTCGCAGTCTTAATTGCAGGGCTGGTGCAGATTGCCATTCAACTTTTGCCGTTGCGCTCCAGAGGTGTTTACATCAGGCCTGCCTGGGCTATTCGTTCTAACGCCTTTAAAAAAATTCTTGTCCTGATGGGGCCGATGATACTCGGCCTTACCGTTACACAGATTAACACACTTGCCGATGACGTCATTGCACTTTCTCTTATGACCAAAGAAGGATACCCATTGAGCTATGGCGCCCCATCTTATCTTTACTACGCCCAGCGGCTTTACCAGTTTCCGCTCGGGGTATTGGGAATATCGCTCGCTACCGCTATTTTCCCCGTTATGAGTGCCGATGCGGCAAGAAAGGATTTTGATGCGCTTCGCGGTACCATCTCACGAGGGCTTCAAGGTGCGGTTTTCGTAGCGATTCCCGCCACCGCCGGATTGTTTCTCGTGGCCAAACCTTTGGTCTCAGCAATATTCGAGCATGGCAAATTCACAGCCGATGATACACCGATAGTGGCCTGGACACTGTCGTTTTATGCAATTGGACTGACAGGTTTCTTCGCTCAGCAGATTGTCACGCGGGCTTTTTATTCGATGCAGAACTCAAAGGCACCGGCCAGAAGCGCGCTGGTTGCAGTTTTTGTAAATATCGCTCTTAATCTGACTCTTATTTGGTTTATGGGAACAGCCGGACTGGCGCTTTCGACCGCGATTTGTTCATATTTACAGGTCGCCTTTCTGCTCTTTGTCCTTCGCAAAACCTTTAGCAAGCCAATATTAGCCGGTCTGGGAGGTGCTTTTGTGAAAACGCTTGCCGCCACGGTTCTCATGTTTTTAGTCGGCGCCGGAATTATGAGGATTATGAGTAATCTGTCTTATGATAGATGTTTTAACATTCTAAGGTTGGCTGTAGTTGTGCCATCAGCGGCCGTAATGTATCTGATAGCGGCCAAATTCCTGAATATCGAAATGCTCTCTCTCATCCTCGGCAGAAAAAGTGGCAATGAGCCAATCGTCTGATTACCAACTATTGTAATCTCCATCACTATAAGCACTTGAAAATGTTCCTTTTTATCCTCAGCAGAGAAAAAAATAATACTCAATCCACATAAAACGGCGAAAATGCAAAATTTAAGCTGTCAATACGCCTAAAGCGATAAACAAAATCGCCCGAAATATAGTATATTAACGGACGCTTTTTTGTCAGCTTGATGGAGACGCTAATGCTCAAGGACAGGATTCTTTTAGTTTTTTTGGTATTTTTCTTCTGTTTCAACTCGCCCTGGGCGCAGCGCGCGTGGGGAGGCCTCTCGGCGGTGCCTCTGGACTCAGAGACGCTATTTTCGCCCTCTGTCAGCCGGATATTTTACGAAGTTGCTTATGAACAGGGCAATTCCGAAGACCGAAGTGCCTCAGAAAACAGCCAGACGATTCTCTTCTTAAACGCCGCGATAAATTTGGATAAAAGAGCCGGCTATCTGCTTCCCTGGACAATCAGGTTTGCATCACGTTTAACTGCAGCACCTGATGCCGACTCAGAACAGGACTATTCGGACCTGGTGGCAAACGCCCTGGTAAAATATGTGGACAGCTCATCCGACCTCGAGGTGGTAAGACTGGCCGTGGGGTATCTGCTTGAGCAGTTGGATTCTCGGGAAGAACGGGAAAAACTTCTCGAGCAGATGCTAAAAAATTTCGGCCCGAAAAACGCCTTTCTGAAGTCCGATTTGGCCGCCCTGCTTGGCCTGCTGGCCGCCGAAAAACCCGACATTGAAGCTGCCGCATTATATTTTGCCCGTGCCTTCAACATCAATAATCACAATAAGCTGGCATTTGAGAAACTCGCTGAGCTTATGCCGGAACAGATTCAGCCGGCTACATATCTCGAATATCTAAGACTTGCACTGCGTGAAAATCCCCTGGACCTGCAGGCCGCTTTGGCCTTTGCAGATTATGCCCAGAGACTGCAGCTTTACGAAACCGCTGCCGACAGTTTCAAATACTGTGCAGATTTGTTCGCCTTTTTGTATCCCTCCGAAGCCCTGCCCGCCTACATTTACCTCCCCTGGGCACGATGCAACTATAACACACAGCGAAATCAGCACAAATCCCTCCAAATCGCCGAACAGATAC
>CAZMCN010000050.1:0-14056 GCA_964564845.1 uncultured Pirellulales bacterium | reverse complement strand
ACTACGAACAACGAACTACGAACTATTTTATCCAAAACAAACCCAATTTCCCGAACGCCCAAATGAACATAACTTCAGTTAATACAATGAACTACGAACAATGAACTACGAACTATGAACTACGAACAACGCCTGTCCGCCGTTGGCGAAGGCGGAAACTATGAACAACGAACAATGAACTACGAACTATTTTATCCCAATCAAACCCAACCTGTAGTGAGCTTGTCGAACCTATCTCAAACCAGCATCGCAAAGCGATTTCAACAAAATAATCAATTATCAACAATCGATAATCAATCATTTCCCCCACCCCCGCACAGCGACTCCTCAATTATTCTCCGCCGTAGCCCTGGCGAAGGCGGTTCGCACTTTTTAACACCGTTTTTTGTTGTCGCTATAACTTGTATTTACAAGGACTTACACAATTTTACGGGCTTTTTGGTCCAATATCGCTGCCGGCAAAATTTTTCGATTCTGCTTTGCCCCGCCTTCGGCAATGTGGAAAACCTGTTAATAACCGAAATTGGGCTTTTGGAGACCTGCTTTAACTTCTTTTGAAATGGCCACCAGAACCAACTCTGCATTCTCCTGTTATCTTAACTGCTCATCTAAAATCAAAAATTTGTGCCTATAACTACTTTATAATAAAATAGTTACAGGAGGTTATAAGAAATGCTAATAAAGCTAATGCAAAAGTTTAATCCAATCCTGAATTAAGATATTAAAACACACTGAAAATTGGTATGATGTCCCGAATAATTGTATTGCCGGTGGATAATTCGTAGAAAACCTCACCTAAACAGCTTCAGCCTGCCTCAGGCAGGTACAGGGACTTTTCCGCTCTGAGTGAGTGCAAAGCGGCGTGCAACCACCATCCCGGCTATAAGCCAATACCCTCGATTCCCTGCAGGGCAAAAAGTCTCTTAATCTCATTCTTGAATATCGAATCCTGCAGGATTAGCTGCCAGGGACCTGCGCTACCCTTTTACATCTCGGACACCGACCGCTCCTGCCGGCATATTCCTTAGGCACTTTAATCTTCTTTCCGCACTGGCAGCTAAACCGAATAAACTCATCTTTAGATTCCTCTGCTTTGCTTACAGCACTCTCGCCCGCCAACATCTCCTTCTCGACCGCTTTCTTTTCCTTATCAACCACGCTGGCATCTTTCTTCTCTTTCTCCTTTTCTTTTTTCTCTTCTTCGGCCTCTTCCTTTTCCCTGCTGAACTTCTGCAAAAGCGACTTCTCGTCTCTTTCCATCACCACCCATTCCTTCTTGAGCATCAGAACCGCCAGGCCGAACCCCGCCAAAAGGCCGAAAATATGAGAAACGTACATTACGCCTTGCACGCCATACGAGGCCGCAAATATATCAAAAATAATCCACAGCAAAACAACCCAGTAACCCGAAATACTCGCGCTCATAGGCCGAGGCAGAAAAAAGAAACAGCTTATCGAATTCTCCGGAAAGAAAACTATATACATCCCCACAACACCGTTTATGGCCACACCCGCACCAAACGCCGCCGCTCCGCCGAACAGCAGATGAATCACCCCGCCTAAAACACCGAGCAACAAATACACCAACAGATAGGCACCATTACCTATCTTCGAGCAGACCGCATTGCCGAAAGGCCATAAAAAAAGCAGATTAAATACCAGATGAACCACATTCACGTGCAGCAGGCTGTATGTAACCAGCCCAATCCCCCAACCATCTAAAGCAAACCTCTCTCTTTGTTCAGCCGGAACAAGGATAAACCCCACAATCACCCCTGAAAGTATCAGCCAGTGCATCACCGGCCGATGGTCATACGGAGCATCTACATAGTAAGGTATAAACATACCTTAATCTCCCCTCTGACATTACCACTTTTGGCCGTCAAATTATGAAATTCATTCTACCACCAGCCTTTAAAAAAACAATTTGCAAATTAATCTCGTGATAACCCATTTTTGTAAGGGTTTTGGCTGTAAGCAATGAGTTTTGAATAAGTTGTGCCCTTCTGATGCATATTATCGCTCAGGCAGGTTAGAATTTTTCTTCTCTATTGGCAAAAACCGCCTAATCCTGAGCTTGCGAGGTTTTTTTCATCGGCTCTGCGCACACTGTCACCGCAATGAGCCGGATTCTCGAAGCATCATAAATACCCCCAAAGTGTGCTCTTATGGCGGCCTGCACCACGATGACAGACTCATCCTGGTCCGATTAGACAGCGAGTCGCGCACTGCAATAAGTAATCGATAAAACCAGAAGCTTTTCGGCTGCCGACAATACCGAAGCTTATCATTTATCTGCCAGCGGATGTCTTTGGCTTGCTCAATCATTTGGCTACGGATGAAATAAATTTGTTGAAAGCTTTCCCAGATGTTTTGACGATATGACTATTACAGTTCATTTGAAAACCTCCGTGCCACAGTTTTTTTTAGCTGATATCGACACGGAGGTTATTTTTTGCCCACTATAACCGCCACATCCTCACAAAAAATGGGTCATCACGAGGATTGTCTTCTATGCATTGTTGAAGCGTCGTAGCGCAGCCCAAATGTAGTAGATCGGAATACCAGCAAGAATGCTGGTAAGGCTGAAAATTGATGTTTTTGGCCACTGTTCGAACGCAAAGATGGTCATGAAAAGGATCACGGTCATAAAGATTGCTGGCACAATGGGATAACCGAGCACACGAAATGGTCTTTCCATTTCCGGCTGGCGCCATCGAAGCATGTAAACGGCACCGATAAAGAGCAGGGCAAAAATCGATAAGCCCACCGAAGCGTACTTGTATAGGTTTTCGAAATCCGTAATGAACAGAATTGTGACCGCACAGAGACTTTGTGCAATCATCGCGTAAACAGGAACCCCTCCCTTGGCGTCCACTCGCCCGGCTATAGAGGGGAACAATCCATCCTTGGCCATGGCATAGTAAATCCGGGGGCCGGTGATGATGAAAGCACTAATCGTTGACAGAAATGCCAAGCCGAGCAGGATGGAGAAAACGTTTGAAGCTCGAGATCCAAGCAGATTCTCAATCGCTAGAGTCGGAACCTGCACCGCATTTTCAAATCCCACATCTGCCAGAGGCACTGCGTACGCGAAGACAAGATTCAGGGCCAAGTACAACACGGTGACCAGGGCGGTGCCCAGAAGTAAAGATCGGGGGAGCGTCTTGCCAGGCTCTTTGACTTCACCGGCCAAATAGCTGGCGGCGTTCCAGCCACTGTAGGCAAACATGACGTAAAACAACTGAGTAGCAGCGTTTCCCAAGCCGACCTTTCCTATCGGTTGTCCGTCTGACAAGCGGGACAACTGTCCGCGACCAAAGAGGAATGTCAATGCCATCAGCATTACGAACAGACCAAGCTTCAAAATGGTTGTGAGATTCTGGGTCCAAGCGGATTGATGCTGACCGGCGAGATTAGGCAGGGTGACTAAGAAAATGATGACAGCCGCTGTAATTTTGAGTAGAAGGTCGGCTTCATTCTCTCCCTGCCCGAAGGGGGTCCAAAGGTATTTGGCAGCGACATGGCTGGCCACGGCTAACGGAGCCGAGAAGCCGAGAATAAATGAGGTCCATCCGGAAAGAAATGCGGGCATCGAGCCGTAGGCCTCACGTAAATAAATGTACTCACCGCCAGCCCGGGGTAAGGCTGCCGCCAACTCGGCCACACAAAGAGCACCGCACAAAGCTAGCACGCCGCCAAGGGCCCAAAGCCCGAAAATGACAGGGTAATTCCTCAGCGACACCATCATAAATCCGGGCGAAACCAGAATTCCTGTGCCCACCATACTGGCAATCACAACGTACGTTGAAGTTGATAGACCAAATCCTCGCTGCAGTTCTTCCTTTGACATTCCTGTCGCCCCTGCCGTACCTTTGTTTGAAGTTGCGCGATCTGTAATCATCTCTTCTTAAGCGTCAGGCCAATGCCAGTTCGGACAATGGTCTCTAAGTTCGGATTCTTCGTGGTGGCTTCCATATACCTGGGATCGGCCATTGCAGGCGTGATGTTATGTGCGATGACCAGTCCGCCCTGACGAACCAACGGCAGAAGCTTGTTGAGATAGTCGATGTAGCCCTCTTTGTCCGCATCGAGAAAGAGAATGTCGATTGGGTCTTTGAGCGATGTGACCTTTTCATGAGCATCACCTTCCACAACCGTAATAATATCCGCCATGCCAGCTCGCTCGAAATTCGCACGAGCTGTAGCCGCACGACTGGCGTCGATTTCATAGGTCGTGAGTTTACCGCCGGTTTTCTGGAGTGCCATGCCCATCCAGATTGCTGAGTATCCGGTAGAAGTTCCGACCTCGATGACGTTCTTTGCATTCGTCGCTTCGACCATAAGGCGTAGAAGACGCCCATCCTCAGGCGGGACATTCTGGTACCTTTGAGTAGCCAGAATGTTATCAAGAATGCCAAGTATCTTCTTCTCATTGTCGTCTTTGGGTATGGGCGGCTTCACTAGTTGTGCGTCCCTTTGCCGACTTGCCCTTCCTTCAAATCGCGGTTGAGCCAAAGCATTCGAGAGCAAAATCCCCGTAACGACCAAAATAATAATACTGCTTACTACGAGAGCCCTTCGATCCATCTTTTTCATTTTGTTTTCCTTTCAAATTCAATGTTAAAATTAATATTTCCATTAGACCAACGTTTTTATAATTATAAACGGAGGCTTGATGCGAAATATTGCGAATATTTTAATTTACAGCCAAATAATTCTGAAAACTAGTCCTCTTTTTTTGTATAAAAATAAAAGACCACCCCAATTATTCCATCAATATTAAGCCTTTTCAAAGAAGAGGTTGTCGTTGTGCTCCTATCGTCATTTCCGAGCACAGCGAAGAACCCCAACCAAATAATCAATGAAAAAAGTCCCTGCAAGGGGTGGAGGCTAAGCGGAAGCAGTTATTTCTCAAGGGGTTTGAGTTTATCCGGATTAATCCGCCTTATTAACGCCCTTGCAAGAATCAACGTAGGGTCAATTATTATGGCAGAACCTACCTTTTTATCAGTAATAGCGAGCGGTATCTCCGTGCAACCCAGAATTATCGCTTCAGCCCCTTGCTGCTCTAAATAATGAATGGCCTGGAGCAATTTTGCTTTTGCATCTTTGGTTACAGGATTTGCTTGCGCTTTGATGCCGTAAGTTCTGTTAAAGACGGCGTCTTGTACGAGATTTTCCTGTGAAGCTTCATCCGGCACAATCACATTGAAGCCCTCAGGCTCAAGGCGGTCTGGATACACTCTTGTTTTATATGTGCCTGTGGTGCACAATAGCCCAAGATTTTTGATTTTCGGATGGTTTGTCCGGATAAATTCAGCAACTTCGTTAATCATATTAACGAGCTTAACCTTGCTTTTTGTGTCTTTCATTTTTTTAAGCAAAAGGTCAAAGATACGCGGCGAATGCATAGTATTGCACGGGATGGCTGCTATACCGGCGCCAATTTGCTCTAATTTTACAATAATTTCAAAAACCACTTCAGCCGGATTGTTATCCGTTTGACCTAACAAAAATGCGGTTCTCTGGCCAATCCGGCAGGGCAGAGAAATAAGCGCTATCGATAAATGTTCCTGGTCGCTTCTTGCTTCGGTCTGGTCGAGTATCTTCTCCATCAGGTCAAGGCCTGCATAAGGGCCGACGCCGCCGACAATACCTATTATTGTTTCGTTTTGCATAATTATCACAAAGTAAGACTTATTGCTGCTGCCTCCGACAACCGCCAAATTGGTAAAATTACAAAGAAACAGCCAATTTTGGTTATATACTCATCGCAGCATACCTCCCTGGGTAAAAAAGGCCTGCTAATGACACTCATTCGTCGAATTCATCGCCTTCGAAGGTATTACCCAGATAGAGTTTTCTGACGGTCTCATCACGGATAAGTTCCGCCGGCGAACCGGCCCCTATAACCTTGCCGTGGTCGATTATATAGGCACTATCCACCACCTCCAGTGTCCTCTCGACATTATGGTCGGTAATAAGAATACTCACCCCCGAAGCAACAAGTCGGCGGATTTCATGCTGCAAATCCTCAACGGCAATAGGGTCAACACCGCTAAAAGGCTCGTCCAATAAAATCAACGAAGGATTGGTTACCATAGCGCGGGCAATTTCCAATTTCCTTCGCTCGCCGCCTGATAAAAACCTGCCCTGACTGCCGGCGACCTCACCCAGACCGAAACGCTCGATAAGCCTGGCTGCCCTTCGGTTGCGCTCGGCGGTGGTGATTGACATCGTCTCCAGAATCGCATAGAGGTTGTCCCTGACGCTGAGTCGCTGAAAGATGCTCGGCTCCTGCGAGAGATAACCAATCCCCAGACGCGCCCGTCTGTACATCTGCAGCTTTGTAATATCCCTGCCCTCAAAAATCACCGAGCCGCTGTAGGGACTAATCATCCCCATAATCATTCTAAAAGTGGTTGTTTTGCCGGCACCATTTCTGCCCAGCAGACCAACGATGCAGCGTTGCGCCATCGTAATGGAGACCTCATCAACAACGGCCCTGCCGGAATATTTCTTTACCAGACCGCGAGTTTCAAGAAGAGTCATATCCACCATTTTCACTTCTCGTATTGCTTATTGCGTTTTACGTATGCGGTATTATAACAATACACCCGCCCAAAGCAAATAAATAGCGTACAACAGAAAACGCCCTGCCAAATTTACCAAACAGCCATTCGCACCCCTGCGAAAACGGCTGAAACAGCCCTTTTTGCAAATGCTCATAAATATTCTGGAATTTCCGCAGGCTTTTTGCTATTAAGTAGTCTTTTGTGTAAGAAAAACCGGCGTTCTCTTGATTAAAGGCAAGATATGTTTGCGGTAATAAGTGACATACATTCGAACCTTGAAGCCATAAATACGGTCTTAAAGGACATTGAAAAACGAGGCATAAAAACAATATACTGCCTTGGCGACGTTATCGGCTATGGGCCGAATCCGAAAGAATGCCTTGACCTGGTTATAGAAAAAACCGAGTGGTGCGTTATGGGCAACCACGATTATGCGACCCTTTATGAGCCGACAAACTTCAACTACTCAGCAGAACAGGCAAGCTTCTGGACACGCGAAGTCCTCGAAACTGAAAACGAAAAAGAACAGTGCGACAAACGCTGGCGATTTCTGGGCGAGCTGCCGATGAGACAGACGTTCAAAGCAAAACTTGCAACAAACGCAACAACAATAGATTTTGTTCACGCAAGCCCAAGAAAACCGATTAACGAGTATATCTTCCCCGATGACGTTTACAGCAATCCAATCAAGGTTCAGCTTATGTTCGAGCGCATCCAGCATGTTTGCTTTGTCGGCCACACCCACCTGCCGGGCGTCTTTCTCGATGAGCCGGATTTCTATCTGCCTGAAGAGTTAAGTAATGTTTACCCGATCATCCCGGGAGAAAAAGCCATCATAAACATCGGTTCAGTCGGACAGCCAAGAGACAAAAACAACCGTTCAAGCTACGTATATGTCGAAGACAACGAGGTCCATTTTGTCCGGCTGGAATATGATTTTCAAACCACAATAGAAAAAATAAATGCCATTGAAGAACTGGACAACTTCCACGCCGAACGGCTCAGAGATGGAAGATAACGCAATTGATTTATAATTATTGATTGTCGATTGAAAACAAAATATTAAAATCGCTTATCAATGTTTTTTCGGCACAGGATAATAAATATGAGATACCTTTTTGCTGTAGTCATAACCGGCTTTGTTATTTTTTGCGGGCTCCTTGTAGCAGAATCAGGCTTGTTTGTCCTCAATGATAACAACCCAACTGCGGAACAAACCCCCTTCATTCTCCTGCAAAATACAACAACCGATGAAAACCCGGATACCGCAAAAGAATTCTCTGAGCAAAACGCACAATTAAAAGCGGCTGATTTTGTCACTTTTGACGCCGAGCACTTCGAAGAGACCACCGTTATGCTGGGCGCTTCCGACCCGAAAACAGAAAACGCCGATGCCGGCTATAAATTTCAACTGGAATTAAGTTCAAAAGGCGCTTCTATCAGCAAAGCCACCTTCAGCAATGGACTCGATTATAATGGCAAAGCGACCGGTTTTGACGACCGCAATTACAAAAACCCGCAGCCATTGGTTGTACTTTCACCGCTGCTGCAGCCCGACGGAAGCGAAATTCTGTCAATGGCAAACAAAGAGCTCATATTTGTCGAGCAGGAGCTTCAATTACGACTGAATGAGCTGCACTGGAAGAGCTACGAAGTTGAGCATTCTTCTGATGGCTCTCAAACGGCACGCTTCGAGGCCGTTATTACAGCCTCAGATACCGCCGAGCCGGTTATAAAATTAACCAAAACCTATCAGGTATTTCCCGCCAGCTATATGCTGAACTGCGGTATAACCGTCGAAAATCTTGCGAGCAGTGAACAAAAAGTCCGCCTCAATTTAGCCGGGCCCATCGGTATCGGCAGGGAAGGAATCAGAACCGATATGCGCAGAGCCATTGCCGGCTTTAGAAATCCGAAAGGCCAAATTACCAGCGAGAGACTAAAATTCAGTGCCAAACTACTGCGCAAATCTAACGGTCTGGACCAAAGGTCTCTGGCAAAGCCCGGCAATAACTTCCTCTGGGCCGCCGCAGTCAATAAATACTTCGCCGCTATTCTGGTACCTCTGCCGGATGAAGACAAGAACTATTGCGACTGGATAATAGAGAAAACTGGCACCTTCTACAACCCCGACAGAGACCATCGCTGCGACAGCGGCGATGAGACGGTCTCAGTGGAGCTGAAACTTTCGGCCGCAACGCTTTCTGCTGCAGCCCTAACAAACAACACAAAAACATATAATTTCCAGCTCTATCTCGGCCCTAAGGACAAACGTCTCTTCGATAAGAACAAGCTGTACAAGAATCTGGGTTTTGTCCAGACAATAGATTTTCTCGGCTGCTGTTGTCCTGCGGCGATTATAAAGCCGCTTGCCTTCGGGATACTGGCATTGATGGAATGGATGTACGGCTTTATCGGCAATTACGGCGTCGTCATTATTATATTAGTGTTCCTGGTCCGAATCATTCTGCATCCGCTCAGCAAAAAGAGTCAGGTCTCGATGAATAAATTCTCCCGGATTCTAAGCGCACCGGAAGTCCAGGAAATACGAAAGAAATATGCAAAAAATCAGGCGGAAATGAACAAACGCATATTGGCTTTTCAAAAAGAAAGGGGCGTATCGCCCGCAACTCCCGTTATGGGAATGCTGCCGATGTTCGTACAGATGCCTCTTTGGATTGCTTTATGGAGTGCGGTGTATGCCAGCATTTCGCTTCGCGGCGCAGCGTTTCTGCCGGTCTGGATTACCGACCTGTCGGCGCCGGACGCCCTGGTTAGATTCCCCGAGGTAATAATCGTCCCGCTGCTGGGCTGGAAAATAGAGTCGCTCAACATGCTGCCGATTCTGATGGGTGTGGCATTTTATCTCCAGCAAAAGCTCATGCCGAAACAGGCTGCCGCAGCGGCAAACCCGCAGGCCGCTCAGCAGCAGAAAATGATGATGATTATGATGCCTATTCTGTTTCCGCTGATGCTGTACAATGGTCCATCGGGAGTGAATCTCTATATTATGTCCAGCGTCTTTGCCGGCGTTTTCGAGCAGTACTTCATCCGAAAGCACATCCAGGAAAAAGAACGGACACAGTCAACGGGTATGGTTGCCACAACGAGCAAAACCGGAGGGAAAGTCAAAAAGAAAAAACCAAAACCATTCTACAAAACTCGCTGACCCGTAAAAATAGAAAGGCTTTGGCCTTAAAAAATCGAAGCACAATACTTATGCGCACGCAAAACGCTATAAAAAAGAACGAAGCAATACATTCAGTAAATTTAACGTTTCTGCGATTTGACCCACAGCGGTTTCGCAGCGACAGGAATCAGGAATACTCAAATGTATGAGCTTACCGACACTATAGTAGCGGTCAGCTCCACCAGCTCAGGTGCAAGGTCGCTTGTCCGTATAAGCGGGCCTGAGGTCCCCAACACAGTCAGGCAGATATTCGAACCTCATCCGGCCGCAGCAGCCGGCCTTTTTTCAGGCACAATCGCTATCGACACCGAGCTTAAAATCAATGCACTGCTGTATCTTTTCTTGGCCCCGCGCTCCTATACCGGCGAGCATCTCGCCGAAATACACCTCCATACAAACCCATCCGTCACCGAGGCCCTTATCGACAAATTGTTATCGGGTACTGTCGCACCCCTGCGGGCCGCAGGACCGGGTGAATTTACCGCAAGAGCTTACCTTAACGGCAAAATCGACCTGGCACAGGCCGAAGCCGTAAATGAAATCATTACCAGCTCAAACAAACTACAATTAGCCGCCGCAGAAAAACTATTGGCCGGGCGACTGGCTCAAACAACATCCAAAATCCGCTCCGACATAATGGATTCTCTAAGCCTGCTTGAAGCAGGTCTTGATTTCAGCCAGCACGACATCGAATTTATCTCCCGCCAACAAGCCGTCCAGAGACTTGAGCAAATACAAAACTCGCTTGATAAGCTGCTCGCTTCCAGTATAAGCTATGAGTCAATGGTCGATTTGCCTGCAGTCGGAATTGCAGGCCTGCCAAACGCCGGAAAGAGCAGTCTCCTCAACAGACTGCTCGGCAGGCAAAGAAGCATCGTCTCGGCCCAGCTCAAGACCACCCGCGACGTCCTGACCGGCGTGCTGACATTGGCCGGCTGCCGGTGCGTATTGTTCGACTGCGCAGGACTGATAATCGCGCCGGACAATATCCTCGACAAACTCGCCCGCCAAGCTGCCACCGAAGCTCTCAAAAACGCCTGCATAGCTATATTCTGCGTTGATATATCAAAATCAGACTTTGCATGCGACATTGCAGCACTCAAACTAATCGAGTCGAAAACTTTGATAGCGGTTGCTGCCAAATCGGATTTGCTCAGCGAAGATAAACTCAGCGAACGCCTTGCCGGACTAAATGAATTGTTTGGTACCGATTTCCTGCCGGTAAGTTCGAAGACCGGCCTCGGCATAAAAACACTGCGAAAGAAAATAGACAAAAAACTAATCGAAGAAACCACAGGTCAGCCCATATCGGCTGATTCTGAGTTTTCACAAGTGGCCGAAACCGCAGTCTCCGCACTTACCAGCCGACACAAACAGGCCGTCGCAGAAGCAATTGAGAATATAAAAGAGGCCGTCATCGAAGTCAACGCCGACAATGATGAGGTCGCCGCAATGATGCTAAGGGCCGCTTACCACGCAATCTCAAATATCGAGCAGCAAAACATCGATGAGCAGATACTCGAAAATATATTCAGCCGTTTCTGTATAGGTAAATAAAATCTCTAACGGCAAAATAAAAATATGAAATACATCAAAAGTAAAAACAAACAAACACCTGCGGCGGGCTTTAGTCTCATAGAGCTGCTCGTCGTTATATCGATTATCACGCTGCTGCTCTCAATACTGACCCCGGCACTTAGAAAAGCCAAAGCTATGGCGATGCAGGTCACTTGTGCACACAACCTCAAACAAATTGACCTGGCCGTAAACCTCTACCTGGACTCAAACAACGAGACTTATCCCTGTGCCGATGACCCCGTCTCATCATCTCCGTTTTACTGTCTGTGGATGGGTCGCGGCTGGCGCAGGTTCATCGAGCCTTACCTGGGCAGCAATATCGATGCGAATAATCCTTCCGTCCTCTTCTGTCCACAGGACCGCGTAGCACCACAAATATACGAATCTACCAGCTATGCCTACTCGATGGCTTTCTATCACAGCCCGCAGCAAATCGACGATATGAACGATAAAAGCTGTACCTGGTCAAGCTTCCCACCGGCCGTCCCCTCTATTCCGCAGCGAAGTACGGATGTAGCCAGGCCGTCAGGAAAAATCCTCATCGGAGAATGGCTCAGCAATCACACACCCGTAAAAGGCGACGACCCCGGATGGTGGGGCTGGAAAGGACAGCGCAATTACCTCTTCGCCGATGGCCAAATCCGCCCTCTCAAGGCTGAAAACATCCGACCGGCAAACGATGGCTTCCCTGATGTCAACCTGACAAAAAACGGCATAAAGGGAATAGACTGGCCGCGATAACCACCGCACCTTAAGCCGTTTTCGTTGTTGTATAGTCGGCTTCAAAATCAAAATTTAACAATTCTTTAGTTGATTATCAGCGTAAGAAACATATAATTATTTCGAATCAATTTGGCGAAATCCTTTCAGAGGGAACAAAATGAAAACGTTAATTATGCTGACTTTTTGCCTGTTGATAATAGGGTGCACGTCACAAATCGCAAAATTAGAGCAGCAGTGGCTTGGCAAAGACCCCAATACGTTAATTGCCGCCAAAGGGATGCCGGACCGGATAATGGATGATGAACTTGGCGGCAAAATTTACACATATATTAGAACAACGTCTTTTGTGTTTCCCGGACCCCCAATGACACAACCATCCGGCGGAATTTATCCCTTCGAATACGGCTGGCGGTATGGCTTAGCAAATACCGCATATTACCCACCTCAAACTTTTACAGAGACGAAGAAAACTATGTTTTGGATAAATTCCACAGGAGAAATTTATAAGGTCTCTATTGCTCGATGACCTAAAATCGACTGCCGGTAAAAGGTTAACCGACCACATTTTTCTTCCTCGCCCTCGGTGCCGTTCGACTCCTTCGGTTGCACTCAGGACAGGTTCGCTCACGACAAGCGGTGATGTTGAAAAAAAAACAGTGAAAAAACCATAGTGTTCCATTTGGCTTGTTGGCTTTTAAGAGCTTACAAGGCAGTCTAACCACACCCCTATTTTGTCCGAGAATCTCTAAAAGCCCTAACGGTTGAGGGTTTTTGGAATGAAATCGGCTTAATAGGCAATAATGTAGGTAATATAGGCAATACGACTTTTGCAATTGTCGAACAGATTTGGTATTTTATATGGATACGCTCAGTCCCGATGTGTCGGGATAAATGAGTAGTTTTAGAGATGTTCTATAGCCCCTCTGCTTTCTTTCGAAAGCAAGAAGGACCGGAACGGCAGCTTGTGAACAATAAGTCGAGAAATTTTTGATGAAAGGAGACAATATGAAGCGGAAAAATCTGTTTTGTCCGGTTTTTTTGTTACATGTGTTATTTCTGTTACTTAATCCCGTATGTACCATTGCGGCACAGCTAAAACAACCGCAGGACTTAATCGGGCATTCGGTTGGGGAGGATTACAAGGTTGCACGCTATGAGAAAATTCGGGAATATTTTCAACACGTGGCAAAATATTCTCGCCGAGTAAATGTACGCGAGATTGGGCTGACCACGGAAGGCCAAAAAATGATCATTGCGGAGATTACAGATGAGGCCACACCTGAACAAATCAGGCAGACAATGGCAAACCAAAAGAAAATTGCTGACCCGCGATTAATCAAAGACCAGCAGCATGAACAAAACCTTATCGCAGATGCAAAAGTGGTAATACTGGTGAATTGCAATCTGCATTCCACGGAGATAGCGTCCAGCCAGATGGCAATGGAGCTGTTGTATGACCTGGCTACCGGCACTTCTTCGGAAATACAGGAAATTCTCAAACGGACGGTAATTGTGCTGATACCCAGTGCCAATCCCGATGGGCTTAACAAAGTCATCGACTGGTACCAACGGTCGCTGGGAAAACCCTGGGAAGGGATGGAGATGCCGTGGCTTTATCAAAAATATGCAGGCCATGACAACAACAGGGACTGGTTCATGCTCAATTTGAAGGAAACCCGTTTGGTTACCAAACTGATTTACAAAGAATGGCTGCCCAACATCGTATATGATATTCACCAGATGGGCAATTCCGGAGCAAGGTTTTTTGTTCCGCCGTTCTTCGACCCCAAAAATCCAAATGTCCATCCACTAAACGACTATATGATGCTGATAATCGGAGGACATATGGCGGCGGAGCTTACCCGGGCGGGTAAGAAAGGCATTATTAATAGCGCAATGTACGATAACTGGTGGCAGGGAGGTTTCCGCACCACAGCATATCGCCATAACATAACAGGAATACTCACTGAAGCGGCGAGTGTACTAA
>CAZMCN010000049.1:0-14148 GCA_964564845.1 uncultured Pirellulales bacterium | reverse complement strand
CTTAAAGTATCTCTCAAAGCAGCCGGTACCGAAGGCAAAGATGCCCTCGAAAACGTCAGCGAGCTCATCAACTCCGCCGCTCTTTACGACAGCCAGGCGCAATACCCTTCATTGGTTGATTACCTTCAGCAAATATCGCTGTTCAGCGATGTCGATGCCTATGACACCACCAGCGAGCGGGTCGCTCTGATGACCCTGCACGCCGCCAAGGGGCTCGAATTTGAAAACGTCTTTATCATTGGCCTTGAGGAAGGCATCCTGCCCCACGAAAGGAGCAATGACGATGAAGATGAAACCGAGGAAGAGCGAAGACTCTTTTTTGTCGGCATAACCCGTGCCAAATCAGGACTTTATATAAGTTACGCTCGGTATCGAACGATACGCGGCCAAATGCTGCGAACAATTCCTTCGCAGTTCCTTTTTGAGCTTGGAATTGATTTTACCCAGGCAATACAGGAGAATAACGCTTCATCTACTATTGCGCAATATATGGCAGGCGATACTGCTACCCGATTTGTTAAAGGCCAATTGGTACGGCACGAGACTTTCGGCCTCGGCAGGGTCGAAAAATTTATGGATATGGGCCAGGACAGTATCGTAATAGTCAAATTTAATACGGGACAAACGAAGTCGTTGATGCTAAAATACACCAACCTTTCAAAAATGTAAAACTATTACGTGCGGTTAGATTAAGTGCAACACCAAAAGAATGATTGATAAATGTGAGAAAACAGCAATGGAAATTTTATCCAACCTTTCAAGTTTTTTCGCAGGCTTTGTTATAGCTATATTTGCCGAGCCTGTCAGGAGGTTCTTCTTTAAACCTGAATTAAAGCTCGAATTTAAACAGAATCCAGCTTGTATCTCGAAGACTCACGAGGCCTCCGGCGGGAAAAAAGTAGCAGACGCGCATTATATCAAAGTAAAAGTAACTAATACCCGTAAGGTTATTGCAAAGGATTGCAGGGCATACTTAATCAACATAGAAAAATATGATGAAAAGGGTTGCTTTAGTCCAACAGTCTATTGCGATAGCATACAGTTAGCGTGGTCCTGCCAAGGACAATCAAAAGATAGGTGGAGAGGACTGGATATATGCAAAGGTGTAAATCAATATATTGATGTTATCGTAACCAGAAACACTTCAGAAGAATTTGACCCTCAAATTATGGCGAAGCCTTTCCGTTATTTGGACTTATTTAAAGAGACAGGCAGGTTTTTGTTTACAATTCAAGTATCGGCAGATGGTGCTAATCCTGAAACCATTAAATTAGAGTTTGACTGGAAGGGTATCTGGGACGGTTTTGAAGTCAAGGAAAGAAAATGATTTATGAGGACTTTAAAGGCAAAAACGGCTTAGTACCCCTCTCCAGCAGCAGATTTGGAGCGGCGACGAGGTCTTCTGGCCGGTGAGCGGAAAGCAAGAATAAAAACAGTGTTAATCTGTGTAAATCCGTGTCTAAACTCAATTAGGGAATATATCAGTGCCAGAATCGCAAATTAAACTTTACTACAAAAATGTTACCGCCCAAATTATCGGCAGCGACGACGGGATTACCACTGAGCAATTGGGCGCCCTTGCCGAAAAGACAGCACCGTTAATTTCTCAACTGAACCTGCAGCGCAAAGCAGGTGAAACACCATACAGAGACCTGCCTTACACGGACGAAATTTCCAGAAAGGTCAAATTTTTGGCCGAAAAGCTAAGAGAACGATGTGAAAATCTCGTTGTTCTCGGCATTGGCGGCTCAGCCCTCGGTAACATCGCATTGCAGACTGCGCTCAATCCATATATGTACAATCTTGACGATGCTCAGCGAAGCGGCCCCCGCCTTTTTGTTTTTGACAATGTTGACCCGCCACAATTAGCCTCATTTCTGGCCTGGGCAGGCGACAGGCTCGATAAGACCGTCTTTAACGTTATCAGCAAGTCCGGCAGAACAGCGGAGACCGCCAGCCAGTTTCTGATTATCCGCCAGATGCTTTTGGAAAGACTTGGCCCTGACGGTCTGAAAAATCAGGTAGTTGCTACCACTGACGCAAAGGGCGGCACTCTGCGACAAATTGCCACAGACGCTGATTTGCCGTCTCTCGAAGTCCCTGACGGTGTTGGTGGGCGTTTTAGCGTCTTAAGTGCCGTTGGGCTCTTCAGCGCTGTTATGTGCGGGCTCGACATCGATTTGCTGCTGGAAGGGGCCCGTGATATGGACACAAAAGTAAGCTGCGAAGATTTTTACAAAAACCCTGCCGCAATCAATGCTGCAATAAACTACTTTTTTTACAATCACGGCAAGCCGATCTCGGTAATGATGCCGTACAGTTACGCCCTTAAGGATTTGGCTGATTGGTACCGCCAGTTGTGGGCTGAAAGTCTCGGCAAGGCGAAGGATTTAGCCGCCAATGTGGTTCACATCGGCCCGACACCCGTCAAGGCCCTCGGAGCCACCGACCAGCACAGCCAGGTGCAGTTATATCGCGAAGGGCCCAACGACAAATTGTTCACTTTTCTGCAGGTTGAAAACTTCGACAATGACCCCCAAATTGGCCCGGCCCCGGATTGCGCAGCGGAACTGGCTTATCTTTCCGGCTTTGCTCTGAGTACATTGATTAACAGCGAAAAAAAGGCCACCGAATATGCACTTTTGACGGACAAACGACCCTGTCTTACCGTTCTTTTTGACAGGGTAAATGCTTATACTATCGGTCAGTTTATCTATTTGTATGAAGTAACGACCTCTCTGGCTGGTGCTTTATTTGGCATTAATACTTACAACCAGCCTGCCGTCGAACTGGGCAAGGAAGCCACTTTCGCCCTTATGGGACGTGCCGGCTACAAAAAATTAGCACAGCAGATTCAAACTTTGACCGAAGTTGACACAGACTTTCTTGTTTGATAAACTTACATAAGTACGATTTATTTCTATGTGAGAAGGGGTTGGTAATGGATTACGCAGTGGTAATGGCAGGGGGCAGGGGCAGACGATTATGGCCTCTCAGCCGCGAAAAGCGTCCGAAACAGGTACTGAAATTACTTGACGGCCAAACGCTTCTTCGCCGCTGCTTTCAGCGATTGTCGCCCATCTTTGATACGAGAAACATAATTATCCTCACCAATGCAAATTACATCGACATTGTCCGCGAAAACCTCTCCGAATTGCCTTCCGGCAATATAATTGCCGAGCCGGCTGTCCGCGATACTGTCGGCGCCATCGGCCTGGCTGCGACAATCCTGACAAAATACGACTCCGAGGCCACAATGGCCGTTGTTACCGCCGACCAGTTGATGGAGCCGGCCGAGGTTCTGCAGCAGGCCCTCAAGGATGCTTTACACTTTGTTAATACAAACCCAAACGATTTGATTACCTTCGGCATCCAGCCGACCTTCCCTGCAACACAGTTTGGTTATATAAAATGCGTCGATGCACGCAAATGTCCCCATTGCAAAAACGAAGTTTACTCCGTCGAGGCATTCAAGGAAAAGCCGGACGAAAAGACTGCAGAGGATTATCTTGCCTCCGGCCAATACTTCTGGAACTCAGGGATGTTCGTCTGGAAGGCCAAAACAATTCTGGCCAATCTGCAAAAGTTTCTGCCCGAGGCAGCCGAGCCACTTAAAAAAATTCACGATGACTGGGACAGCCCAAATCAAATGCAATCACTGGAGGAATGGTTCGTAAAATTACCTAAAATCAGTATTGACTATGCCGTTATGGAAAAGGCCGACAATGTTTATGCCATCAAATTAAATTGCCGCTGGTTTGACATGGGCTCTTTTGCCGCACTGGCTGATATTATCAGTTCCGACAGGGACAATAACGTTGTTGTCGCCGGTGTAAGTGAGCTTCTCGACTGTAAAGACAGCATTATAATTACCGAAGACGAGGGGCATTTAATCGCCGCCATCGGCCTGAAAAACATAGTCGTCGCCCACAGCCCCGATGCTACGCTTATATGCCATCTTGACCAGACCCAAAGGATAAAGGAGCTGCTTGAGCTTATAAAACGAAACGGCGGCGAAAAATTCCTATAACAGAAACGGTGCAAAACACCAAGTTTTGAAAAATGAGATATTTAGCAATAGATTATGGAACTAAGCGCACCGGCCTGGCAATCTGTGACCGTGACGAAACAATCGCCTCACCCCTGGCGGTAATCCAGGGCAGGGAGAATATGCTCAAAAAGATTCTCGATATCATTCAAGCCGAAAATGTCGAGGCGATTGTTCTGGGGCTGCCATTGAATATGGACGACTCTGTCGGCCTTCAGGCAAATCTCGTTTTCGACTTTGCCGAGCAGTTAAAAGAGCGGATTAACATACCTGTTCATTTTCAGGATGAGCGACTGAGCAGCTTCGGCGCCGAGGAGAAATTAGCTCCCGCTGATTTTACACGGGGCAGGAAAAAAAAGCGGCTCGATGCCATTGCCGCCGCACAAATCCTTGAGACATTCCTCGAACAAAAAAAATCACAATAGATAACCGCCCACAGCTTTTGTAAACTTTCCATATCAAAATGCAGAAGAAACGGGGGTTTTCAATAGCGTTTAGCGCAAATCGTTTAGCGTATAGGGTTTAGCATTCTATACTATACGCTGTACGCTAAACGCTATACTTTGCTGCTGTTGTTTTCTTTAACCAGTGTGATAACTTCCTCGTATTCCTTCAAAACTTTTTCATCTTTTTGCCCGACCACCATATTGACAAAGAGAATTGTCAGACAATTGGCAATAAAGCCGGGAACAATTTCATACATCTCACTGCTTAACCCGACCCGCTTCCATACCACCAATACCACAGTGCCGGTAACCATTCCCGCCAGAGCCGCCTGCCAGCTTGTTTTGCGCCAAAACAGCGCAAAAATCACCAAAGGCCCGAATGCCGCTCCAAAACCGCCCCACGCATAAGCTACTATCCCAAGGATTGTATCATTGGGACGCAGAGCCAAAATCAGTGCTACAACTGAAATTACGATTACGCAGATTCTCCCCACCAGTATAATTTCTTTTTGTGATGCGTTTTTCTTTATCGCCATTTGATAAAAATCTTCCGTCAATGCCGACGAGGAAACCAGAAGCTGCGAATCTATCGTTGACATAATGGCCGACAAAATCGCCGCAAGCAAAATCCCTCCTACCCACGGATTGAACAGGTTACTTATCATATAAATGAAGACCTTTTCCTCTTCGCCGCCAGCTAAATTCTTGAACATACCTATTCCAATAAGTCCGACGGTGACCGCACCGGCCAGTGAAATAAAAACCCAAATGATGGCTATGGCCATCGATTCAGCCAGTTTCCCTAATGACTTGGCACTCATAAATCGCGCCAGGATATGCGGCTGTCCAAAATATCCCAGTCCCCACGCCATTGCGGAAATAATCGCCAAAGCCGGCAGTTTACCACCCTGGGGTATTAAACTTTTTTGCATGCCTTTCGACGCCATAGCTTCACTTATCGCTTCTGTCCCTCCAACTTTACGGTAAGCAACTACCGGTACTATTATTAAAGCCAGGACCATCAGTGACCCCTGAAACAAATCCGTCCAGCACACTGCTAAAAAACCGCCTAAGAAAGTGTACGCAATTATTATCGTACTTCCCACGATTACCGCCGTTTTATAGTTGACGTTGAAAGTCGATTCAAACAGCTTCCCCGTCGCTACCAGTCCGCTTGATGCGTATATCGTGAAAAATATTAAAATGATAATGGCCGAAACAGTCCGCAAAAGCCCCGTTGGGTCGCCGAACCGCTGTTCAAAGAAGCAGGGCAGCGTTATCGTACCGGTTTTTTGTGTATAAATCCTCAATCGGCCCGATACCAGCTTCCAGTTCAGCACCGTACCGACAAAAAGTCCTATTGCTATCCAGGCGTGTCCCATTCCTCCTAAGTAAATTGCGCCCGGCAGCCCCATCAAAAGCCACCCGCTCATATCGCTTGCCTGCGCCGAAAGCGCCGTCACCCACGCCCCCATACCTCGACCGCCTAACAGATAATCCTCTATGCTCACATTCCTGCGGTAAAAGTAAAAGCCAATCCCCAATAAGAATACGAAATAAACAACAAATGTAACTAATATTCCAACCGGCATGAATTGTCGTCCTGCTCCGGCAAAGAAGCTTATTCGAAACCAGACGAAATCATCCTGACCGAAGGGCAGTCCTTTCCGTCAGCTCTTTCATCGCCTCGCACTGAATGTCCTTGCCATAAACATTACCCTCATTTCGCGCATATACCTTAAGGGCATCGCTGCTGGCCGCCCTTAGCTGTTCTCTGCGAAGCAGTTCATTAAAACCAAGCTTGCGCATCATCACATCATTCTTATCACTGCCTTGAATTTCCTCGACGACCTTCACCAGAAAACCCTGTTCCAATAATTCCATACCGCTGGACAAGTCTCTCTCTTTGCCCAAAGCGCTTGTTATTTTTGTTTCACTGACTATTTCACAGGTGGCGAAATCGAACACAGGCTCTTCAACGGTGGCTTTTGATTTTATTGTTTTTATGGGAATACCCGGGCCATTACCCTTCGGGCCTTTAACGGCTTTATTGAGCCGGTGCAGCTGAGCATACCCACTGCTGTCTCGGCCGCCGTAGTAGTAATCCTCCTCCTTATATTTCTTTCTTCCTCTTTTTGTTCTGATTAGACTGCCGATACCCAGAAAAGCCGCTAAAATCGCCAGAACGAGTATATTCGTCCAGAAGGTGTCTCCCTCATTACTATTGCCGGCAGCAAGGATTACCTGTGGCAGAGCTATTTGTCCCAAAGCATAATACATAATTCTTTAGGTCGTCGCTCGAGCGGGTTCCCCGAACGCATTATTTCGTGTTTGGGGGCCCAGTCACGGGTCACGAGATTTCAGGCACTCAGTTACCACCTTTACTCTCTTGCGTAGTTCTGTCTGTCAACACCCTCATTGCCTCGCACTGGATGACCTTGCCGTAAAGGCTGCCTTTATCAATCGCATACACTTTAAGTGCATTGCTGTCTATCGTATCGGTTTGTTCCCTGCGAATCAGTTCATTAAAGCCCAATTTGCGCATTGTAACATCGTTCTTGTCATTGCCTTTAGTATTCTCAATGACACTCAGCAGAAAATCCAGTTCTAATAATTCCATCCCGCCGGCCAGATTTCTTTCCTTACTTTCCTTGGCTGCTTCCTCGGACGAATTCTTCTCTGACGGTCGCATCTCAACGACTTTACCTGGGCCGGTTCTTTTCGGCTCGACCTTTTTCTCTCCAACGCTCCAGGCCATTTTTACACCTCCAATTTGAATAAAAACTCGGTTACCTACCTGCGGCAGAGCTAAATCATAATTGTTTTCTGCCGTTTACTCCGTTAGAAATCAACGGCCTCCTTCTAACGGAGTTTACTTTACGCCGTCTCCGACAGCACTTATGAACAATGCAGTCGTTTATATACTCATTTGCCCTGACAGTCAAGAATCTTCTGTGAACTTTCCCAATCCGACTTCTCTTATGCGATTAAGATTGCCAATCCTGCTGGCGCCGAAGATAAAGCCGGAACCGGCAATGCTAAAGGTTTTTCTTTATTTCTTCATAGATGCGCCGAGATTTTGTTTCGCTTCCAAAAACACCTATCCGAATCGACAGTTTGGTTGTCTCTTCCGCACTCGCAGAAAGTTTTATCGTAATTTTTTTGTCCTGTGCATCCCGTGCAACAATCGTCGCTGACATTGCGTCTTTTGTTTTTTTGGTTACGTTTAACCCAAGCTCTTTTATTGCCTTTTCCGTCGCCTCGTAAACATCGTCGAGGCTTTTTGACTCAACAGTTTGCAAATCACCCCTGACATAAGCTACCGTCCCGGCTCCCGCTCCCACCGTAGCGACAACACAACCTTGAATAAATACAGCCGTCCCAACAAGTAAAATCGTTATAAAAACCTGCTTCTTTTGCATTTCGGCGCTCCTTTCTGCTAAAAAAATCGAATATCTTCATCGATATTGCTTCTGCCTATGCCAACCTACCGTAACTACCCACCAAAGCTTTTGTTGTATTCGGCCATAGCGGCATCAATAATTTTTTTTACCCCAACATTATGTTTCTTTGCGGCCTCAATACAGTCTGAAAGTTCCGGCTTGACATTCACAATTTGCCCGCCGGTGGAACCCTTTTTTATTTTTATTTTACCAAACTCCGTCTCAACGCTAACAAACTCTCTGGCCAGTTTCTTTCTTTGCACAATCTGTTTTCTAATCCCGAATGTAAGCCCCTGTTCGAAAATAACCTGCTCGGCCTGTTCTGCGAGCCCAATTTCACAGACCACACTTATTTTGACGGCAGGGCGGTTATGCTTCATATAGATTGGCGTAGTAAAAACATCCAGCGCTCCACACTCAAGCAGTTGCTCACTCACAGAGCCAACCACTTCACCGCTCACATCATCAACGTTTGTCTCTAACAGACAGACCGAATCTGTATCTTCCGAAGCTTCATCCGCACTTTGGCCCAGAGTCAGCCGCAGAATATTCGGAAATTCTTCAGAATCCAGAGTCCCTGCTCCATATCCTACCGTTTCGATTTTCATTGACGGCAGCGGGCCAAATTCATCCGTTATAGTTGTCAAAATTGCCGCTGCCGTAGGAGTCAGCAATTCAAACTGGCCAGGCCCGCTTGTAACCGGCACACCTTTTATCAGTTCAGCCGTTGCAGGTGCGGGAACCGGCAGTACGCTGTGAGCGCATTTAACAATACCGCCGCCAATACTCAATGCTGAGCAATAAACCCTCTCAACTCCCAGTGCCTCAACACCGACAGACGCCGATACGATATCAACGATTGAATCGATAGCGCCAACTTCGTGAAAGTGAATATCATTGCGGTCTTTGCTGTGAACAGTACCTTCTGCCCGGGCGATTTTTAAATATGCTCACAGCGGTTTTCCTGGCCTGTTTGCTTATTTTACTTTGGTTTATAATTTTGGTTATTTCTTCCAGATTCCGATGTTGTCTTTGGTTGGGGATGACAGGTTTGAAGCTGACGGCTCTTAGGCCGCATCGTTGGGTTTCGGTTATTTTTATATCGAGATTTTTTACGCCAAGCATCGCAAGTTGAGCTTTTAGAAATTCGGCATCGAGTCCGGCGTCAAGCATCGCAGCGACAATCATATCACCCCCGGCACCGGCAAAACAATCAAAATAGGCGATTTTCATAACATCAACCTCAAGATAACAGTTGTCATCCATTAGGAGTCCATAGAACTGTCACAATTATCTAATGCAGTAAGGATTTATTCAAGCACAAATAGTCATTATGCTTAACCCCGTTAGAAGTCTGCACTGAGGGCGCAGTAACTACTGAAGGCGGCTTACTTCTAACGGGGTCAACGGGCAGAAGTAATTCCGGTCTAATTTGCCCCCCAGTTCAAAATTTCAGGATAAGATATTTGAATTTAAGCCTTGAATTGTTTATAAGTAACCTTCTTAGGTTTGGCTGCGGTGATGAGGCCTTTAGTCGCAGTAACTGCACATTATATCAAAGAAAAGGAAAAATTATGGATAACATTAAAAGAGTGTTCGTAACACTGGCGGTTTTATTTATTGCGGCAGCTCCTGTATGGGCAACTCAGAGCAGCGATGCAGACCCCTACGCCAAAGCAGCCCAATTAAGTCCAGCTAAAGTTCTGCTCAAGGCGGCAAAGGAAGGTAACCTCGAAGTCGTTGAATCCACATTGGCAAAATGGCCGGAACTGCTCGATGCCAGCGATGACTCCCAAATGACGGCTTTACATTGGGCGGCATCTAACAGCGACCAAAAAATTACCGAATTCCTCGTCGGCAAAGGAGCAAATGTCAACGCTAAAGACGCAGACGGCAGAACCGCTCTGCACCTGGTAACAAGGTTTGGAAATACTTCTCTTGCAGAATTTTTAATCGCCAACGGTGCAGACCTCAACGCCAAAACTGCAGACGGCCGAACTGTTCTGCACTTCATCGCTCAAACCAGCGAACTCTATAAGGCTTATGAGTCAAATTTGCAGATTGCCGGACTTTTGCTCGACAAAGGAGCTGACCCCAATATAAAAGCCAAAGATGGCCGAACACCACTACACTGGGCAAAACTGCACAACGCAGAAGTCGCCCATTTACTCAAGGAATACGGTGCTGTTGCCCCGAGACACCTTGGCATTTGGGGGCTCCTGCCGGCTGTCATCGCAGTTGGCCTTGCGGTCTCAACAAAGCGAGTTATCGAATCGCTCATTCTTGGTATTATGAGCGGAACACTGATACTGGATGCCCACATAAATGGCTGGGGACATTCCATTCCTTTTGCGCTGGTAAATGTAGTCAAGTCCATTGCAGGCCATGCCGAGAATGAGGAGATAGGGCTGAGGGGAATGGGAATTATGTCGGACCCCGAAAGACCTTATGTACTTATGGGTGTGCTGCTGCTCGGTGCGCTTATCACTATTCTCGACAGGAGCGGCGGAGCTATGGCCTTTGGAAAATGGATTTCTGCAAGAATCAAATCACAAAGAGGTGCACAAAATGCAACGGCAATTATGGGCTGCTGTCTTTTTACAAGCGCGTATTTCAGCTCACTTGCGACAGGAACAGTATTCAGGCCTATCTATGACAGGATGAAGATGTCCAGGGCCAAGCTGGCATTCCTGATAGATTCGACTTCGGCGCCGATTAACACCCTTATACCAATCTCAGGATGGATCGCATATATGTCACTGCTGATGCGGGATAATATACCCGGCTGCGAAGATGGATTTGCGGGGCTGGTTCAAACCGTGCCCTATAATTTTTACTGTATTTGCCTGCTGATTTTTGTGTTTTTGCTCGTCAACAGAAAAATAAAGGATTTCGGCCCAATGAAAAAAGTCGTCAAAGAAGCTGCCGAAGGCCATGATACATCCAGACTTCAGGAAGGAATGACGGAAGAGCAAGAGGAGCAATTGGAAGCCAAGCTCAAAGTAGGCAAGGTATCCGATATGCTGCTACCGCTCGGTGCATCTATCATCTGTCTGATAACTTTGGGCCTGTGGAATTATACCGTTGTCAAGTTCACAACGCTTCCCCAGATACCTCTTACCGGAAACCAGATTCTGATTACCAGTTTCACTCTTGGTATTGTTACCGCCTTCTTCAAATATACGCTGGGCGGGTTGATGAAACCTGTAAAATTCCTCGACGATGTCATTAACGGCAGCAAGTCGGCTATCATCGGCGGTATGATTATTGTATTGGCGATTACACTCGGCGACCTTATAAGGGCGGGTGTGCCGGAAGGAATAGGAGGGGCATTTTATCTTCAGGACATTGCCGGTGATGTTATTCCGGCAAGTATCGTGCCGTTTGGTATATTCATCCTGGCATCTTTGATGGGCCTGGCAACCGGGACCTCCTGGGGCGTCTGGGCGATTTGTATGCCGATAGCTGTGCCCCTGACAGTGGCAGGCGGCGGAAATCCCTATATCGCAGCAGCGGCAGTGCTGTCAGGAGGAACTTTCGGAGACCACTGTTCACCAATCTCCGATACCTGCATTATGTCTTCAATCGGCGCCAGGTGCAACCATATAGACCACGTCAGAACGCAGATTCCATACGGTTCGACCGCCGCTATAGCCGCATCAGTATGTTTTCTGCTGGCAGGTTTTATTCCGTATAACCCGTAGTGAAATATAAACCGGATATTAAGCTTATTTCAATAGGCCATTAGTTATTGCTGTTTCGATTAGTTCGAGTGGTCTTATCATATATTTTATATGCCGCAGGTTCCAAAAACAGTTAGTTTGCCCGAAGATAAAGTTACAATTGTTGCAACTGATTCTGGACTGGGCGGACTTTCCGTTGTTGCCGACCTTGAGAGAAAATTACGGTCAGCCCGTATTTTCAAAAAGGCCCATCTTGTCTTTTTCAATGCGCTCTTTTCAAACGAGAGTGGTTATAACTCTCTTGACAGCCACGACGAAAAGGTGCGCATCTTCAACGAGGCACTTTATGCTATGGAAAAAAGATATAAGCCGGATGTGATTCTCATCGCCTGCAATAGCTTATCGACGATATACGGTGATACGGACTTTGCCGGCAAAACCGGAACACCGGTCGTTGGAATCATTGAGGCCGGTGTAGAAATCATTGACGCACAGCTTCGCAAAGCCCCGGACACTAAGGTTATCATTTTTGCAACCGAGACGACCATATCTGAGGACAACCACCGCAAAGCACTTACAGCTGCAGGCATCTCGCCGGAGAGCATTATCACTCAGAACTGCCTAAACCTGGCCCACCACATCGACCGTACTTTCGACAGCAAAAAAACCGCCGAACTCATCAGTGCTCTCGTTGATGAAGCTTTGGCCAAATTACCTTCCCTCGATTGCCCAATCTCTGTCAGTCTCAACTGCACCCATTTCGGCTATTGCCTGGGCCTGTGGCAAAAAGCATTCGAAAAACGCCGTGTTAAACCGATTGCATTTCTGAATCCGAATTATGTTATGACGGATTTCCTTTTTCAGCCCGAGAAAATGAATCGCTTTGAAAAAACCGACATCTCTGTGGAAGTTGTCTCAAAAATTGAAATCCTCCATGAAAGAGGAGATGCTCTTAACCAGTTTATAGAATCGATTTCACCTAAGACGGCCGAAGCCCTTGTGAACTATAAGATGAAAGAAGACCTCTTCCGGTGGCCATAAAGGTCTATAGTAAGTAACAAAAATTGACTCCTCATTGAAAACAAGGAATAATTACCACCGTATGAAATCGCAAATGAAAAAGTTACTGGTTACAGTCGTATTTAGTATTTGCCTCGCCGGCTTTGCAAGGGCCGATTTGGCGAAGCGAATCAACGCCATTATCAACCAGCTTTCACAAAAGAAAGTCCAGTTTTCCGTTCACATCGTAAAAGCCGATACCGGCAAAACCATATACAGCCATAATGCAAACAAACCTTTTGTACCGGCCTCGAATATGAAAATAATCGTTACCGCAGCAGCGCTGGAATTTTTAGGCCCGGATTATGAATTTAAAACACAAGTAGGACTGTACGGCGATGCGCTCATTGTAATAGGCAGCGGCGACCCGTTATTAGGTGATAAAATTACCGATGTAAAGTATGGTCGAAAAACCAACTGGATTTTTGAAGACATAACCGCAGCGCTAAAGAAAAACGGCACAAAAGCTATTAAGGATATTATTGTTGACAGCAGCATATTTGATGATGAGCGGGTCCATCCTAATTGGCCTGTCGAGCAGCTCAATAAGTGGTATGCCTGCGAAGTATGCGGCCTGAATTACAACGGCAATTGTATAGACATCGCTGCAAAAAATACCGGCGGAAAAGTAACCGTTTTTGTCGAGCCGAAAACAGACTATGTTAAAATCACAAACAAGGTAAAACCAATTTCAAAGGGTGCAAGTATAATAGGCTCATACAGAAAACAGGAAATTAATAAAATTGTTGTTCACGGCAAATGCAAAAAACAAACAGAGCCGTTTGCCGTCGCTATTGAAAGACCAGCCGCCTTTTTCGGGTTCTTATTAGCGGAAAACTTAAACAAAGCCGGTATAAAAGTGCAGGGCCAACTCATCGAAAAAGAACTGGACAGCAATTATAATTTCAAGGAAATTGCCGAATACAACACACCTCTCGCTGATTGTCTTGCCAGGTGTAACAAAAACAGCTTCGGTTTAGCAGCCGAAGCGCTGCTTAAAACCATTGCTGCCAACACCAATCCTTATAAGAAAAACGGAAGCTGGGCCGATGGACAAAAAGCAGTTTCACATTATCTGCGCAGCATTGGAATCGATAAAAAGGAATTTTTTATCGATGACGGCAGCGGCCTGAGCAGAGATAATAGACTCAGCGCAAATGCCGTAACTAAAGTCCTGCTCTATGTTTACAAAAGCAAAAACCGACAGCTTTTTAAGGACTCACTTGCGGTAGGGGGGGGAGATGGTACAATCGCAAAATATTTCAAAGAAGAAAAATACAAAGGCAGAATTTTCGGCAAGACCGGTTATATCGGCGGCGTTAAATCCTTTTCAGGGATATGCGCCACCGACGAGGGTGATTATATTTTTTCCATCCTGAGCAACAATAACTTCAAAAGCCGTAAACCAATCAATGATATAGCAAAAGCAATCTTCGAAAATTAGGGCCGAAGGTACACTATCGGACCGT
>CAZMCN010000048.1:0-14225 GCA_964564845.1 uncultured Pirellulales bacterium | reverse complement strand
ACCCCACCAACAAGCTGATAGGAGATAGGCCGCTCCTTTGCCGATAAATCTTTGAACACCTGCCCATCGACAAGTGTTATCATCCGGTATTACCGCCCCTTTCGGAAACCAGCACCTACTTTGTCCACTCAATACTCCCATTCCAGTCGTGAACATGAGAGCATATTTTAAATTCCGCATAACTATAAGAATGAACAAAGTAGGTGCTGGTGACGCTATCCCGAAGCAGAGGGTACGTTACCTATCCATTACTAACCCTTTCGCCACTAACCATTAATAAATTAATGGTCCGTTCGACTTGCATGTCTTAGCCACGCCGCCAGCGTTCGTTCTGAGCCAGGATCAAACCCTTCAAATTTGATTCGTCGAACCCCGATAAATCGGGGAAATCGTCGAGAAAGGCTCAACACTTAATTGGCATAATCTTCCAAAAACACATATATGAAATTTGGAAGACCGTGATACGCACCGAAAGTGCTGTTTTAAGTAAATATTTTTTAAGCTGACTGCGGTAATGCGTATTGTAACCGCAGAAGCCGCACTTTCACTGCTTTCCCCAGTTAGAAATGTTATTTCTAACTGGGTAAATTTGGCTTAACTGTTAACTTGTCAAAGAGCTTTTATCGTTTGGCCGCTGATTTTACACTGCCTGCCCACGATGTTTCGCCGCCCAACAAAGCAAAAATATAAGCAGCCAAGCGCCCACCTCTACCGGTCTTAACTTGCCTGCTTACTTCAATGCACCTAAAGTATTATACGACCTAAATATTAGTATCGTCAATAGAATAAGTTAAAAAAAATAAATTTTTTTGTTTTTTGGGCAATTGCGGGTTTTGCCCGGCTGGAGAGGCCGGCGAGCCACTGCATCAGGTACTATGAGCTAAAAACTCAGCCTATCGGTGCCTTTTATATATACAGAGGGCTTGTAAAAAAGGTTCGCACCAATTAACCTGTCAGCAGCACAAAGATGGGAATTTATGTAATAAAGGCGTCGGAGATGGTCAAAACAGAAAGTATAAAAGTCAAGACGAATGGCAATTGCGATGTCGTCAATATCACCGATGAGGTAAGCCGGGCCATTGCCCGATCCGATATCGCCGATGGTATTGTTACGGTATTTAATGTGGGTTCGACAGCCGGTGTTACAACCACTGAGTATGAACCGGGGCTGGTGAATTATGATATTGCCGCTGCTTTTGAAAAAATCGCCCCAGAAAAAGCCCGCTACGAGCACGAAGAAACCTGGCATGATGATAATGGCCATTCGCACGTGCGTGCTTCGCTGCTGGGTGCGTCCTTGAGTGTGCCAATTGTTGACGGGCAGATGACCTTAGGCACATGGCAGCAGATTGTATTAGTGGATTTCGACACCCGCCCGAGGACAAGAACCATCATTTGCCAGATAGTCGGACAGTAACGCACGGCGAACCTGCCGGGAAATGGGTCGGGGTATATTAGACTTTTTTTTTGTTGATTGTCGGTACCTGATATAGGATTGGTGGTAGTGACATAAAAAAACTGCCCCAAAATGTCATTGCGAGGAGCGCGGCGACGTGGCAATCTCAAGCTTAGGCATTGAGATTGCTTCGCTTCGCTCGCAATGACAAAATTCTGCATTTTCATTTTGTTTGGGATTCTAAGTAAAAATACAGAGCTGATTCGACGGGCGAGCTCAGCCAACAAGCTCTCTCCGCCTACAAGGGAAAAATTGGCCTCGAGAGCGACGTCCACATCGCCAGGCCTTCTGAGGGTGCGCAAATTATAAAATTGAAGTAATCAAGGCAGCGACAATCGGCGGTGAGAGATTTGCTTGTTCGATTTTACTTTTTACAGGCTTTGATGAAGCTGCCAAAGATTGCCTTTGAGTGTATTTTGTCCATTCTTTCGGGGTGCCACTGGACGAACAAACCAAATCTACCGTTTGTCAGTTCCAGGGCCTCTATAACGCCATCGGCGCTGCGGGCGGCGACGGTCAGATTCCCGCCCACATCCTTTACCGATTGATGATGAACTGAATTAACCGTTATCTCATCGTCATTAAGAAGCCGGGCCAGACGACTGTCCGGTTCAATCTTTACCGAATGGTTCACTATGAGATTCTCGTCCGTTCCCTTATGTCCGACATCCGCCGCCACCTGTGAAGGTATGTCCTGGATGAGGGTGCCGCCGGAAACCACATTTACCATTTGCATCCCCAGACAAATCCCCAGTATCGGCTTGTTGCTTTCCAGCCACAGGCGAACTAATCTGCTTTCAAAGTTGTATCTTTGTTCGGCCATTAAATTTGTTGTTGGATGCGGTTTTTCACCGTAGGCCGATGGCGGAATGTCATCCCCACCTGTGAGCATGAGGCCGTCAAGCGTCTTGACGTATCGCTTCAGGGCTTCTTCGCTCTGGTTCGGCGGCAAAAGCACCGGCACACCTCCACTCTCAAGCACGGCGTCAATATAGGTATATCGCAGCGCACCTGATGCCACCGAATATTCTTCCAAATCCAGTTTGTATGCGCAGGTGATACCAATAAGCGGCTGCTGCCGTCTGGTTTCAACTGCGCAGCCGACACTTAATATCAAAATTGCCGACCATAACAACAGTAATAGTTTTTTCATTTTTGTGTCCTTGAGAGAACCTGTATTGAATTCTGAACCACAAGGCCCCGGTATCTCGACTGAGCCTGGTTTTAAATTATAGCGACTATAATACCAGAATTCAGCGACCGAGGGTTCCTATTTTGCAGTTTTTTGCAAAATGGGATTCCCCTTGCAATAAGAGCCGCGATAGAATATATTATTTTCTGCGTTTCGGTTTTGGCCACAGACGCATAAGATATCGATGTTTTGGCGGCGTAGCCAAGAGGTCTAAGGCGACGGTTTGCAAAACCGTTATTCGGCGGTTCGAATCCGCCCGCCGCCTGTTCGTTCCCCCTTTCTTTTGGCCAGGACTCATTTGGGTTATCTACCGCCGGGCAGGTTATTGACAAACAACTACAAATCATGTTATATTACAAGTTGATATATGGCTGTTTAGTGCGCAAGGGTGGTTGTGTTAAATGCCCGGGCGCATAAAGAGCCTGGTAAATGTTTAAAAATTTATTTCAAGAGGGACCTGTTATGAGCACGTCAAAAAAGCCAAAGTGGCAAACAATCACATTTATCCTGCTTGTTGCAATCGGTTTTGGCCGGTGCCAGGGGCAAACCAGTATTGTTGATGTTGTATTAAAAGACAAGAGCAGCTTCTTCTATCTTGACACACAAAATTATCCTGCCCAAAGAAACGCTCTGCCTGTCGGTGTTTTTGATTCTGGTACCGGCGGGCTGACGGTGCTGGATGCAATTGTCAGTCTCGATGAGTATGATAATAAAACGTGCGGCCTCAAAAAAGGCGGGGACGGGCTTAGAGATTTGCGGAAAGAATATTTTATCTATCTTGGCGACCAGGCCAATATGCCTTACAGCAATTACACGCGCGAAAACAAAACGGTTCTGCTTGTAGAACACATTATCAAGGACGTACAGTTTTTGCTGGGCGATAAATATTACCTTTCCGCAAATGATGTGAGGTACCAAACCGACAAGCAGCCGGTAAAGGCGATAGTCATCGGCTGTAATACGGCAACAGCTTACGGCAAGGCAAAAATCGAGCAGTTCTTAGAAAGTGCGGGACTGGATATTAAGGTTATAGGCGTAATTGATGCCGGCTCGCGAGCAGCTTTAGAGGTTTTTGGAAAGGATGAAGGCGGCAGCATCGCCGTATTTGCCACGGCTGGGACAGTCGCTTCAAAAGGATACGTCAAGACACTAAATGCTCTTAAAGCTGATATGGGCTATACCGGCGAGATTACAATTTTCCAGCAGAGCGGAATTGCACTTGCCTCGGCGATAGACGGAATTGGCGGATATATCGCCCCTGGGGCCACTGCGCCGCAAAAGGATTACGTGGGAATCTCTCCTGATAACCCCGATGTGAGAGCCAGGATAGATATGTCAATACTCAAACGATACGGATTCGAATGGGAAGACAACAAGATGCTGTTCGAAGGCACGGCTGAAAATCCGAAAAATCTCCAGCTCAATTCCGTCAGCAATAACGTATATTTTCACATAGTCTCGTTGATGGAAACGATTCGTAAAACACCCGGGGCCAAAAAACTCAAAGCAATCATCCTCGGCTGCACCCATTATCCTTTTGTCGCGGAGACCATCGAAAATAAGCTTAAAGAGCTTTATAATTACCGCGAGAACGGCCAATATCTTTACCGCCCCTTTATGGCCGAACATATCGAACTGATTGACCCTGCGCCGAATACGGCGAGAGAGCTTTATGAACATCTGGCTGCATCCAAGCTATTTAATGATGAGAACCTTTACAAAAGCGAATTTTACATAAGCGTGCCGAACAAATTGAACGGCGATATTGAACTGGATTCTGCGGGCAACTTTACATACAAATACAAATACGGCAGAGACGCCGGAGCGATACAGGAATATGTCAAAAGGGTACCCTTCGACAAAAAAAATATAAGCTCTGCGACTCTTAAAAGATTAGCCGAAAAGACCCCGATGGTCTTCGAGCTGATGAGGATTTTCAACTGCGATAATCCCAAAACAGCTTCTTTGAAAAAAGACGCTAAGATTTGAGCGAAAAACGTAAAGCGAAAAATGTAAAACCCTAGTTTAAAATTCAAAGTTCATCTAATTTCAAGTTTTACGCTATGATTTTTAGCTTTAAGTTTTCAACTACTTTCCGCCCTTTTTGCTATTGCGGCACTTCAACTTTTTTGAAAGGGCATCATCAATTTTTTGCGTTGTGTTGATATTTTGCCCGCCAGACGCGATCTGCCCTGCGGTGGCAGAGGTATGAGTCGAAAAGAGTCTTTTTCTCGACAGACAGCTCATCGAGCCGAAAAATACTGTTTTTTCGCCAGGCAAATATCTCTTCTGCGATTTGCCGTCCTTGCTGTGGCTGTAATTCTGTTCCGTTTAGTTCACACGGGTCGGCACTCAAATCATAAACAGAGACTGTTTTAGTTGTCGGATTATGTATGAATTTGTCCTTTGCCTGCACGAATCCCGCGGGCCCCTCCTGCATCCAGCCGGCGAAATATACCTTGCGATTATCAGGTATCACCCCGAGCGCATCAATGCCGTCAAAATGGGCGCTTCTGGTATCGAAACCCAGAAGAGCCAGCAGTGTCGGTGTTAAATCGATCGAGCTGACCGGCTCTGTAATTCTTCTTTGCCCCTCGAGAAGAGACGGTGCCCGCATAACCCAGGGTATGCGCAACGTCTCTTCAAAAGCTATTCGCTCATGTCCGCTCAGTCTGTGTTCGCCGAACGCTTCGCCGTGGTCTCCGATGACGCAATAAATGGTATTATCCGAAAGATTCAACCCGGCAAGTTCTCCATTAAGCGCTTCTAGGAATTTGTCGGTGTAGCGAATTGTTTGCAGGTAGCGCTCGAAGGGCTTTCTGGCAGGGGCTGCAAACCACTGAGGCACCTCGTAGGGGTCGTGTGAAACCGAGCATAGAATTACCACGAGAAACGGTCCGCTATCGGCTTTTATCCATTCGCTTACAGGTTTGAGCATTAAAAACTCATCGCACGCCAGATAGCCCAAAAAGGCATTAGGGTCGCTCAAATCGTCCCTTGCCCAGAATTTGTCAAAGCCGAGGTTATAAACAAGTCCCGGCCGGCATTCGAAGTTGCCTTTGGCCGACTGGAAAAATGCGCTGCGATACCCCAGTTGTTGTTTTAGAATCGTAGCGAGGCCGGCGTAGGGTTTTGCGACCGGCACTGCTTCGGCAATATCCTGAGAGATTGAAGGCAATCGGCCGGTCAAAAGCGAGAACAGGGCCTTTGTCGTATGAGCGAGTGTCGTTCGTGTATTTGAAAACTCTGCGCCCCGGCCGGCCAGCCCGGCAAGAAAAGGCGTCGGGTCATCTTTATCTCTTGCCAGGGAAGTCAGTCTGTATTGAATCCCTTCGAGGATAACTATAACGACGTTGTGATTTATTTGTCGCTGCCGGTCGGCCAATGCAATTTCAAACTCATCGAACGCAGGTATTTTTCGTTTGGCATTGTCCATATCGGTCTTAGTTAATCGGCTGGAACCGGATGTGAAAAAACCTGTTACAGCCCTTAAGTGACAGTTATAGCGCAGGCCGACCGATGCTGTCTGTGATGAGCCTTGTTTGCGGGTTGCTCCGCGGGCCGCCACTGCGATAATGACGATTGCGATTGAAATGATAATTTTCTTTGCGAAGCTTTTGCGGTTGTAAATCGGCAGCGGCGGTCTCGCCAGGACAAAAAAGAAAAAGGTAAGCGCAACAGCGCTGGGTGCGAGTAATATAAAGGCTGCACCAGGCATTTTTACCAGACTGACGCCGATAATGCTTAGCGCATTCAATGGGTCGCGAACAAGCGGCAGAAGGGTCCCCGGCAGGATTTGTGTCCCGGTTTTTATCACCCAGCCGGCGTTCATAACCGACCATGTGCACACTATAGCGGCAAAAATCGTAACCGACCGAACGACCTTTTTGCCGGGCCTGCAAAAACAGATTATTGACAGAACAACCTCAATCCCCAGCAGGACAGAGACATCAGCGAGAATCCAGCCGAGGTATTCGCCGAGCAGCTCGTTCTTAACTGAATGAAATAGTTTTACCGCTAAGGTGCAGAACAACGCACCGAACATAATAACGCTGTAAGCGCGGGGCGCCAAAAGACCATACAATCGCTGAATCGGCAAAAGCGTTTTACCGCAAAAGCTGCATTGTGAACGTCCGTTGTTCATATAATGGGGCAGGATACCAAAAGCTTCTCCAAATAGCAACCCGCTTATCTAATCATTCTCACCCGGCTTCAAGCACTCCATAACATCTGCCAGGGCAAGTTCTGCATAGCAGATAGAAGTGTCGGCTGCGCCGTAATAAATCCTCAGGCGGCCTTCTTCACAGAGCAGCCCGCAGCTAAAGACTATGTTCCCAAAGAAGCCCTCACATTCATAATCAGTTTCCGGCTCGAGAACAGGTGTTTGGCTTCTTGCGATAATCTGCGAGGGTTCTTTCTCATTGAGCAGCACCGCCCCGAGGCAATAGCGGTCGTCACTGTCCGCTCCGTGATAAATTTCGAGCCAGCCCTGTTTTGTTTTGATTGGCACGGCGCCTGCGCCAACTTTTTTCCCGTCCCAGCAGTTGGTGCGAGGCCCCATCAGATATCGATGGTTACCCCAGCAGAACAAATCATCTGATTCTGAAATCCAAATGTCCTGTCTCTTAAACAATGGCGAATCAGGCCTGCTGAGGGCATAATATTTGCCGTTAATCCGTCCGCCGAAGAGCACAACATCCTTATTATCGGGACAGAAGATTACGCCGTAACGCTCGAAAGTGGTAAAATCCTCCGTAGAGGCCAGGCAGGCGGTTATTCCCAAAGGGCTGACCGCAGTGTAAGTAACATAATATTTTCCGTCGATGAGACTGATTCTTGCATCTTCGAGCCCGAATGTCTCGTAATCGGTTGCCGGCGCCATTGCAGGCGTCTCTTCAATCTCGAAGTTTATCCCGTCTTGACTGCGGGCTAATCTTAAATGCGAAAGCGATGTAAGATATATCTTGGTCGGTGTTACTATTAGCCTCGGGTCTGAAAAATCGTTTGCAGGGTCATCTTTTGCAAACTTTTTCAGCACAATATCATTTTTCGCAACATCGTAGATTGGGACAAAAACAGTCTCCGGATGAGAGATGATGGGTTTTTCCGCTACGCGCAGCAGCAGAACGACCTGGTTTTCGAGACGTGCAACGCCGGCATTGAATACGCCGACAACCTCGAAACCGTCTCTTGACGGCTTAACGTCCTTCGACTCGATTATAGGATTGTCCGGCCGGCGAAAAACTTCCATTTGTTAGTCCTTTAACTTTGTTAATTCCACATTTTCATTTTGAGCACACTTTACAGGAATTTGGGGATTAAATCAATGTTGAAATTAATAGCAAAACTCATCTTTCAGTCTCGCTGCCCCAAAGCCATCTCATCCTGCGCATTATCTTTGAAATTTGTTCCCCGCCCCAATAAAAAGCAACGCCGCAGGCCTCAACCAACAAGCGACTCTTCATGCTTCACGAGACACGATTCACGAGTGACCAGCGACGATTCATCGTGCTTCCTTCAGGAACTCTTCCAAATTCTCTTTGAATGCTTTCGGCCCGCCCTCTATAAATCCAATCTTTCCGAGCCGGCTGCCCTGGGGGTCAGTAATTATAAGGGTTGGGAACAATTTCTGGCCGTACATCTTCGCCACCCGCCGGTTCTGTTGCGATAGTTTAGTCGGCATCGGACTCTTTCTGAGGAAATCCAGCTTAAGAAGGACAAACTTGTCTTTTATATAGCTTTTAGACTCTTCCTTATCAATGACCTCTTCATTGAGTCTCCAGCACCATTTACACCAGTCGGTGCCGCTGAAGTAAATCAGCATCGGCTTATTCTTTTGCTCTGCGATAAGTTTTGCTCTGTCGAAATTTCCCAGCCATTCGCCCGGCTCATACGGCAGCGGCGGTGCAGCCTCACGCAGGGCCGAGACGACAGCCTGGATGTCTCCCAACAGCCCACAAGACCGATAGAGCACCTTGTCCTTTTTCACATCAATAAGTGTCATCTCGAATTTTGTTTTTCCAAGCTTATGGCGCTCTTTGAGTTCCTCGAAGGCTTTTTTATCTTCCGCCTTAACGTTGTTTCCCATCGGCACATTGACCTGTACAACCGTCATACAGCCATTGGCCAATGAGGCAAATCCATCGTCTTTGTAAAGTTCCTGGAGCTTTTCATCGAGCGAAGTTAAAGATTTATCTGCGACTATAAGCAGCATCGGCACCGCCTTTTCCTTCGCACAGGCCTTACCTTCAGCAATACTGGAATACGGCTCAATGACCCTGAACTGGGAATGGTTAAATACAATCGGCTCGACCTTCTCTTTCAGCACATCCGGCCCGCCTGCGATGTAGCCAAAGCGCTCTATTTCATTGCCATCCGGAGCGAGCAGCAATATCGTCGGAAATTCTTCGATGCCGTACTTGTCCAGCAGTTTTTTGTTCTGTTGAGCCGTTTCTTTTGCCGTAGTGCTTCGGTCGCCTACATCCACTTTCAGCAGGACGATATTTCTCCTCGACCACTTATAAAATTCTTCCGTGTCGAACACTTCCCTGTCGAATTGCTCAGACAATTCTCCCCGGTCGCTTTTAGTGAACTTAACCATAGTTAGATAAGAGTCCCTTTTTGCTATCTTCATGGCTTCGTCATAGGAGTCATACCATTTGGCTTTCTTTGCCGCTGCGGTGCTGTTGCACAGGCCGCAAATCACAAAAGCTGCAAGTAAAAATACAGTTCCTGAATTTTTCCGCATTACAGACATATCGCTTCTCCTGCCGTTAAATTTTGATGTCCAATATAAAACACCTTTTTATTAAGCATTACCATACTGCTAATCGTTGTTATTGTCAACTCTTAATCTGTCCCAGCCTGAGAAACGACAGTCAGCAGGGCAGTTTGAACACCCTCTTTTGCCGAGGCTTTTCTTTTATTTTGAATTTGGTATGATGGTAAAGTATTTTTTGCTGCGAATATGCACAGTTAAATCGAGGTCTTTTATTATTAATGAAGCAGAAGCACGACAAACTCCATACACTTTTAATTTGTGCGGCACTGGCCCTGGCCGTTATTATCGCTTTTGAGCCGGTGCGCCATAACGATTTCGTCAACTACGATGACGACCGGTACGTAACCGAAAGCCCCCATATTTATGGCGGCATAACCGGCGAGTCGGTTCTCTGGGCCTTTACCGTCCCGCATTATTATATGTATCACCCGCTGACCTCGCTAAGTCATATGCTGGATTGCGAGCTGTTCGGCCTAAATGCCTCCGGGCATCATTTGATGAGTTTATTTTTTCACCTCGCAAATACATTGCTGCTCTTCGCCGTCTTAAAAACAATGACCGGCCGCACCTGGCTCAGCGTTTTCGTTGCCGCAGCTTTTGCACTGCATCCTCTGCAGGTTGAGTCTGTTGCCTGGGCCTCCGAGCGAAAGAATGTCCTGAGCACTTTTTTCTGGCTCCTGACGATTGCCGCTTACGTTCGTTACTCAGCCCGCCCGGCCGTCGGCAGATATCTGCTGGTGGTGCTGGCTTCTGCCTGCGGACTATTGTCTAAACCGACTGTGGTTACTCTGCCTTTTTCACTGCTGCTGCTGGACTTTTGGCCATTGCAGCGCATTCGATGGCCGGCAAAAAAGTCACCTGACGATTCGCCCCGGCCAACCTATAAGACCTCCTCTATCTTGTGGTTAATTATAGAGAAAATTCCATTATTTATCCTTTCAGCGGTTTTGAGTGTAATTACCTACGTCGTTCAAAAATCCGGCGGTGCGGTAAAAACCGGCCAACATCTGACCATAGATATTCGCATAGCCAATGCAATCGCCTCTTATATCGAATATATCGGCAAGATTTTTTATCCTCGCCGGCTCGCGCCCTTTTATCCGCATCCCGGTGAAACTTTAGGATTCATTTGGCCGCTCCTTTGCCTGCTGATACTGGCTGCGGTCTCGGCCATCGTGATTTATTTGGCCCGGCGACGGCGTTATTTAGCTTTCGGCTGGTTATGGTATCTCGGATTGCTCGTTCCCGTGCTCGGCCTGATTCAGTCGGGCGGACAGGCCCTGGCAGACCGCTATCTCTATCTGCCGTCCGTTGGAATTTTTATTATCGTTGGTTGGGCGGCAGCCGAGCTTTTCGCAAAATACAAAATCACACTGGCAGCCGCCGCCGGCATAATACTTGCTGTTCTTTTGCTCTGCACACGAACGCAGATTCCCTACTGGAAAAACAATTATACTTTGTATAGTCACGCCGTTGCCGTAGTCGAGGACAATCACGTTATGGAAAATAATTACGGTGACACACTCCGCAAAAAAGGTCGATTCCAGGAGGCAATTGAGCACTTTGACAGAGCTATTCAGGCCAACCCGAGATATCTAATCGCTTATAATAATAAAGGCCGGGCGTTTCTTGACCTGGACAAGGTTGATAAGGCCATCGAGATTTTTAACCAGGCATGCAGAATCGATAAAAATCGTTACGACACCTACAATTATTTGGGCCTGGCTTATTCCCAAAAAGACCAGCTCGACTTGGCCGTTCAAAACTATGAAATCTCTATTCGCCTCAAACCCGATTACTATCAGGCCCTTAACAATCTTGGTATCGTACTAAAGGCCCAGGGCAAAATCGAACAGGCAGTCGAAAATTGGCAAAAAGCATTAAAAGTAAAACCCGATTATCCCAACGCTCATTACAATTTGGGTTTGGTCAGGGCCAGAGAAGGCAAATACAATAGCGCCGCCGACCACCTTGAAAAGACCATAAAGGCAAAGCCTGATTGGCCCGAGGCGTACTATAATCTCGGCGGCATTTATTATCGTATGGGCAGAGTCGATTTGGCTGTCGAGCACTGCGCCGAAGCACTGCGATTAAAACCTGATTATTTCAAAGCAGGAATTGTACTGGCCCAGATCCTCTTTCAAATGGAGCGGACCGGCCAGGCGCTTGACTGCTGTTACAGGGTGCTGCAGACAGAGCCCAACCAGCCTGAGGTCTTGTCTCTCCTTGCCCGGTTTTTAGCTTCCGACAATGCGAAGTTTCAAAACACCGATGAAGCTGTAAAGTTTGCCAGAAGGGCCTGCGACCTTACTGATTATAATCAGCCGGAACTCCTGGAGACACTGGCCGTCGCTTATGCCGCCGCAGGAAAAGTCACAAACGCAATAGATACGCTTCAAAAAGCTCTCGAATTAGCCGTCGCCACAGGCAGGGCCGACCTGGCCGAGCAGATTCGCAGCCGCCTGCAGCAGTACAAAGCAGACCGGCAGAAATCTGCGCCATAACATTTATAAACTTACCTGCGCTAATTAACAATAATGAGTTTAACAGAAGATATAAAAACCAAAGCGCTTGATTTGGGCTTCGACCTTGTCGGCATAACCGATGCAGCGCCGATAGACACCGCCGATGTCAAATTGCTTACCCGCTGGCTCGAAGCCGGCCGCGCAGGCCGGATGAATTATATGCACAGAAATTTCCAAAAGAGAATCAGCCCCGCCCAACTGCTAAAGGGCGCCCAATCGGTAATCTGTCTCGGCCTGAACTATAACCCGCCCCAAACGCAGCCAAAATCGACAGTTACTAACACCCCTATCGGCAAAGTGGCTGCCTACGCACAGTATGAAGACTATCACCAATTTATAAAAAAACGGCTATGTAAATTAACCGACTTTATAAGCTCGCTCGCCGGTACAAGCCTTAAATTCAAAGTTTGTGTCGATTCAGCCCCCTTGGCTGAAAGAGCGCTGGCCCAGCGGGCAGGCCTGGGCTTCATCGGAAAAAACCGTATGCTAATCAATCCCGAACTTGGCCCGCACATCCTCCTGGGCGAAATAATAACTTCTCTCAAACTCGAAACTGATAAGCCGCTCGAAAATGCCTGCTCGGATTGTGATAAGTGCATCAATGCCTGCCCGACGAAGGCCCTAAGCGCCGAGGGCCATTTGGATGCACGAAAATGTATCAGCTATTTAACGATTGAATATGAAGGGCAAATATCCCTTGATTTAGCTCGAAAAATGAGAAACCGGCTTTTCGGCTGCGATGAATGTATATTGGCCTGTCCATATCACGATGATGCGCCGCCACGGGCAAACAAGCAGTTCAGATTTTTCAATGACCGGGCCGAGCTTGATTTGCACAGGATTTTGCAATTGACTCAGGATGAGTTTGACTCTGTTTTCGCCGGTTCACCTCTTAATCGCCTGCCGCTGTCCGCCCTCAAGAGAAACGCCCAAATCTGCCTGACAAACACCACCAGCCGCTGGGTTTGAAATTGGGTTTGATTATTGACTATTCACCATATCCACGAATTTAGTTAATCGCGGATTGCGCGGATTTCTTTTGCCACGAAGAACACGAATAAAAGGAGACAGGAGGTAGCAACAGGCCTTTGGCCTGAGAGAGTAGAGCAGTAGATAGGTGAACAGTAGAGCATTGAATTTTTTGGATTGACGAGGTCTGGAAAAAGGGTGTAGTTTTGGGCGGAGATTTTTCCGTTTAAGTATTTGAAAATTGCGGGTTTGTGCCTCGCCGGAATGCTTTAGGTTGGCTTCTTTGACGCAAGCTAATTCGAGAGAGTTGTCATTAAGAAAAAAGTAGTACCAAGGGCACAGGCGGACACCTTTAATTTTCCCTGTCAAGAAATTAGTATGGTGTCCCCAGATTTACCCAGATTTAGTATGGTGTCCCCAGATTTACCCAGATTTAGTATGGTGTCCCCAGATTTGCAGATTTGCAATAACAACTTTTGAACCATTTACGCTCTCACTGCTCGGCTTGGGTGGGGTGATGTTGAGAAAAAGACGGTGAAATATTCTGTAATTTCCCTTTGCTTTACGATTTTATCAACATATAATCATTTTAAGCAGAATTCGCGGAACATTTTGAAGGAGAACAAAAATGAGAATGAAGCTGTCATTAGTAATCTTGTTTCTGTTGGCTCTTTGCACAAGCGGATGTGCTACAATTATACACGGAAAGTATCAAACCGTTCCTGTTTCATCAAACCCCATTGGAGCGCAGGTGCGTTCGAGCAGTGGGCAGACGTGTATTTCTCCGTGTGAATTAATCCTGCTTCGTGATAACGAATATGTTCTGGTGGCAAGTTTAGAAGGTTATGAACCACAACAGCAGAACTTAGGCAAAGACACATCCGGCTGGTTTTGGGCAAATATTATTGCAGGAGGCATTATCGGCGGAGTAATAGATAAAGCAAGTGGTTCTGGTGACAAGCTTGTTCCTGCAAGAGTTCACTTTGACTTTGAAAAAGGAAAAGTTTTTGGTGCCAAAGAAGTCAAAGGCGAACTTGTGGAAATGGCTCAGGAGCCTAATGCCCCAGAGGATAAGCCCGAAGTAAAGGATAGCAATGACAGCATTGTGAAACTACAAGAGTGCGCCAACTGTGGGAAGGCCATAGGAAAACTTGAAAAGACATTTACTTTTCAAGGGCACTTAGTTTGTGAAGATTGCTATACAAAATTGAAAAATTGAAAAATTGAAACCTTTACCGACTCCCATTCGGCTACGCCTTCGTTCCGTTGTGCCAATCCTTTGACATAGGTTATAACAGAAGT
>CAZMCN010000047.1:0-14267 GCA_964564845.1 uncultured Pirellulales bacterium | reverse complement strand
CATTCAATATGTTCCAGGAGGTTGACCCGCTGCTCGGCCCGGAAATGCGCTCCACCGGCGAAGTGCTGGGGCTGGCTGATTCATACGGGCTGGCTTTCTACAAGGCACAGCAGGCAACTCAGCAGCCGCTGCCTTCTGACGGCACCGTCCTTATAACCGTAACCGACAGGGAAAAACAAGCTGTTCTCGAAACTGCAAAAGAATTCGAGAAACTCGGTTTCAAAATCCTGGCAACCAAAGGCACCCACCGGTTTCTGACCGATAAAGGAATTAAAGCCGAAATAATTCTCAAAACACACGAGGGCAGGCCTCACATTGTGGATGCACTTAAAAACAACCTGATTCAGTTAATTATCAATACTCCCAGCGGCAAGCTGAGCGAATTCGACGATTCTTACATTCGCAAGTCGGCCATCAGATACAAGGTCCCTTATATTACCACAACAGCCGCCGCTGCCGCCGCCGTCAAAGGTATCGCAGCTTACCGCAAGGGTAAATACTCGGTTATGTCGCTCCAGGATTACCACACAGCTATTAAATAGAAACACAATTGTGGGCAGGGAACTGTCCCTGCCCGCTGAACTCCAAAACACGGTATCCGACCGAAAGCCCTTACTGCCGAAGGCTATAGAATAATTGCAGCCGTCAGCCATACCCCATATACAATCATCAAACCACCTAAGACAACAGCCGGCGAAATTTTCCAACCCACAACGGGAACCTTTACAAAACATCGGTCAAATGCGTTTATAAAGTAGCCGGTAAAAATATACAAAAATGGAACTTTGATGTAATAATACATCAGGTCCATATAAGTTAAGCAGTGGGCCAGACAAAAACACAAATACACCAAACCCGCAACTAAAAGTGATTTATCTTTCTGTTTCGCTGCGATACAAACCCCCGCAAAGCCAAACAAAGTAAGCAAATAGATATAGTACTTAAACGCATTCGCCTCAAAGGATGGATAAAAATCCTGCGGATGACCGACCTTAAACCACCCTTTATCAATTTTCACGTCCCTGTCCTGGATTGCCCCAAATACTTTAATAAAGACGGAGTTGATATCGAGATTGAACGTTATGAAATTCCCAAAGACGTTATAACAATAAACTCCGGGCTTTAATCGAAGGTTCTTAATCGCTTCTCTCCTGAACTCATCCCCATGCTCTATAATATTATTAACATATTCGGAATAACTATACTCCTCCGCACCGGTTACTTTGCGGAAAACCGCCATCCCGTCCTTATACCACAAACCCCACCACCTGAAATGATTCGGACTTCGCTTCAATTTAGTAACCGTCCCCGCCCACAAAGCCGTGCTTCCCTGGGCGTTTACCGGAACAAATCTGCCGGTCAGATAGTAATTATGTATTGTGTTTGGAGCGACAACCAAAGCCATCCCAAGGGTAAAAAGAACGCTCCATTTGAGTCCAAGCCGCCAGCTAAGCTTAAACTTAATCAGAAACATAACAAACACAAAGGCAGGTAAAATCAGGGTCATCGGTCTTGCCAGTGTGGTCAGCCCCCAAATCGCCCCTGCCAATATCATCTTTATCCCGTACCATTCAGGCCGGCTGTCTATGAAACCGCTCAGCGCATAACACGAACAAACCGTAAGGAAAATATGGAACACACCGTAATGAAACAGCCCGCACAAAATAAGCAGATAAGGGTTGCAGCCGAACAAAAATGCCAGCACAAATGCGCTGTGAAGACGCATATATCGCGACATCAGTAAAAACAGAACAACAGTCGAAAAACTCAGCAGAATACATTGAGCCAGACAGATCGCATTATAAGCGGCCTGCTGCTTTTGTTCCAAATCCTCTCGGCTGTCAAAGACCTCGCCTTCCTCCGGCATGCCACCCCAAATTCTTAGAACCGAGGCAATAAAAAAAGGGTACGCCGGCGGCCTGAAAACACGAGCACCTATGCTGTCGGCAGACAGCTTACCGCGATAATATAAGCTCACTGCCATATCAAAGTATTCCTCCGCCATTCCTCCCATATAGTGAAGCTGCTGGTTTGTCAAAATTGAAAAGCCACCCAAACACAGAGTAACTGCGAAAAGTATCAGAGAAAATGCCACCTGCCGTTTTAACAGAAACACTTATCGTTCATCCTTCGATACTAAGGTTTACAAAAAACATCACCATAAGTAAACTCCTAAACGATTTATGACATATATTCCCTCGTCAATCAACCAAAAATCCCAATAAAGCTGTCAACACCAAATACTAAGATTATGCTTACTACTTTCCTTCTTTACAATTTTTATTATTTACAGATTTTTTTCAATCGTATATGATTTGACTGCAGAAAGAAAATAGCTACCGAGAAAAAAGGGTTGACAATATGGCGAGCAATACCAAGAACTTGTTGTTTTCCGACACAAACTGGCTTATTGAAGCAGTTGCCGACGACCCTGTAAATATTGAGCAATATTTGAACACCGAGAGCGCCGAATTACGCGAAAGCGACCACGTACTCAAACTTCCGGACGTTATCGGCATCCTTCCCATTCGAAACGCCGTTGCCTACCCGGGAACGGTAACACCTTTGGCAATAGGACGCGCCAGAAGCAGACAACTGCTTGAAGACACCAGACCGAACGAGTCTATCATAGGCCTTGTAACACAGCACAGACCTGAAACCGAAAGGCCCGGCTTTGACGACATTTATTCCGTCGGCACCGCCGCCTCGGTACTTAAATTAATAAAAATGCCGCAGGGTTCAATCCACATTGTTGTCCACGGCATCACCAGATTCGAAATAAAAGAAAGGCTGACAACTGAACCGTACTTAAAGGCCAGGGTGCAACTGCTGAACGTCACTGCCAGAATGACCAAAAAACTCCAGGCCCTTATCGTCAACGTCCGCCAGTTGGCCAATCGCGTCATCGCACTAAGTCCCAACGTGCCCGAAGAAGCATCTGTGCTTCTGGAAAACATCGAGAACCCGTCCGCATTGGCCGATTTCTTAGCGGCTAATCTCAGCCTCAAAATCACCGAAAAACAAGAACTGCTCGAAGAGCTTGACTCCGGCAGACGCCTTGAAGCAATTTCAATCGCCCTTGCAAATCAACTTGAAGTGCTCGAACTAAGTCACAAAATCCAGGGCCGAGTCAGAGAATCCGTTGACAAAAGCCAGAGGGAATATTTCCTCCAGGAACAATTAAAAGCAATCCAGTCCGAACTCGGCAAAGGCGACAGGCAATCTGAAGAGCTAAAGCAAATCAGGAAAAACATCAGAAAAGCCAAAATGCCCAAAAAGGTCGAGGCCGAAGCCCTCCGCGAATTAAGCAGATTGAGCAAAATTCCCGCCGCTTCGCCCGAATACAGCGTCATTCGAACGTATCTGGACTGGGTCTGCGAACTGCCCTGGTCCATTCAAACCAAAGACCAGCTCGACATCAACAAGGCCGAGAGAATACTCAACGCCGACCATTATGACCTGCGTAAGGTTAAAAAACGCATCCTCGAATTTTTGGCCGTCCGCAAGCTCAACCCAACCGGCAAAAGTCCCATACTTTGCTTTGTCGGCCCGCCCGGCGTAGGCAAAACCTCACTCGGAAAATCCATCGCAAGAGCTATGGCAAGAAAATTCATCAGAATATCGCTCGGCGGAATAAGGGACGAAGCCGACATCCGCGGCCATCGAAGAACTTACATCGGCGCCCTGCCCGGTAGAATCCTCCAAGAGCTTAGAAAAACCGGCAGCAAAAACCCCGTATTTATGCTCGACGAGCTGGACAAAATCGGCGCCGACTTCAGAGGCGACCCCTCAAGTGCACTCTTGGAAGTCCTCGACCCTGAGCAGAACTTCAGCTTCACCGACCATTACCTCGACCAGCCTTTTGATTTATCTACCGTAATGTTCATCGGCACCGCAAATTACACCGAGCCGGTCCCGCCGGCACTGCAGGATAGAATGGAAGTAATCGAACTGCCCGGCTACACCGAAAATGAGAAATTGAACATCGCCAAAAAATACCTTGTCCCCCGCCAGCTCACAGAGCACGGCCTTAGCAAAAGCCGCCTGACCATAAAAGACGAAGCAATACTCGCAATAATCCGGGACTATACACGCGAGGCCGGTGTCAGAAATCTTGAAAGAAGTATAGCCGCCGTTTGCCGCGGTATCGCCACCGAAATTGCCAAGGCCAAAAAAAGGCGTGCTACCATCACCAGAAAGGGCCTCGCCAAAATCCTCGGCCCTGTCAAATTTGAATCCGAATTGGCCCTCAGGACGGCAATGCCCGGCGTCGCAACCGCACTTGCCTTTACGCCCGTCGGTGGCGAACTGCTATTTATCGAATCAGCCGCAATGCCCGGCAAAGGAAATTTGCAACTGACCGGCCATATCGGCGATGTTATGAAGGAAAGCGCACAAGCGGCATTTTCTATCGTAAAGGCTAACGCAAAAAAACTAAAAATCGAACCGGCCAGATTCAAAAAATTCGATTATCATATCCACGTCCCTGCAGGTGCAATCCCCAAAGACGGCCCAAGTGCAGGAATTGCAATGTTCACTTCGCTGGTCAGCCTGCTGCTTGGCAAACCGACTCGACCTGATGTTGCTATGACCGGCGAGATAACCCTGCGAGGGCTGGTCCTGCCCGTCGGCGGCCTGAAGGAAAAAATCTTAGCCGCGAAGCAGGCCGGAATAAAAACCGTAATCCTGCCACAAAGAAACAAAAAGGACCTCCCCGAAGTCCCAAAAGAAGCAAAAAAGAACTTGAAGTTTAAATTCGTAAGGAATACTACCGAGGCCCTAAAACTTGCCCTGGAACTTCAATAAGAATATATTACTGCTCCGAAACACGAGATACGAAACACGAGATTGAGGCCCTAAAAATCGCCCTGAACGCCAACTCAAATTGATTCAATGCTCCTGACAAATCCCATATTTAGGAAACAAAACTCCTGTAAGATACCCCTCAATAGCACCTCGCTTTCTCATGTTGCTTTCTTCAATCCAACGTGCTTTGCCAAATTGACGTAGTAATTGTTTGGCTTATTTAAGTTTTCTGCACTCTCCTGATCCGATTAGGTATCTCTTAAACTGCGAGTTTGAAATTGGCCCCATAAGATGGTTAGTATATAAACGTCTTCTAATATTTGTAGTGCGTCCTATATAGTATGGCTCTTCCCCGCCATTATTGATTGCCGTTATTAGGTACACTCCAGCTCTTTTTGGTAACTTTGATGGCGTCATTTCAGCAAAGGTAATCGCCGGACTTTCGAGCAGGGTCTTAAGTATACTCTCAAGGAACTGCTCCCATTGTCTTGGTTTTTTTTTATCATACTTCACTCAAATTTAGCATGTGCTACTCAAATGCCAAGCTTGTCATATCATTGTAAATCATTCATCTGGTTAACTACATTTACTACATCCACCATTTCAGCTACATCGTGAACGCGGACGATTGATACGCCGGCGGCGGCGCACATCCAGCTTTCAATAGGAGCCTTCATCGCTCATTATCTGTGTTATTTTTTGCTTCAGTTCCGGCAGTTTACGCGCGGCGACATCCCAGACAATATGGTAATCCACACCAAAATAATCGTGAATTAACTTATCTCTCATCCCTGCAATCCTTTTCCAGTCTATGTCGCGACACTTGTCCTTGAAATCCACCGGCATCTTCTTCGCTGCTTCGCCAATAATCTCGATACTTCGGACAAACGAACGTTTCAAGGTTTCATTAGAAAGAAATTCTGCCTCTTCAATATCGCAGATGGCACCCTCAATATAACTGATTTCATCAAGAATATGCCGTAGATATTCAATCGGTGATTGGGACATACTCGACCTCCTTAAGGACGTACGGCCTGATATAAGGACTGATTGATTCTCCGGTAACAAGTTCTACCCGGCGGCCTAACAAGTCCTCCAGTAAGAAACAGGTGTCGATAAAGTTGTCAAAAGTCTTTTTCGCCGCATCGAACTCCACAAGTATATCGACATCGCTCTCCAGTTTTGCTTCCTCTCGTACAAAGGACCCAAACAGCCCTATGGACCTCACACCCAGAGAGAACAACTCCGCTCGGGATTGGCAAATAGCATCAATTATCCTTTCCTTTGTCAGATTTTGGCCCTCCATAAGTTATCGCCTTTTTCCAAATTTTCCGGACAATCTTCGACAAAAAATCACAACCGTTTGTTCTTCATATATTACACCCTTCAAATGACGTATCAAGAATTATCTTCAACGATTTTGACATATTGCATTTATTACTCTTATCACATCTACCATTTCAGCTACATCGTGAACGCGGATGATTGATACGCCGGCTGCTGCACATAAGGCAACCGTTGCCGCAGTGCCGAATATTCGGTCGGCAGGTTTTTCCTTGCCGGTAATTTTGCCGATAAAACTTTTCCTGCTCGTCCCAACACAAACCCGATAGTCGTTTTCCACAAATTTGCGGATATTCCGCAAAAGCAACAGATTATGTTCGGTTGTCTTGCCGAACCCAATCCCCGGGTCAATGAAAATTCGCTCCTTCAATATTCCGAACTGCTCTGCTTGTCTTGCCCGCTCTATTAAAAACTCTAAAACCTCGCTCACTACATTATCATACTTCGGCTCGGCCTGCATTGTCGCCGGCCTGCCCTGCATATGCATCAAAACAACCGGCACACCCCGCTCAGCCGCCAGTTCTCCCATCCGTTCATCACTCAACGCGGTAATATCGTTTATCATCATTGCCCCCGCTTTTAGCGCTGCCTTAGCAACCTCGAAATTATAAGTATCGATACTAATCGGCACATCGATTTTTCCCGAAAGTGCTTCTATCACAGGAATCGCTCTTTCGATTTGTTCATCGGTTGAAACCGATTCCGAACCAGGCCGGCTCGATTCGGCGCCAACATCGATTATCGCAGCACCTTCTGCCGCCATCCTCAGGCCTTGCTTAATAGCTGCATCGGCATCGAGAAACTCTCCCCCATCACTGAAGGAATCCGGCGTAACATTCAAAACGCCCATAACGATACAGCCGGCCGAAAAATCCAGACGCCCTCTCGGCCATTCAACTATATTTTTAATATTATTCCTTTTCACCAAGCACCTTAAAGCCTATACCTGCCAATTTTTCACCGACCGTTCCAAAGGCATTGTCTAAAACTATCGGAGTATTTTGAAATTCCCTGTGAATCGGATAATTCTCTCGAAGTTGACTGAAAAACTCCCCCCGCCCACCTGCCGCCTTATCCAGAATCTCTCTTAGTGCCGAGTCATCTTTTTTAATATCATAAACTTTCTCGACCGCCTCTCGCAATACATCCTGCTCACTTACAAGCTGTGGATTTATTTTCAACTTGACCGCATCCGGCTTAGGTAAAAAAGTCCCGCTCTCAACTTTCACCTCAAGCCCAAAATACTCACACGCCGCCTTATAAAGCATATACATACCGCCGACCTTGCCGTCAAACGAATGGCCGGCGATGTGCGGCGTACCAATATCAACCATTTTCAATAATTCTGTATCGATATTCGGCTCACCTTCCCAGACATCGAGCACAACCGCCTTGAACTTATCAGCCTCAATCACATCTTTCAAGGCCATGCTGTCCACCACCGGGCCCCGTGAAGTATTTATAAAGACGCACCCTTCTTTTAGCGATTTGAAAAATTGTTCTCCGGCCAAATGATACGTTTTATCAACCCCCTCAAAAGTCAACGGTGTATGCAGCGTTATAAAATCGCACCCATAAAGTTCTTCTATCGGCCGATACTTAGCATCTCTCGTTTCTCTTTGCAGCGGCGGGTCGTTCAGATATGCCTGCATCCCCAGTTTCGAGCACTTCCGGACCACTCTGCCGCCGATACTGCCCACGCCTATAACACCGATTGATTTGCCCTCCAGCTCAAGCTGTAATTTCTGCGCAACATTCAGCAGCGCAGCAACAACATATTCCACCACCGAATTGGCATTTGCCCCCGGCGCCGATGCAAAACCAATATTACGGCTGCGCAGATAATCAATATCTATATGGTCAACGCCGATGGATGCGGTCCCGACAAAACGAACCTTGCTGCCGGCCAATAAATCAGAGTTTACCCGCGTAACACTGCGCACAAGCAGCATGTCGGCATCAGCAACGAGTTTCGACGTTATCTCCTTGCTGTCATAAACCTCAACATCGCCAATGGTAGAGAAGCACTCCGCCGCAAACGGAATATTACTGCCTGATATTATCTTCATAAGAACTCCTGCAACACTGCCAAAAACACCACTTGTTTTCTGCACCTGCTCTTAAAGTTAAACTCATTAAATTTCGCACATTTTAGCCAAATTTTCGTCAATTGCACGTATTTTCACAAATAGCCTTTACCTGAGAAAAAACACCACATTTCTGAATGACCCCCATTACCACACCAAAACAACAGTCAGCTAAAATTTTTTCTTTTTTTTAAGTTTTTTACTGGACTCATTATGGGCATATGCCCATAATATATATAGAGGCCTCAAGTGCCGACCAAAGATTAGTAACAAAAGAGGCCCAATGAATTAAAAAAGAATAAGGACGTCTAATTACTTATGAGAACTTATTTTGATTGTATTCCCTGTTTTCTTCGCCAGTCGCTTGATTCGGTACGGCTGATAACAGACGACGAGCGGATTCACGAAGAGCTTATGCGTCAAGTGCTTGCTCTGGCCTGTAAAATGGATTTGCGACAGAGTCCTCCCGCTATGGCCCAAAAAATACACCAACTTATTCGCAAACTAACCGGCGTTCAGGACCCCTACCGCCGGACAAAAGACCGTTTTAACAGGTTAGCACTTCAGATGTATCCTGAGTTGAAAAACCGCGTGGCAACTTCCGCCGCCCCTTTAGAAACGGCAGTTCGGCTTGCTATCGCAGGTAATATCATTGATTTCGGCGTTAATTCTGAGCTGGAAGAATCACATATTGAAATAACCATTACTGAGTCGCTGACCGCCCCATTGGATATGGGCGCTTTAGAAGAATTCAAACAAGCCGCAGCACAGGCAAAAAACATTCTTTACCTCGGTGACAATGCAGGCGAGATTGTTTTCGACCGACTCTTGATTGAACTACTCGGCCGCAAAAGGATAACATTAGTAGTTAAGGCAGGTCCAATTATAAACGATGCAACAATCGAAGATGCCCTGGACACCGGCCTAAACGACGTAGTTAAAGTCATTGATAACGGCTCAGATGCGCCGGGTACAATTTTAGAAAGCTGCTCTCAATCTTTCAGAGACCGTTTTGATAAAGCTGATTTAGTTATAGCAAAGGGACAGGGCAATTACGAAACCCTAAGCGACACAGATAAAAATATATTCTTTATACTAAGGGCCAAGTGCCCAGTTATTGCCAGGGATTTAGATTGCGCGGTCGGCGAAATGATTTTAAGAAAAGGTGAAAAGTTTGAGAAACGTTTGATGATGATATCGCTAATGTAATTAAGGAGGCTGAACAAATGCCGGGTTTCGATGGTACAGGTCCATTAGGTCAAGGTCCTATGACAGGAAGAGGCCAGGGGTTTTGTGTTCTGACAACTTCTGAAGAAAATCCGAGCCAGGTAGAAGGTTTTGCGGGATTACAGAGTGTACCCATTGGACAAATAAATGGGAATTTTGAAAATACCGGAAAGGAGATGATTAATATGCCATTTGGAGACCAAACAGGTCCAGCCGGTATGGGGCCGATGACTGGAAGAGCCGCTGGTTTTTGTGCAGGCTATCCAGTGCCGGGCTATATGAACCCGGCAGTGGGTGGAGCCAGTTTTTATGGTGTCGGTGCACCGGCAGTTGGGCCATATGGTGCTGGTGCGTACGGTTATGGAGCCGGCTACGGTGTACCTTATGCCGGCTACGGCAATCCGTGGCTTCGCAGAGGCTTTGGTTTTGGCCATGGTTTCGGTCGGGGCTGGGGCAGAGGCCGCGGCAGAGGCCGCGGCAGAGGCAGATTTGGTTATTGGTAACAGATTCAAATTAGCATTTAATTGCGGAAAGGATGGATATTATGCCAAGAGGCGATGGTACAGGCCCTACCGGCCAAGGGCCCGGCACAGGACGTGGTATGGGACGAGGTCAGAGACAAGGTAGAGGCAGGATGGGCGGACCATTTGCCGCAGGGCCGGGCGGAAGTTGTGTCTGTCCAAACTGCGGAGCAACGGCTGCTCATGCTGCAGGACAGCCTTGTAATGCAATGAGTTGTCCGAAGTGTGGTACGAAAATGACAAGAAGTTAACATTTTTTTGAAAGGAGAATTACTATGCCAGGTGGAGATGGAACAGGTCCTGGATGTTTAGGACCGATGACAGGTAGAGCTGCTGGTTTCTGTGCAGGCTATCCAGTGCCGGGTTATGCCAATCCCATCGGTGGACGCGGCTACGGTATGGGCTGGGGCCGAGGCTTTAGAGGTGGCGGACGCGGTTGGCGCAACTGGTATTATGCAACCGGTCTTCCAGGATGGGCCAGGGCAGCTCAAGGCATACCTGCCTGGGGAGGTGGCGTGAGCCCTTATGCTTATGGTGGTGCTGCGGGCCCATACGCTTATAGCGGTGCGCCGTTTGCTCCAGGCTTAACAGCCCAACAGGAACTCGACGGCCTGAAAGGTCAAGCAGAATATCTTGAAGATAGCCTTGACGGGATTAAAAAGCGTATAGAAGAGCTCGAGAGCCAGAAAAGCGATAAAGAGTAGGCAGCAGAATAACTCTCTGCAGAAAAGCTTGTCGCAACAAGCTCAGTGGAAACCAGGGGCGCTTACTCCGAGGACGACTGTCTATAGATCTTAGTCTACCAAAAAGTTTGAAAAAATTGTTCTTAAGGAGGTATGAAAATGCCGGAATTTGGAAATCCATTTAGTGGACTTGCAAAAGACCGCAAGCTTACAGACGCCGAATTGGTTAGAGCGATTCGCTTTATGATCTCAGCTGAATATGAGGCAGTTCAGTTGTACATACAGCTCGCGGAGTCTTGCGATAATCAGCTGGCCATAGATGTACTTCGAGATATAGCTGACGAGGAACGTGTTCATGCTGGTGAATTCTTACGGCTGCTGCACGAATTGGCTCCGGATGAGAAGAAGCTATATGATGAAGGGGCCGAAGAAGTCCAGGAAATGATAGATAAATTAAAAAAAGACAAGTAGTATTTAACTTTTTGTTTATAGAGTGCGTGAAAAGGAGGCACAGCGATGCCAATATTTGAGTACAAGTGTAATAAATGTGGGCACAAAACCGAATTCCTGGAAAAAAGCGGCGGTAAAAACAAGCACGTCTGCGAAAAATGTGGAAGCTCGGATATGCAGAAACTGTTTTCAGGGTTCTCCGTCGGGCAAAGCAGCCAGGCAAGCAATTCCTGCCCAACCGGTACATGTTCCTTATCTTAGAAAGGATATCTTATGAAAATTGCGGTAACATCAACAGGTCCCACGCTCGATGACAATGTGGAGGCCCGGTTTGGTCGGTGCCCCTATTTTTTGATTATTGACACTGACACGATGCAATTAGAGGCTATCGAAAATCCCAATATTGCTCTCGGCGGTGGTGCAGGGATTCAATCCGCTCAGTTAATGTCGGAAAAAGAAGTAACAACTGTACTGACCGGCAACTGCGGCCCTAATGCATTTAACGTCTTTGGTCAGGCAGGGATACAGGTTATCGTCGGTGTTAGCGGACCTGTCCTCAATGCCGTTGAGCAATTCAAAACAGGTGCTTTCTCTTCCGCTTCAGGGCCAAGTGTAGCCAGCCACTTTGGTGGCAGCGCAGCACCGGCAGTACCGGGGCCAACAGGACAATCGATGGCCGGCCCGATGGGGCAAGGTGTAGGAGGAGCCGGTTTTGGCATGGGCGGCGGACGCGGTATGGGCGGCGGACGCGGTATGGGCAAAGGTAAAGGAATGGGGCGCGGCGGCGGTATGGGTCGTGGTATGGGCATGGCAGCCCAGATGGGTATGCCTTCGACCGGCCCGGCAGCAGCTTTGCCGGGAGATGCCGGGACGCAAAACCCCAAGCAGGAATTGGCTGCTCTCAAGCAGCAGGCAGAGCTGCTTGAACAGCAAAAACAACAGATAAACAGGAGGATAAGCGAGCTGGAGACAGGCCAGGAGTTAGTCGCTGTTGTTTTGCCTGAGAAATGCGATGGCTGCGGCATCTGCGAAGATGTCTGCCCGGCAAACGCCATCAAGGTAAATGGACGGGCCATTGTGCAGGGCGAGCTTTGCACCGGCTGTGGGCTGTGTGTTGGCGAGTGCCCTAATAATGCCATTATACTTACCCAGAAGAAAATCGGCAACTGACAAACAAAGTCAAGATGAACAGAAAATGGTGGACTGACTGTGGAGCAAGCGTAATATGAAAATAGCGATTGCAAGCGGCAAAGGCGGTACCGGCAAAACAACAATCGCAGTTAATCTCGCTCATTATGCTGCGAGTTTGGGCCGCAAAGTCCAGTACCTTGACTGCGATGTTGAAGAGCCGAACGGGCACATTTTCTTAAAACCGAAGCTTGACCACAGCCGCCAGGTTACCGTGGATGTGCCGTCTGTCGATTTGGAAAAATGTACCGGATGCGGTAAATGCGGCGAAATCTGCCAATACAGCGCTATCGTCTGCGTCAAGGAAAGTGTGCTGACCTTTGAGCAGCTTTGTCATTCCTGCGGCGGCTGTATGCGAGTCTGTCCGGCCGACGCAATTAAGCCGAAACCGCTGGCCATCGGAGATATTGAACTTGGCAAAGCCGACGGCGTCGATTTCGTCCACGGCAGAATGCATATCGGCCATATACGAGCACCGGCATTGATAAAGCAAGTCAAAACCCATATCAGACAGGACTGCCTGGCGATAATTGACGTCCCGCCGGGAACGTCCTGTCCGGTGGTTGAGGCGCTTAAAGGAGTAAGTTTTGTTTTGCTTGTTACCGAGCCGACGCCGTTCGGCCTAAACGACTTAAAGCTGGCGGTCGCCCTGGTCAAAGAAATGAATTTGCCGTTTGCCGTAGTCATCAACCGCTGCGACATCGGCAATGACGAGGTGGAAAAATTTTGCAAAGCCCAAAACATAAACATATATTTGAAACTGCCGGACGACCGACGAATCGCCGAGGCATATTCCATTGGCAAGATGATTGTAGATGTGTTACCCAAGTATATACAAGATTTTGCACGTTTATACAAAACTGTTTCCAAAAGACTTGACGGCTGAAAAAAAATGAAAAGAGATGACACTGAATTTATGGAGAGAATAACCCGCGACTTAGAGGCTCGCCAGGCAGCCTGTAAGGTACTCGGAGTTTCCGAAGATGCTGATAAAACCGTTTTGAAAAAAGCCTACCGGAAGGCATCTATGAAGTATCATCCCGATCATAACCAGGACGATGCCGATGCGAATAAGAAATTTGCAATCGTCAAATGTGCTTACGAACTGTTAGCCAAAGACAAACCCTGTCCGGAGCTGCTGGATGAAATCAACGTCTGGAAAGGTGTTCCGGAGGATGGCAAATACAAACTTGATAATCCATGGGGTCATTTCTTGTGGTGGCGCGAAAAGTTTTTCGGATAGCTCCTATAACATAAACCGCGATGTTAAGGCGTAAATAAAAGTTGGTTGAAATGAATAAATATTTAGAATCCTGCAAAACAGAATTCTGGCAGGAGGTTTTCAAGGCCGAGTTGGATTACATTTTGAAGGAATTAAAAGGGGCTAAAGATATTTTAAGTGTTGGCTGCGGCCCGGCGATTATAGAGGCGGGTTTGGCTGAACACGGTTTTAACGTTACCGGCCTGGATGTTTCCAAAGAAGCCCTGAACCAGGCACCGGACAACGTAAGAGCTGTAGCAGGCTCAGCAGAAAATATGCATTTTGCAGACTCCTGTTTTGATGCGGCTATTTACGTTGCCTCTATTCAGTTTATTGAAGGATATAAAGAAGCTGTTAAACAGACCGCTCGTGTCCTCAGACCGGGTGGTAAAATCCTGGCTATGCTGCTCAATCCGCAGTCCGAGTTCTTTAAACAAAAAATCGGTAATCCCGCCTCTTATATAAACAAAATTAAGCATACGAACTTAAAAGAGATTGAACGCACGATTGCAGAATATTTTGCTGTTAAAACCGAATTCTTTTTAGGTATTAAGGGCAAGAAAATATTCCAAAGCCGGGCCACCAACCTGGCTGTCATTTACGTCGTAAAGGGAAAAAAGAAGGAATAAATACCAAGGAAGGAAAAAGGAGATGGTACGATAAAAACCGCCTCTGGCGGAAATAGCTCTTTGACAAGTGA
>CAZMCN010000046.1:0-14586 GCA_964564845.1 uncultured Pirellulales bacterium | reverse complement strand
GCATCTCATCAGGCATTGCCGGACGATGTGCCTTATACTCGGTGTAGATTTCAGAACGAAAACTGGGGATTTTGCTGTCGAGCGCCACAACGAGCATATCAGGGTTTTGATTCTGGATAAGGCCTAAAATAGCTGTAGTGAAGATGTAGGTTGCCTTTGTTGGCTCGCCGGCGGGGCTTGTCAGCTGCTGACGCATCGGGGCATAGTAAGCAGCGTAAATATGTGCGTGGCCGTCAATTATATAAAGCTTCTTCGCCATTATTGTTCAGTTTATTTTTTATTTGGTGTGCTGTCAAGACAATAGCGAATGACTTTCCTCCAAAGGTGCTTTTCAGGTTTGCCGGCCGGTGTGTGCTGCTTACCAAATGCAGCCGTGCAATTATCATTTTCCTATTTTTTCGAATCATTGTGTTGAGAAGGGGATGTTAGCCGCTTTACTTTTTCGGCGGTTTCAGCCGCTTTAGCAGAATCGCCGGCAGCTTCATAAGCGGCAGCTAATGTGTCGAGCAAACCGGGGTCTTCGTATTTTGTAAGCCGGCAGGCCCTCTCGGCAAGATAGACTGCTTTTTTTGGGTTGTGGAATCGGGCATTTTTATGGGTAGCGAGCAGCCAGGCGAGATTGTTCAAAATATCGGGTCGGTCGGGCTCGGCCTGCAGCGCTTCGGTATAATGTTCAACGGCCTGGTCGAAATCGCCCATCGCCTCGAGGGCGTATGCAAGCCTGGCGTGAACAGAAACAAAATCAGATTTGATTTGCAGGGCTTTCTTATAGTGTGCGGCAGCTTTTGTGAAGCTGCCGTGCTGGAACAATGCGTCGGCCAGATTCTTATGCGCTGAGGCAAAATTTGAGTTAATTCTCAATGCTTGTTCAAAGTGTGCAACGGCTGGGGCGAATTTGCCCTGCTGTAGGAGCGCACAGCCGAGATTGTTGTGTGCGCCGTCGAAGTCGTGCTTGATTCTCAGTGCTTTGGTAAAGTTTTCGACCGCCTCGTCGAGTCTGTGCTGCTGGGCCAAAGCACATCCAAGATTGTCATAGGCAATATGATTGTTTTTGGTTACCTTAGCCGTGTGTTCAAAAAGAGTTATGCTGTTGCGCCAATGGCGCAGTTGAAACACAGTGCATACGGACAAAACCCAAAGCACCGCCAGCATTGATGCGGTGAGTATAATTTTTCGATACCGCCATTTTGCAAGAAGTTCAGGCACAGCCCAGGCAACGATAATGAAGAAGCCAATCGAGGGCAAATAAGTATATCGGTCGGCAATGGCCTGGGAGCCGGTCTGCACCAGACCAATGACCGGCGCCAGAGTTCCAAGATACCAGAACCAGCCGGTGATAAGGTAACGCCGGCGTCGCCGGGCAGTATAAAGTACGAGCGCCGATATAATAATGAGCAGTAAAAGAGAGAGGGGCGGCTGCCACTTCGGCATTCTATCTCCCAGGAAAGGATATAAAACCGCCAGTCGAGCAGGATATATCATTTTCAGGATATACCTGATATAAGAGACAAGTGCGTTGTCTATGCGTAAATCCAGGGGCGAAGTTTCCGTCTGTACGACTGCGCCGGCAGTGCGCTGAGCTACAAAGGCCATCGCACAGAAGGCCAATACGAGTATAAATAAAGGGAGCTTTTCAATGATTAAATGCCGAAGTGATGAGCTTTGAAAATTGACTCTTTGAGATTCTATCTGCTTCGACGGTTTTGTTCGGCTTTGCCGGCTGGATTGAATCCTGCCGAGGGGCCAAAAGTCAAGCAGAAGCAGTACAAACGGCAGGGTTATCAGCATAGACTTTGCCATCAGTCCGAGTGAAAGGCATAGAAATACCATCAGATACCTGACAATTCCGGGACGCTTTGCGTACTGAATATAGGCGGTGATTGTCAGGAACCAGAAAAGTCCGCTTAAGACATCCTTGCGTTCAGCGACCCAGGCAACGGACTCGACGTGGATAGGATGCAGTGCAAAAGCGGTGGCAACAAAGGCGCTGGGCCAAACGGCATCGGTCATTTCCTTAAGAACCCAAAACAGTAGTAACATATTGGCTATGTGAAATAACAAACTGGTTATATGATGGCCGGTGGGGTTTAGGCCAAAAAGCTGGCAGTCCAGCATATGGCTTAGCCAGGTGAGCGGGTGCCAGTGGCCCATATGCGGCGCGCCAAGCGCCCAGAGAACCGACTTCGCGGTGATTCCACTTTTAACATTAGGGTTTTCGGTTACGTAGATACCATCATCATAATTGACAAAGCCGTTCAGGCGCACCTGCTGAAAGACAATAAGTGTGGCCAAAGCCAGTGCAATGTAAACCAGAAGGACATTATGTTTTCCGGGCGTTTGCTCCATACCGAATAATCAATTATCAATAAAAAAAGGTTGATTTGCCTGATATAGTTTCAGCCGAGTTTTAATCTGGCTGGCTATTTCTTCGTTACGAAGGGAAACGGTTAATTCAATAGCCCTTTCGGCTGTCCGGACGGCCTGAGCAAAATTGCCGACAGCAGCATAAGCGGCAGCCAACGTATCCAATAAGCTCGTCTCCTGATACTTTGTAAGCTCGCAGGCCTGTTCGGCAAGGTCAATTGCCCGCTTTGGGTCGTAGAAATCGGCATTGTTATGTATAGCGATGAGCCAGGCCAGATTGTTCATAATGTCGGTCCTGTCAGGTTCGGCCCGCAGCGCTTCGGTATAGAATTTAACAGCCTGGCCGAAATCGCCCTGTGCTTCGAGAGCGAATGCAAGTTTAGCGTGTACGCCAGGAAAATGGGGGTTGATTTGCAGGGCGTTTTTATAGTGTGTAACAGCCTTGTCGAAGTCGGCCTGCTGAAAGAAGGTATCGGCAAGATTGCAGTGTGCCAGGGCAAAATCAGGTTCAATTCTGACGGCCTCGGCAAAGTGACCGACAGCCTGGTTAAGTCTGCCCTGAGATTTAAGTGCCATAGCAATGTTGTTGTGGGCTTTTGCATCCCGAGGATTAGATTGCAGTGCCCGGCGAAAGTGTGTAATCGCTTCATCGAAGTTTTCCTGCCCCGCCAGCAGGATGCCGAGGTTGTTGTGCAACAGTGCCGAATCGGGTTCGACAGCTAACATATTTTTCTGCAGACTGATTGAATCACGCCAGTGGAGAAGGTAGCGGCGGGTTGCGACCGCCTCGGCAGAAGCTAATATCAGCACGAGAATTACCATTGCGGCGGCTCTTGCGGCAGGTCTGCCTATATCGGCTTCGCGGTAAAACCAGGTCAACAGGTATGCCAATAAGAACAACAGCCCGACCGAAGGCAGATAAGCATACTTGCCTGCGGCGATAACATTGCTGAAACTTATAATCTGCATTGTCGGGGAGATTGCAATAAAAAAGAATAGCCAGCTTATCAGAAATGCAGCAGTCCAGCGAAGCGAAACCAACAGGAAAAGAATTAATATGCAGCTCCCGACAAGGCTACGGAGCACGATTGGGTTTGATAATGCAAGTGGTTCGGGAAAAGCACAGTGCAATGAAAGGTTGGCCGGAAAAATTATCTTGTGAAGATAGAAAATGATATTGTGGCAAAGAGTCAGCGGGATGCGTGCCGTGGCAAACTCGCCGGGCAGCACCGCTATGCAGGTGCGGCTTTGCGAAATATACGTTATGGCCGCAGAAACAGCACCGATTACAAAAAGAGGCAATTTTTCCAGAACCGCCCACAGCTTTAGTCTGCCAAGAGGCCAATAGTCCATCAAGAGGAACAACACAGGCAGCGGCACACTGGTGGGCTTTGACATCAATGCAAGCACATACATCACCATAGAGCCGAGATAGAGTCTCCAATCACTTTTGCGTGCATAATGCACATAAAGAATCAGTGACCACAACACGAAAAATGCGGCTAACAGGGTCTTGCGTTCGCTGACCCAGCAGATAGGTTCAACCGTCAGAGGATGAAGGCCAAATAATAAACCCCCCGCTGCTGCGACGGACGGCGTAGGGAATAACAGGTAAAGCAGGACAATGACCAGTGCGGTATTTGCGATGTGCAATGCTAAACTGGTGCGATGGAATGGGCGCAGGTAGTCGGGCCGCCCGCCTAATGCGAAATCGACCATCAGGGAAATCATCGTCAATGGCTGATAGTATCCCCCAACGGTTGAGGGCTCCAGAATTTCAGTAAGGAATCGCCGGGCCGACGTCCAGCCTGGATTTTGCACCAATATATTCTTAGTAAGATACTGGTCATCATCAAAAGAGATGGCCTCGGCCGAGAGGGCCGGCCAGTGCACGATGAGAACGGCACCACAAACAACAATAAGCAAACACGCCAGCAATCCAATATTCGAAGCCGGGCGCTGCGACAGTTTTTCGCCCTGCCGACCGATAAATGTGTTTGTCAACCCCCGTATGCCTCTTTGCTTTTTGTATTTTGGTTTTTGGAACTTTGCGTTCATTTAGTTATATGGTACCATAAAATTGCGTTTTACACAAGGCAACCAAGGTCCGGTAAGAGTATATATTTGTATATCGATATTCTTGACATCCGGCTGAGGTAATTTTATTATGCTTTTTTTACTGTCTATCTGTAGGATTTACTTGAATGAGCGATCAGAAAGATAAAGGGTACCGGGGGACGCTGAACCTGCCGAAGACGAGCTTTTCTATGAAGGCCAACCTTGTTCAGCGTGAGCCTCAATTGCGCAAAGAATGGACAAAGGAAAAAATCTACTCCAAAATCAGAGAGGCCAGGAGCGGCAAAACTCTGTACGTACTTCACGATGGCCCGCCTTACGCCAATGGCGATATTCATATGGGGCACGTCATCAACAAGGTTCTTAAAGACTTCGTTGTTAAGTATAAAACTATGACCGGTTTCGATGCGCCCTATGTGCCGGGATGGGACTGTCACGGACTGCCTATCGAATCAAAGGTGATTGCTGAACTCGGTGAGAAAGTACAACAGATGAGTAAGCTCGAGATTCGCAAAGAGTGTATGAAATACGCCAGAAAATACACTAAACTGCAGAGCAGGCAGTTTCAGGATTTGGGCGTGTTCGGTGATTTTGAGAATCCCTATCTTACGTTTGAGCCTCAGTACGAGGCGGGGATTTTGGAAGTATTCGCTGAATTAGTGGACAAGGGCCTGGTGCATAAACAGTTAAAGCCGATACACTGGTCCATCGGCAGCGGGACGGCTTTGGCCGAGGCGGAACTGGAATATAAGGACATTTCATCGCCGAGTATATTTGTGAATTTTCCGGTTGCCATCGAAAGTATCGGCCGATTGGTGGAACTGGGGCTCATTGAACAAAGCGAAACCGAAAACGCAAAGGTCTGCTTTATGATTTGGACGACAACGCCGTGGACGCTTGCAGCCAATTTGGCGGTGGCGGTACATCCCAACTTAGATTACAGTGCGATAAGTTTTGAAAAGGACGGCAGCAGATTTATCTCAATATCAGCGACCGAGCGGCTCGGCGCAGTTGTCGCAGCAGGCGGACTAAGCGAAGGACAATACAGTATCAGCGAAAAAACAGTTAAAGGCAGCGAGCTTGAATGGCTGCGATACGAGCATCCGTTTGTAGAGAAAAACCCAACAGATAAAGACGCCTATATGGTAATTCTTGCTGATTACGTTACGACCGAGGATGGTACAGGACTGGTACACACCGCACCAGGTCACGGTATGGAGGACTATATATCAGGGCAAAAATACGGCTTGGCGATTTATTCGCCGGTGATGGACGACGGTCGCTATGACGATACGGTGCCGGACTGGCTGCGGGGACAAAACGTGCTGGAAGTTGACGGTGTCGTAAATAAATATTTAAGAGAGAAAGGGCTGCTTTTTGCTCAGGAAGAGATTGTGCACAGCTATCCTCACTGCTGGCGCAGCAAAACGCCAGTGATATTCAGAGCTACGGAACAGTGGTTTATCAGCGTTGATAAAGAGATGCCCGGCATCGGCAAAAGCCTGCGTGATTTGTCTCTGGAACGGGTCAAAAAAGTCAAATGGATACCGGCCTGGGGCGAAAAACGCATTACGGGAATGCTGGGAGCAAGGCCGGACTGGTGTATCAGCAGACAAAGAAGCTGGGGGCTGCCTTTACCGGTGTTTGTGAACTCTCACGGGGAGGCGCTGCTGACCAAAGAATCCGTATTAGCAGTGGCCCGGCATATCAGGCAGAAGGGCTCGGACAGTTGGTTTACAGATTCGCCTCGTGAGATTCTGGGCGAGGATTTTGAGCTGCCTGAAGTGTTCGATTTTGATGATTTGCAAAAGGAAGAAAACATTTTCGATGTTTGGTTCGAGTCGGGCTGCAGTTGGTACAGTGTGGCAGAAAAGTGCGGCTGGGGAGTGCCGGTCGATTTGTATCTGGAAGGGTCAGACCAGCATCGCGGCTGGTTTCAGTTGTCACTTCTGCCGGCACTGGGTTCGATTGGTAAAGAGCCGTTCAAAGGTGTTCTAACGCATGGGTTTACCGTTGATGAAAAAGGAATAAAACAATCGAAATCGTTAGGCAACTATGTTAATGCCCAAGAAGAGGCGGCAAAATACGGTTCGGATATTCTGCGGCTCTGGGTGGCAAGTGTAAACTATCAGGAAGATGTGCGGTGCACAGATGAGTTAATAGGACGGACGCAGGATGCCTACAGGAAAATCAGAAATACCCTGAGATATCTGCTTGGTAATATCGATGACTTCGACCCAAATGAAAATGCGATTAGCTACGACCAAATGAATGAGATAGATAAGTGGGCGATGCAGCAGTTACAAAAGCTGATTACAAATGTAACAAAAGCATACGATAACTTTATCTTTCACAAGGTTTTTTCTCTGGTCTATAATTTCTGCACTGTTGAGATGAGCAATATATATATGGACGTGCTCAAGGACAGACTGTACTGCGACGCATCGGACAGTCAGTCGCGGCGCAGCAGCCAAACGGCGATGTACAAAATACTGGATTGTCTGGTCAGGTTACTTGCACCTATCCTGGCACATACATCAGAAGAAGCATGGGCGGCCATGAAATTCAAATCGAAGGAGGTCAAAAGTGTGCATTTCGCTGAAATGCCAAAAGTCGATGATTCCATTGACTTACGCAGCGCTGAGCCGCGGTGGCAAAAGCTGATGGCCCTGCGTGATGAGGTGCTTCGGGTTCTGGAAGGGCTAAGACAAGAGCAAAAAATAGGAAGCAATCAGCAGGCAAGTGTTACCATTAACTGTTCTAAAGAATCAGCCGGGCTTTTAGAGCAGTTCGGTATCGAGCAGTTTGCTGCACTTTGTATTATCAGCGAGCTAAAACTGCAGAAAGGCGCATCTGAAACAACCGTTGCAGCCCAAAAGAGCAGTTATACAAAATGTCAGCGATGCTGGAATTACTCGCCAAGCGTTGGGGCTGACAGCAAATACCCTGATTTGTGCAAACGGTGTGTCGAGACAGTTAAACAAATCTAATCATTTATTGGATTGTGGTGGTTGTTGCTCCATCTGGCGGCAGAACTTTTCATAAACATCATCAAAAATTACGGCTTTAATGTCATATTTCGGGTCTGTGGAGTTTCTGGTGAATCCCCTGCCATAAGGGTCAATCGCAACAACGCAATCGCTCCTTCGATATGGTGCGACTCTGGCAGGATTTGAGCGGCCGAATATCATAACCAGCGGTTTTGCCAAAGCGGCGGCGATGTGGCCAGGGCCTGTATCATTGCTTACCACAATTTTAGCAGATTTGAATAAAAGTATCAGTTCAGCGAGTTTTGTCAGGCCGGCAAAGTTCACTACCGGGACATTGGCTATTGTTTTCAACTTTTCAACAAGGCTTTTTTCTGCTGCTGTTCCTATAGCAACTATTGCCAGGCCGAACTGCGATGAAATTTTATCAGCCAAAGCGGCAAAACGTTCAACAGGCCAGCGCTTGTCAGGGTGAGCTGAACCCGGCACAAGGACGGCATAGTTGTCAGGGTCGATGCCGTTATCGGCCAATAACCTGCCGACCGAATCGCAGGCGGCCGGGTTGTTCGGCAATATAAACTCTACATCGAGGTCAGAGGCGCCTGCGGTTTTGACGATTTTTAAGTAATAGTCAATCAAATGAATACACTCGTGGTCCTGGGTGACTTTGTGTGTATAAAAGAGATGTGCGAATTCCCTTGCCGAGGCGATACCGAAACGTTTTTTGCAGCCGGAAAGCCAGGCCAAAGAGGCGGTTCTAAAAAGACCCTGCAAATCAATAACAGCGTCAAACCTGCAGCGACGAAGCCGGCGAATAAGCCCCAGCAGTTGAGCCATCGCCCTGGGGTCGTACCAGGCCTTGCCAAGAAACTTACGGTCAAAAAGTATGATGTGGTTCAAATGCGGATGATATTGAAGCAGCGGGGCAAATTCGGTCCTGACGAGCCAACTGATATGAGCATCGGGGAAATTTCTGCGCAGTGCCGAAAGTGCCGGCAGCGCCAAAACTATGTCACCGAGTGAGCTGGGCTTTATTATCAGAATGTTTTTTAAGCTTTTGTTCACAATTATTTTTGAGCGGCAGCGGCTTTTAACACAGAACGCCTTCGTTTTGCTGCGGCAAGGATTGCGAGTTCACGGAAAATCTGCCTACGCTCAGAGGTCTCAATGCCAAGAAGATTACAATAAGCTGTAAATGTGCGCAAGTAATCGGTTCGGTTAACAGCGCAATTACGAAGCAGCGATGCGGCAAGCAGCCATAATGAGCGAAACTGAAAACACCTGCGCCGCAGGCGGTAGCGCTTTATTCCATCCACATCAACAAGCATTACTTTATATTCATTTTTGGTATCTTTGTGCACGATGAAATTAGTGGCTTTTGAGTCTCTGTGCCACAGGCCGTTTTTGTGGAGAGACGCCAGGATATCGGCAAGCTGTTCAGACAAGGTCTTTCTGACTGCAAGTTCGTCGGCGGGTGTTTTGGCGGAACTGAGGTTGTCGAGCTGCGAAGCAAAATCATAGAGGTTGGGACAGTCATCAAAATATTCGGTAATATAAATGCTTTGTTTGGTCAGCAGTGGCCATTTTTGCTGCAAAGCCGCAAAGGCCGTCGCCGTCGGCACGCCCAAACGAAGCAATTCAACGGTGATTTTGAAGTTTCTCAGGGCCTTTCCGGGCCGAAGCGAACGAAAGAACCATCGAAGAGAAGCTCCGGGATAGTGACGCTTTAAGAGGACTTTTAGCTGCTCTCCGGCAATTGTAAGGTTTTTTACTGCGACACAATTTCGGCCTTCTTTTTTTAGGACTTTTTCGACATTTTCGAAGAGCAACAGGGGCTGCGAGAGAGATTCGGACCAATCGGCTTTTGAAAATTTTCTGCCGGATACACAGGTTACTGCCCTGCCGCTGAATCCGTTGCTTAGTTTGAGCGAAACAGTTTCGGTTTCTTTAACGGAATTTTCCTCTGATAAAATCATTTTCGGGTTATTGTAAGGTATGGAGAGTTATCGAGCAATTGATTATTGGATTATTAAAAACGATATTGGTAAAAACCAAGAAAGATGCTATAATAATCACGTTTCAATAAAAGATTTGATATTTTAGTTAAATTACTCATCGAATGAGTGTTTCGAATCATTAATTATCATTAAGCAGGCGGCGAAATCCGGATTTGTATATTATGGCTAAAAAGGGTAAATATACTTATGACTGGCCGAGGCCGATGGTTACCGTTGATGCGGCGGTCTTTTGCTTTTTGAAAAACAAAGCACACCTATTGCTTGTCAATCGTAAGGTTGAGCCATTCAAAGGCAAATGGGCGCTGCCGGGCGGCTTTGTGGGGATTGATGAGGAACTTGAGAGCGCGGCAGAAAGAGAACTGTCGGAAGAGACAGGGCTAAGCGGCGTAGAACTCGAACAGATGCATACCTTCGGCAAAGTCGGCAGAGACCCAAGGGGCAGACAAATTACAATCGCATTTATCGGCTTTGCGAAAAAAGGACAGACCAAAACAAAAGCAGGTGACGACGCAGCAGCGGCGAAGTGGTTCGATATAGAGAAACTGCCGGAAGATATGGCGTTCGACCATAATGAAGCAGCTAAGGTGGCTATAAAAAAATTAAAGAAGAAAAAAATATTTCGTCAAAGCATAAGTAAGCAAAGAACAAAATGAAAAAAGCTTTAGCAAATTTATTTTTTTTGTTTTTCCGGGCTTTTCTTTCTGATTTGACTATGTAGTTTAAACAATTCTCTGAACGCGCGGAGAATTACGGTTATTTTTGCGCCGGTTTGAGTACCGGCCGTTCGCGGATAATGATGTACACCCTTTTGAGTATAACGGTAGCCGGTGCGGATGGCACGGGCCAGGATTTCAGTGTCGATAAGGGCACCGACACTTACCATTTCAATGTTATCAAAAATCTCTCTTTTGTATAATTTGAAAGCACAATCGATGTCACGGATTTTCATACTGAACAGCAAACAAACCAGCTTTGTCCAGCACCAGGCATTGATTTTGCGAATCAGATTGTCCTGGCGGTTCAAACGATAACAGGTAACAATATCATACTGCTCCATCAGGGACAGCAAAGCAGGCATTTCATTAATATCAAACTGGCCGTCACCATCGGTATAAAAGACCAGCTCTTTGGAGGCGGTTTTGAAGCCGGACTGCAAAGCAGCACCGTAGCCGAGATTAGTGGGATGGTGCACCACTTTTACCTTGTTGTTCTTGGCGGCTATTTCGTCGGCAATCTGGGCGGTGGCATCGGAACTGCCGTCGTTAACAATGATTACTTCAAAATCAGCGTTGAGCTTTTCCAAAACAGCCAAGGCCTGTTCGGTTGTGCGGGCGACATTGTCCTGCTCGTTATAACAGGGGAAAAAAACACTGATAGAAACAGGTCTGATTTGTTCCGGATAGATTTCCTTCAGTGACGATTGGTTATCCGACATAGATTACCATCTTTTATTTTTAATCATCTGCTTCTGTTCCTCCAAAAACTGCCTCCTTTTAATAGTATACAATTTCACGTCTTGATAGCTTTTTTCTCTTGAGGCCATTCTCTGGAGGTGGTCCATTGCCATAAAAACTGCCACCATTCTGTGGTGATAGCCGTGCTCTTTGACATAACTGTCTTTATTTTCAATAAAGTCATCGAAATAATCTTTACAAAACTTAGTGACAAATGGTTCAAGCTCTGGCAACTGTGCGGATAGTACGATGTTGTGCATAGCGGCGCCGGAGGGATTTATCCGGAAGGCCTTGATAGCCAACTCAAATCCCTTCTTTCTTGCATCCATATCAGCACCTGTCAAAAGTAAATTACATGACTCAATAATGTATCTGGTGAAATCATCGGGATACACCACCCTCTCTAAAAGTTCTTTGGCCTGGGGGGTTGAACTATCAATATACAGTTTCATCTTGTTATTCGAGAAGACAAGCCGCCAATCAGGATGCCTCTCAAGGCCCTTGACAAAATGGCTGTTAAATTCTTTTGCCGGCATTAAGACGACCCATACGTCATGTTTCTTGAGCTGTTCATCTATCCATTTTCCAATCTCGGCATACTTAGCAGAAGTAAACTTTTGCTTTCTCTGCCTGGTAATCTGGACGATGTGACCTCCAAACATTATCTCCGACCAAACTCTATAAGCTTTGGGTTCATAAGCGGCCTGTGCTCTTCCGTCCATAAATAACTGCAGAGGAGTTTTTCCTGTATCAGGGTCGGGGTTCTGTCCCCAGGCGATAAATCCCCCTTCTGTCCAGTAATTAAACATTTTTCCTTTGAGGTTGTTCATCCTAATAAACTGACAGGCCCAAAAAGGCTTGGCATCGGATGCGGTCATCCTCATAAAAACTGAATTGAGTATTGTATCGGTAGGCCAGGGGTCGAGATAAACATATTTAAACTTGAACCCCCACCACGTGCCGAAAACTACAACAGCAACGGCACCGGCTACGATGAAATATGACTGGAGGCGGTGTGTCATCGCCGGGACGGCAAGTTTACCCTTATTCCGGAAGCTTCGCATCGCAGAAATTGCACGGGCCATCTGGTCGATGAACAATGCCAGAAGCGGGCAGGCAGCTATCGCCCCTATCGGTATAAATCTGCGAGAACGAATGGCCATATAAATAGTCAAAGCGGCAATAACCATCAGAGCCAAATCAACTTTGGGCCGGTGATACTCGTCGGAGCTATCTTTACGCTTCGGCAGACGGTTAATAAAACGCGAAGTCAGTATCAATACTATAGCCCAAGCCACAAGGAGCACCCAGGCAATAATATACATTATTAAAAAAGGTATTTCATCTCCGACGGGATTGCTCCACTCGAAAGCAGGATGCCATTCGTTGACGGTACGCCACATCTTAGCGTGTTCACTGGCACTGATGACAAAAGTATGAGTCAAGTTCGTTAAATGAAACGGGTTAAACAGAATAACCGCAATTAAAGTAACAAAGCCGGCGGCAATAGTGTGATATAGGCCTTTTTTGCCGATAGAAACAAAGAGTTTCTTCGAAAAAAGGGGTAGAAAATTCAGGGCCACGAACGGCACGAGCATTATAAAGGCATAGATATATCCGCCGTGAACATTGCACCAGAAAACCGTAAGAGGGACGATGAGCCATATATAGAGTATGTTCCGATATGTAGCGAGTATTAGAATAAGTAAAAAGACCGCCACCAGGAGATTTGAAAATCCCGCCGGACGTATATCAAAAAAGGAGCGTCCGACAAACATTGCAAAACAGGCAAAAACAGCCGAAAGCGCCGGATTGACACCCAAGTTAATGCCCATATAGTAAACACAAATAACGGTGATGATGTAAATCGCAAATTTCCAGTAAACAAGTGTATTGAATGAGTAAGTTTCTGCATCTGCAAAGGGTGATTCGTGTGTAAGCCAGTAGAAGATAACGTGAGTGAGCCAGTTCTGGTTTATCCAGCCGGTAGGATGTATCCATTTTGCGAACGACTTTTGCCATTCGGGCCATTGGCCGAAGTTGACCGCTTTGCCGGCCCACCATCTCGCAATCGAGGCCTTGATACCAGGCTTATTCTTTACGGAATTGTAAAGCTGCTTTGCATAAGCTGACATCGTTTCCTCATTTGGGCCGGCTTTGTGTGAATTGGCGCTGAAAGGCTCGATGGTATCGACGCCGTGATTTAGAAAATGTCTGCCACAGGCCATTGCGACCCAGGTGTCACCGGCACCAACCATATGCGTAGAGGAATGCAGGGCAAAAATCATCATAGCGAGCCAGCCGAAAATCATCGGCCAACCGGAAAGAGCTGGACGCTTTTTTGTTTCTATTGATTCAGCCATTTTTCTATTCTATCCAACCCTTTTGTAATCTGTTCGAGTGAGCAGGCAAAACTCAACCGTACATTATCATCACAGCCAAAGGGCAGGCCCGGGACAACAGCAACATTGGCCTGCTCCAAAAGCGCTTTTGCAAAATCCAGACTGCCCTTGATTTGAGCACCGTTAATATTTCGGCCATAATGATTAGAAACATCGGGGAAACAGTAAAAAGCACCGGTAGGTTCAGGACAGACGACGCCTTCGATGCTGTTCAGACGCTGGGCCATATATTTTCCTCTTTGCTCGAATTCTGTCCGCATCTCTTGAACAACGCCGGTGGTCGTGGTCAATGCGGTAATAGCCGCCTGCTGAACGAAAGTTACGGGATTGGAAGTCATATGAGACTGCAATCGCCCCATTGCCTTTATAACCTCCAGAGGCCCTGCGGCATATCCGAGGCGCCAGCCGGTCATTGCAAAGGCCTTGCTCAAGCCGTTTACCGTCAGTGCCCTGTTATAAGCATCGCTGCTTATTGAAGCAAAGCTGATGAATTTGGTATCGCCGTAAATGAGCTTTTCGTAAATCTCGTCCGAAAGCACAGCTACATCCGTTCCTTCGAGCACCTCTGCCAGAGCGGCGAGCTCTTCAGGCGAGTAGCTGAAACCACCGGGATTGTTGGGGGAATTTATTATCACCATAGCAGTTTTTTCACTGATGGCATCCTTTAACTGCTGGGGCGTAATTTTATAGCCGTTAGCCCTGTCGGCCTGAATGATTTTAGGGACTCCATCGGTAATCTTTACGGCGTCGGGATACGTTACCCAGTACGGTGCCTGCATAATAACCTCATCACCCGGGTCAAGAACCGCCTGCATCGCCTCATAAATAGCGTGCTTGGCGCCGATAGTAACGATGATTTGTTCGGGACTATAATTGAGGCCGTTTTCCTTTTGGAGTTTGTCGGCGATAGCGGCCCTTAACTCAATTACGCCAGCAGCAGCGGTGTATCCAGTATGGCCTGCTTTTAAGGCCTGGATGGCAGAATCCTTGATGTAGTCAGGTGTGTCGAAATCCGGCTCACCGGCCCCGAAACTGACTACATCGATGCCCTGAACCTTTAATTCTTTTGCCCGTGCAGAAACTGCTATAGTGGCTGATGGTTGAACTGCATCGGCTCGTTTGCTGATTTTCATATCTTTGCCCTTCAATCTTCTTGTTCAAAAAACATTATTAAAATCTAAAAGAGGATACCCGTCAAGAAAAATGGCAAAATCGCAGTAAAATGGGTGTCCGTCAAGTTTGTAGGTAGATTTTTCAGGCTGCCAGAGGCTTTTGCGACCATAGT
>CAZMCN010000045.1:0-14592 GCA_964564845.1 uncultured Pirellulales bacterium | reverse complement strand
CACTTTCTTGCAATTTTTGCCACCTTTTTGCATTTTTTGTCACTTTTTTTCTTACGTATATTGCCCAAACCCTCTAAACCAACTCATCTGCCCTTGATTTTGGTCTAAAAACCCACATACCTCCCTAAAAATAACCCTCAAAAAACCCAATTTTTAAAAATTGTGGATTTTTAAAATCCAGTTTAGCTTTGCAGGATGTGCTTTGCCATTTTGGGTGGGCGGTGGAGGATTTCGGTGAAATGGTGGACTAAAACCTTTTCTATTTCGCCGAGTGTTCTTTCATTTGCATTAGCAAGCAATTTCAAATTGCCCAGACAATCAGCGGCGGAATTGCTCAAGCCAATCCTGTCCGGGAAATTCGCCTCGCAATCTCTGCAAATCAGGCCGTTGGCGAAACTTGAGAAATAAAATTCGTATCTCGTATTTTGTATCCTTCGACTGTGCTCAGGACAGGCCTCGTATCTCGTTTTGCAGTTTGCACAGGCCTTTAGAACCGGCTGTAAACCGATTTCTTTAAGCAGTGCCAATTGAAACAATATCAGCAAAGCAAGCGTATCTCGTCGCTCGCCTCTCGTGACTCGCCTCTCGTGGCTGGTGAGTTGCGACTCATTGATGTTTTGTAAGAATTGCAGGAAAGCATCGAAGAGTTCAGGACTCGGGTCGTATTCATTTGTCAGCAGATTTACCAGCTCGGCGGCAAAAGAGGCGCAGTGCAAAACAAAAAGATTGCCGGCCAGAGCGCTGAAGTTGGACTGCTGGTCGAACTCGGTAAGCGTGGCAAGTTTTTCGCCGGCTGGGACAGAGACAACAATTTTCCCGTAAGAAAATACCTCAATTGGGCCGTTGAAAGATGATTTGGGCCTTTTTGAGCCCTTGGCGATGGCGCTGATTTTGCCGGTCTCTCTGGCAAAAAAAGTTGCGATTTGAGACGTTTCGGAATAATCGAGAGCACGTATACAAATAGCTGTGTCCTTAGTCAACATAATTTCGTATTTCGTATCTCGTTCGAGATACGCTTCACGCTTCACGCTTCACGCTTTTCCGGAGTTTGATACGTTTTATTCTTCTGGGCTCGGCTGATGTAATAGTAAATTTAAGGTTTTCGTAATCAAATCCGACGCCGGCTTTTGGGACATAGCCTAAGTGCGAGAAGACAAATCCGCCGATGGTGTCGTAGTCTTCGTCTTCGGGCAGATTCAGTTCGAACCGGTCGTTGAGGTCGTCTATATATGTTCTGGCGTCAACCTCGACAGTATTTTCATCTATCTGCCTTACAGGTTCCGGCGGGGTCTCTTCGTACTCGTCGGTTATTTCACCGACAAGCTCTTCGAGGATATCCTCGAGCGTAACGATCCCCGCCGTCCCGCCGTATTCGTCGAGCACCACCGCTATGTGCAGCTTTTGATTCTGGAACTCGTGCAGCAGAGACCTCAGATGTTTTGTCTCCGGTACAAAGTAGGCGTTACGCATTTTGCCGCGCAGTTTGAAATCAGCAGGGTCTTTTCCGATTTCGCCCAACAGGTCCTTGGCATAGACCAGCCCGATTATGTTGTCTATATTTTCTTCGTAGACCGGGACGCGGGTATGGCCGGCGTTATTGATAGTCTCCAGTACCGTCTGCAAATCGGAATTTACCTCAACGGCCACAATATCAGTACGCGGCGTCATAATTTCATCGGCGGTGGTGTCAGTTAATTCCAGAACGTTTTCAATCATCTCCTGCTCTTCTTCATCGACGACTCCTTCCATTTTTTGCTGCTCAAGGTCGGTTAAGAATTCTTCCTGCCTTTCTTCTCTGTCTTCTTCGAGAGTTGTTTTTGTTACACCGGCGAGTCTGCGGACGAAAACATCGGTAAACTTTAGAAAGTAAAGTGCCGGCCAGAGCAGACCTGCCAGAAACATAAGCGGCTTATATGTTCGGCTGAGGATTTTTTCGCCTGCGTATTTTGCCCAGGCGTGAGGGATTGCCAGAGAAAACAGCAGAAAGATTGCCATTGCGATAATGAAGCTCAGCAGATAATCGGCGACTGTCAGATTTCCCGGCCGGCCGGCGGCGAAAACAGCCAGCAGCAGCAGCAATATACAGATATTTAAGATTAGCCGGTATAACGAGCAGGCCAGAACAAGCCTTTCAGCGTTTTCTACCAGTTCCTCTGCATGCTCTTCGGTGTTGACTGCTTTGAAGAGGTCCAGCAATTTGGCCCATGAAAATATTCGCAGAGCGATAGCATTGACGGAAAAGAACAATGTGCCGCCCGTGAGAAGGCAAATCAGCAGCACCGCCCATCCAGTATCACTCACTTAATATCCTTTCAGTCAGTTCGCAGTTCATAATATCAGTCAGCAGCTTGTAACTATGATGAACTACTATTATATATCAAACCGAAGCCGAATTGTTGTAAAATTTCATCTTCGGTATCGTGCATTTTTTTTGCCTTCACCTGCGTCGAGTCGTCAAAGCCAAGATTGTGCAGCAGGGCGTGGATTATGTAAAGGGCAAGTTCGGCCTGGGCTGAATGGCCTCGCAGTTTCGCTTCTTTGACGGCTTTTTCAGCGTTTACCACCAATTCGAACGACTTCGGCGAGTTTGCCTCACTATCCGAGAGGTCAAAACTCAAACAATCAGTGGAACGGCTTTGTTTGCCAAATTGCTTGTTCAATCTTCGGATTTGTTTATTGCCGACTATCGCTATCCCAATCTCGTATCCTGTGTTTTTTATCCTGTCCGGGGCAAAGCGCCTGCAGACCACTCTTACCAGTTTTTTGAGCCTGGAGAGGTTAATATCTATATCATTGAAGTTTTTGGTGATATGAATAACTATATCAGTCATCTCGTATTTCGTATGGCACAGGTGTTATACACTGTTATTATCTGCTGATTCCTCCTGTGGTGCGTCAGGCGGTGCAGGGTATGCGACCCTGCCGTGATAATGGGCGGCAAGGGTTTTGGACATACTTGCCTCTATCTGACTTAGTTCACGCAGCGACAGGTCGCACTCGTCAAACTGTCCGTCCTGCAGACGTTTCATTGCCATATTGTGGACTACCGCTTCTATCCTTGTCGGTGTCAGGTCAGTCATGGACCTCAAAGAGCTTTCGACGGCATCGGCCAACATTACAATAGCTGCTTCTTTTGTTCGCGGCTTGGGCCCTGCATACCTGAATTCACTTTCAGAAAGTTCGGACTGCTTTTCATCCTGCTGCTTTTTGGCCTCGTTGTAGAAATATTCTATCAGTGTTGTGCCGTGATGCGTATCGATGAACTGCCGGAGGACAGCCGGCAGGCCGTATTCCTTGGCCATCTCTATGCCGTCTTTTACATGGCCTACGATTATCAGCTGACTCATTGCCGGCTTTAGCTCCTTGTGCCTGCTTGTCGGGCCTATTTCATTTTCGGCGAAATAGGTTGGCTTATTGATTTTGCCGATATCGTGGTAATAGGCACCGACCCTGCAGAGAAGCCCGTTTCGGCCGATTGCCTCGGCGGCGGTCTCGGCAATAGAACCGACCAACAAACTGTGGCTGAAAGTGCCGGGAGCTTCCATTGCAAGTTTTTTCAACAGCGGCTGATTGGCATCGCTAAAGTCAAGAAGCGTCATACTTGTGGCTATGCGAAAGATTTTTTCGATGAGCGGCAACAGACTTTGAATCAGCAGCCCGACGATGAAGGTGGCAAGGGCGTGCCAGCCGGCTCTTCTGAAAATATCCGCAGGAGTTTTTTCAGCTAAAAAACCCAAAGAAACCGCTGTTATTAATACTATTGTGGCAGAGAGAGCGCTGACTTCAAGCAGTTTCATTCGTGTGCGAATCTCTCTTAGTGAAAAACAGCAGGTGATTACTCCTGCGGCCACGACTAAAAACAGATTGATGTCAGCTACCGACCCGACGGCAAAACAGGCAAGTAAACAATAAAAAAGACTCATTCCTATGGCAAAACGCTGGTCATAAGCGATTGTCAAAACTATTGCCATCGTTACTGCGGTCCCCGTAGCCCAGAAGTCGTGCTCTGTCAGCAGGGCACCGAGTTTGGCAGCGGCTAATAAAAGGACAAATAACCCGGCCAGAACAAGGGCCCTTGTATGGTTTTTTATTATTCGCTGCTGATAGCGATAAATATAGAAAATTGCGGCAAAAGAAACCAATACCACAATGACGGTTTTTGGAATCACCTGATGATAAGCACCGGCCTGCTGGATTAGTTCGAATGAAATAATAGGGATGCTCAGAACAACGAAAAACACCCATATCAGCAGCGATATGATAATTGATTTGTCGGCAAGCCGGCTTATCTGCAAAAAGCGCTCGGCGGTTTTATCCTTACGCAGCCTGCTTCGCCTTGGACTTGTTTTCTTAAAAAGGCGCATATAATGACTCTGCTATAAAAAAACCCTTTTCTTTACTTTTTACTTTTCTTTTTGTAAGCCCGCACGATGTTCTGGACCAGCCGGTGCCGAACAATGTCTTTCTGGGTCAGTCCTACGGTACCGATACCTTTAATTCGTTTGAGCAGCTCAATTGCTTCGACCATTCCGCTTTTTTGGCTGCTCTCAAGGTCAATTTGGGTTATATCACCTGTTATTATCATTTTTGAGCCGTGCCCCAGTCTGGTCAGGACCATTAACATCTGCAGAGGCGATGTGTTCTGGGCCTCATCGCAAATAATGACCGCTTCGTTCAGCGTTCTGCCTCGCATAAAGGCAAGCGGAATGATTTCGATAATATCCAGCTCCATAAATTTTTTCATCTGCGTAAAATCCATCATATCTTCCAAAGCGTCAAAGAGAGGGCGAAGATATGGATTTACCTTTGCCTGTATATCACCCGGCAGAAAGCCGAGTTTTTCGCCGGCTTCGACAGCCGGCCGTGCAAGGACAATTCTCCTGATTTGTTTTTTCTTGAGCATTGATACCGCAATTGCAACAGCGAGGTAAGTTTTCCCCGTCCCCGCAGGGCCTATGCAAAATGTAAGGTCGTTGGCGAGCATCGTTTCGACGTACTTTAACTGTCCGGTGGTGGACGGCTCGATAACCTTTTTGTGTGAATAGACCGCGATGGCCTCACTGGGGCCTGCGGCCGGGGCCGAATCCTTTTGGGCAAGAAAGGCCTTGACCTTTGTGGTGCCGAGTGAGCCGTGTCTGATTAAATGCTCCTGCATTTTGTCGATAATTTCAACTGTTCTGTTTACATCATTTTCTTTACCGGAAATTACCAGGTCGGATTTTCTGGCGGTAATTCTCACGCCAAGAGACCTACGCAAAAGGCGAAGGTGGCTGTCGGCAGGGCCAAAGAGCTCAAGCTGTTTTTGGACCGAATCTAATTGTATGGTAACTTCCAAAATTTTCCTTTATATACAACACACAAAAAATAAATATGCAAACGGTGCAGCTATCAAAGGCGAATCAATGACATCCAGTATTCCGCCGAAGCCCGGGACAGTGTTTGCCGAATCCTTCTGCTGTGCGTCCCGTTTCAGCATAGATTCGGCCAGGTCGCCGAACTGGCCTATAAAGGCGAAGCAGCAGCCGAAAAATACCGCCGCCGGCCAACTCATTATATCACAACTTACCGCAAAAGAAACTGCAACTATCACCGCGGTTGCAACGGCGCCGGCCATACCTTCCCAGCTCTTGCCGGGACTGATTTTTGGAGAAAATTTATGTTTGCCCAGGAAACTGCCAATTGTATAAGCCCCTATATCAGCGGACTTTACCACAAATACAAACATAAGTAAAGCCCACGGGCCAAAGTCAATCCTCACAGCAAGGACAAAGGCGCTGAAAAGGCCGAGATAAATGACGGAAAAATAATTTGCACCGCAGTTGGCTAATACGGCCAAAGTTCCATAGCGGGTATATTGGTATAATAACAATCCCAGCAGCGTAAAGGCCGAAAGAAAAAGCAGATAACTTGCGGCTTCAATTTCAAGAAGCTGCGGCCAGTACCAGGTGGTTGCAAATAAAATTGAAGCAGTGATTGAAACCGGCGTAAAAATCTTCAGGCCATTTGCAGCGGCAAGTTTGGACAATTCAAACTGAGTCGGAAAGATTAAGGCGGCGATAAAGATACAGAGAATTGTCCCTTGTATAGGTTTATCATCGTCGGCTGAGGCGGTCAAAGAGCCGTCGAGCCAGCCGCCAAAAATGACAACGACTACAAAAAAAACCGTCATCGATGTACCCAAAATCAATCTGTGCTTGAGCATAATGTGCCGTATTTCGTATCTTTTTCAGGATGTGCTTTTTATATCACCGAACCGACGCTCACGTTTTGCATACGCCAGAATCGCTTCTTCCAAATCCTCTTTGCTAAAATCCGGCCAGAGGGTTTTTGTAATATAGAATTCACTATACGAAATTTGCCAGAGCAAAAAGTTGCTTACTCTTTTTTCATTTGCGGTGCGTATCAAGAGGTCCGGTTCTGCAAGGCCGGGGACGTACAGATGACCACTGATGCACTGTTCATCGACTTCTTTGAGACTGAGTCTGCCGTTCTTGTATTTTCGGGCGATTTTTTTGACGGCATCGACGATTTCGGCCCTGCCGCTGTAGTTCAGCGCCAAAGCAAGGCGCATTCCGGTATTTTTGGCGGTCAGCTCAACGGTCTCTGCAAGCTCTTTTTTTACCGAATCGGGCAATTTGGTCAGTCGGCCGAGATGAAGAAGCCTTACATTATTTTTCATAAGCGTTGGACGAATAGCTTTGAGGTATCGGGCGTAGAGATACATAAGGGCATCGACTTCTGCGGCGGGTCTTTTCCAGTTCTCTATGCTAAAGGCATACAGAGTCAGCGATTCGATACCGAGGTCAACGCAGCATCGAGCTATTTTCTCAACGGTTTTTCCGCCCTCGTGGTGTCCTTTAATTCGGGACAGGCCTTTCTTTTGTGCCCATCGGCCGTTGCCGTCCATAATAATGGCGATGTGCCGGGGCATCTGTCCAAGCGAAAGCCCAAGACGCCGGGCGGTCTTTTCCAGTTTTTCTTCACTGCTGTTTTGCAATTTCTACAAATCGAAATTCATCTAAATATTGTCTGACTTCGTTTCGGCCCGACGCCTGTTATCGTTACGGGTTTTTTGACCATCTCTTCGATAAGGATAATATAGTCCCGGGCTTTGTCTGGTAAATCATAAAAATCCCTTATCTGGGTTATGTCCTCGTCCCAGCCGGCAACAGTTTCATAAATGCACTTCAGACTTGAGAGTTTAGCCTGGTTTGCAGGGAAAAAGGAGACTTCTTTGCCATTGATTTGGTATGCCCTGCAGATTTGTATCTCTTTCAAACCGGTCATTGTGTCGAGATGCATCAATGCAACAGCGTCGATTGAGCCGATGGTTGCGCTATACGAAACGGCCACGGCGTCGAACCAGCCGCACCTGCGAGGTCTGCCGGTGGTAGTGCCGTATTCATTACCTTTGTCGCGGATACACTGGCCGATTTCATTGTCCTGCTCGGTGGGGAAAGGCCCGGCGCCGACCCTTGTCGTATAGGCCTTGGCCACACCTATGAATTTATCAACCATTTTTGCCGGCACACCGCTGCCGGCAGGCATACCAAGCGAGCTCGCATTCGAGCTGGTTACAAACGGAAAAGTGCCGTGGTCCAAATCCAGAAGCGCTCCCTGGGCGCCTTCGAAGAGAATGGATTTGCCCTCGGCGATTGACTTATGGAGAAATTCGGTTGTGTCGGTTGTAAAGCAAAGCAGCTTATCGGCAAAGAATTTACACTTTTCAAAAACCTCATCGGCACTGAAGGGCTCAGCATTATAAACCGCCGCAAAGACCTTGTTTTTGTATTCGGCGATGCTCTGTAGTTTGGCTTTGAGCCGGTCGAGGTCTCTTAAGTCGCCCATACGGACGGCAAAACTTCTGCCGATTTTATCTGCGTAACAGGGGCCGATGCCGCGAATAGTGGTTCCGAGTTTGTCCTTGCCTAAGGCTTGCTCACGCAGTTGGTCTTCTTTTTTGTGATAATCCAGGACAACGTGTGCGTTTTCACTGATGAAGAGCCGACCTGTCAGGGTGATGTTTTTTTGATTCAGCGATTCAATTTCCTTTATAAGGGTTTCAGGGTCAACCACTACGGCGTTTGTGATTACACAGGTGGTTTCCGGCCGAACCGCTCCGCTGGGCAAAAGGTGCAGTGCAAAGCTGTTCTCGCCTATGACAACGGTATGGCCGGCATTGGCGCCGCCGCTGTATCTGACGACAATATCACAGTTTTCGGCAAGGATATCGACAACCTTGCCTTTGCCTTCATCGCCCCATTGTAATCCGGTAATACAGGTATTCATTTTTTACGTCCGTTTCTTAAGAACCAGCAATCCTTTACAAAATTTTCACAAAGACAAACCGTAACGGCGCAACGAAGGAGCATATTGCGGTTAATGGATTAGATTTTAGGCATTATCTCGAAAATTTCAACTGATTTTTGCCACGAGATGTTCCAGGACGGCTGAGAGGTTATCGTACGCCCTGTCACTTAACCTGCGACTGACTTCCGGGCCGTCTTTATCGTTGTACGTGATTATAAAAAAGCCCTTCGATTCAAAATGAGTTTTATCAATTTTTTGTATCGCATCGTAAGGAATCTTTTCCTTGTCGTTGATGGTCAGTTCGTTTTCCTCAGCGATAATTTTCCTGCTGCGAATTATAAACAAATAAACTCCCGCAGCGGCTGCGGCGAGAATAAACCAGGGCGGCGACTGCCGATTGAAAACCAGCGTGCTGTCGGGTTTGTTGTTGGCACCAGTATGTTCTTTCTTAAAGTCCTCGTTATAATAACCGTCATACACGAACCAGCCTGCAAGAACAACAAGAATAACAATAGCAATCTTGAAGTTAGTTTTCCTGTATTTGCTGTAAGGTGCCTCGATAGCCATTTGAATATTACTCCTAAAAACCGCTTATAAAAAAATCTACCCCTCAAGCCGGGCCCCAAAGCCACAAAACTTCGTGCCTGCTGAAAAAATCAAACTCGGCGTATATTCAATATGCCAGGATAGTACCACCAAAGGGCACTATTATACATTTAAAAATTCGTTTTCCCAGATTTTTTCAGTTAAACTCTCCAGTTGACTGTCGTAATTTTTCAGTATTTCAAAGTATTCATCAGATTCGATGGCCTCTTTGGCTTTTTCGTCCTCGGGTTTTGCATTTTCCGGCAAAACTGAATTTCTGAATATTTCGTAATGGTCTCTTATCGAGCAGGGCATCAGCCAGTTGTGGGGTTTTTTCCAGTTGTCGAGGCCGTATTCTCTCTGCCATTTTCTGCCGTTTTTCATAAAATCGGAAAACATTGCATCCGACAGTGTTTTGCCTTTTTCATACAAATCATAGATATTATCCACATAGTAAGGAATAAAAGCACAGGGCGTTATATTGCCATTCCAGTCAACATAGACGTATCCACCGCTTCTGCCATAGGCGATACACCCTCTTGTGAGAACGCCGCTGTTCCAGAAATCGGCCAGACAGTATTTCTTTTCACTGAGCAGCTTTTCCCATTTTCTGTATAATTCGAGTCTTCTTTCAGGCGTAACCATTAAATCCATTTCGTCTTTTCCGCGACCGATGGGCATAAGCTGGAATTGCCACATATAGCAGGCGCCCTGCTCTTTGAAGTAAAAGTCATAGAATTCATCCGTCAGAAGTAAATCTGTGTTCTGGCTTGTCGCAGTCACGGAGATACCGAAGGGCACACCCGCCTTTCTTAGTCGTTCAAAAGTCCCCAGGATTTTCTTATGTACACCGGCGCCTCTTCTCTGGTCGGTTTTCTCTTCAAAACCTTCGACTGAAATTGCAGGTGTTGCATTTGCCGTTTCGGCCAGTCTTTGTGCGACCTGTTGGTTGATTAGCGTGCCGTTGGTGTAAACAAGGAACAACATATCGCTGTACTTTTGAAAGATATCAAGGAGTGTTTTGCCGTTGCTTTCATACATAAAAGGCTCGCCGCCGCTGATGGTTATAAACCTGCCTCCCCACAAGTCGTGGACCTCGCCGACTATTCTGTCAACTATTGCATAAGGCAGTGTGGCAGCGGTATGTGATGTTGAAGATGCATAGCAGCCTATGCAGTGCAGATTGCATTTTTGCGTGGGGGATAAGACTATAAAAGTAGGCGGCTCTTCGCCGTATTTTTGCTTGTATTTCTCGACCGCAATGCCGTAAGCATCGTCTTCACATATAAGGTTGTTTTGAACCAGAACATTTATGATTTTCTTGGTAACTTCCGTTGAGACATAACCTTTGTTCACATTCCTAATCACACAGTGCAGCATCGCCGATAAAAACTGGTATCTCCTTAGGGAAACTTCTCTCAAATCTTTTCCATCATCGATGACAATACTCTTATAGACGTAATCGTCAATTTTTTTGGCCAATAGTTTTCTGAGATGTTTGTGATTTACCATTTTGATTAGTTTAGGCGATATGACTTCGTCTTTCATTTTTTGCTCCCCTTCTTTTTTATCAACTTAATGATAAATCCTCGGTGCAAAAAAACGTTGAAGTATATGTATATTTATTGTTACACGGCTTCAGTCTTACCTCAAGCAAAAAAATACAAAAATTACCTAAACACCGCAATAAAAAACAAAAAAATTAAGGTTTTTCGGGCCGGGAAGCAGCGTTAGGGAACTCTCAAGCTGTAATGGCGACCAAGGCAGCTAAAATATAACAATAAAGGGCGAAAAATTTTAAGTTAGCGTTTCTCGCGGTTTTTATGAGCAGTTTCAGGGCGAATATCCCGACGATGGCGGCTATCAGGAATCCGGTTATGGTTGCGAGAGGGCTCAGGTTCGCCGGGTCGATATGCCTGATGTTTTTGACGGTTTGCACGGCGGCAGCGCCGACTATTGCCGGGACTGCGATAAGGAAGCTGAACTCGACGGCCCATCTTCGGCGAAGACCGATGAGTATGGCGACGCAAATGGTGGCACCGCTTCTTGAGATTCCGGGCATTACGGCGACGGCCTGGGCGAGCCCGACGACGGCAGCGGCAATTATACCGAACTGTCTTAGGCCAATTTTCGTTTTCTTTCTGTAGTCGGTTATAATCAGTAAAGTCGCTGTAACAAACCACATCCCCGCGACGGTGAGCAGCGAGCCGCGGGCGGAAACGAAATATTTTTCAAATAATAATCCGAGCACTGCGGTTACGGCGGTAGCTGCTGCGGCAAGTACGAGCAAATGCACAGAGGGGCTTTTTTTGTAAATACCGAGAGCAGAACCAGCGTATTTTCGGCAGTTTACGAGGTCCTTGATAAAGCCGGCGATGGACATTCTAAAGACGATAAAGATGGCCAGCAGCGTTCCGAGGTGAGCGGCAAGGTCGAATAGGAGCATTTCGGTTCTTTGCGGGTTAAGCCCGAATAAGTGTTCAAAAAGAACCAGATGTCCCGAGGAGGAAACAGGCAAAAATTCCGTGAGTCCCTGGACGGTACCAAGAAATGCAGCCGAGAATATGTTCAAAGATGAATCTCCGCTCTGCAGGCTGCTGTTTAGATGTTCAAGAGTCATTACTTTCAGGCATCCCAGCAGAAGCACCCCTGCATAGATACCGGCCATCAGGTCATCGGCAAGAACACCCCAGCCAGTGGGAAGTTTTTCAAGTTTTCGGATCGGCCAGGGCTTGACAATATCGAAAAGCCTGAAAAGCAAAAAGCCGAGTATCGTAACGATGGCAGCCTGTTTTTGCTCGATTGGAATCAACGAAAGCAGCAAAAACGCAGCCGCCTGGCCTGCAAATTCGTCGGCCACCACTTCGCGAGGGTCTCTCTTGCCGGTTGCAGCGCTCACCGCAGGGACAAATCTAATACAAACAACACTGCCTGCCAAAACCAAAACCACAAATACCGTCAATATTGATATAGCTGATGCACCGAAATAATGGCAGAAGAAAAAGATTATGGTAGGCGGCAGAGAACCGAATGTCCCCGGTGCCCCAGGCAGCAGCCCAAGTCCAAAACAAGATGCAAGCAGTCTTTTCATTGGTTAGTTCATTGTTATTAGTTGATTGTTCATTGTTGTCAGGATAACGTAAATCGTTATGAAATTCAACCATCTTGAACCTTTCGGAAAGTGATATTTGACAAACCGGCCGGAAAGTGAATAATACTTTAATGTGAGCAAAAAGTTCGAGCATAATGTTATTGCGATTGTTTATGATTTTGATGGCACGCTGACCCCGCAGCCGATGCAGGAATATACCATTTTACCGGAAATCGGTATCAGCGACGGAAAGAAGTTCTGGAGACAGGTCAATAAAGAGTCAGCACGAACAAATGGCGAAGCGATTGTGGCTTATATGCGATTGATGCTCGAGAAGTCCAAATCCAGACAATTTCCTATTACCGCTCAAAATTTGGAAAAACTGGCTAAAAGGATAGATTATTTCCCCGGTGTTAAAGCTTATTTTAAGAGAATAAATAATTATGTTGAAAAACAATTCGGCCGGGATATAGAACTTAAACATTACATAATATCAGCGGGTCTAAAGGAGATAATATCAGGAACCTCTATAGCTAAATATTTTTATAAAGTATTCGCTTCAGAATACTATTACGATGAACACGGAGCGGCAATTTTCCCGAATGTAATAGTGAACGACACCTTGAAAACCCAGTTCATTTTCAGGATTAACAAGGGCAAAGAAAACCTGAACGAAAACATCAATTCATATATGCCTGTACCTTTGCGGCCTATACCATTTCAAAACATTCTGTATATCGGCGACGGCTTGACAGACGTTCCGTGCATGACAGTAATCAGAAAAAACGGCGGATATGCTATTGCTGTTTACAAATCCAATAACGCCCCGGGCAAAAAAAACTGCGTGGAGCTGCTAAAGGCCGAGAGAGTAAATTTTATTGCTAAAGCAGATTATAGAAACGGCACCGAGCTTGACCGCCTGATAAAATTATTGTTGGCAAATATGGCCGAAGGAGTACGATACGGAGAGAAAGTCTTCGAACAGTCGCAAAAATACCGTTCATAAACAGCTTCAGGCATTACAAACGGGGAAGGTAGTGTTCTTTGCTGAGCTGTTTTAACTGCTCCAGAAGTTCGGCCAGACTCTGGCTGACGACATTCGTGTTACTGCATACGTTCATAAAATTTGTGTCACCGTCCCATCGCGGAACGATATGAACGTGCAGATGACCGGGCAGCCCCGCCCCTGCACAGCGGCTGAAATTCATTCCGACATTAAAGCCGTCAGGCTTTATCGCCGCCGACAGTGCTTTTTGGGATTCTCTGACAAGTTTGGTAAGCTCCAGAAGCTCCTCATCGGTTGCTTCGTCGAGTTCGGCAATATGACGGGCAGGCGCTATCAGTAAATGGCCGTTGTTGTAGGGGTATCGATTTATTACCACGATACTCTTGTCGGTCCGCCAGAGCACGAGATTTTTGTCGTCATCCTGCGGATTCTCTAAATTATGGCAGATAAAACAGCCGCTGCTTTCGCTCAGACTCTGAATGTATTCAGTCCGCCATGGCGCCCATAGATTATCGCGCCCCATTTCGGTTGCCTCCCTGGTTCTTATATCCTGCGGTAATTTTTAATCTTCGAGCAGCTTCATTATCAAATGTTGCTTTATAGTAATTTCCGGGTTGCCACTAATGCCCATTCGTAAGGAAGCCTTCAATTTGACATTGTAGTTATGTTCGTATTCTTCAATTTGGCCGGTGTCGATATTGAAAAGCTCTTTTCCATCACCGGTTAACTCCACGATTCTGTATCGCATGAGAAATCCAAACCTGCCGCTCATCTGGAATTTGCCTGTATAAGGTATCGGCCAGTCCTCTGGGACAGAGGAGGCGTGTGAAAAAGAGCATTTTATCACAGCCAGACGCCCTTTTTCTGTTTCGAGAATCTCATCGAGCGTGTATGTAACGTCCCTGGCCTGGCGCATCACCATCGGCATCGGTATCGACAACTTTGACTTCCAGCTTTGGCCTATCGAGACACCGTCAGCCGGTTTTTCTATACTGGCGACCGAATCCCAGAGGAACCATTGTGTTGTGATATAGTCCCAGAGCATATCCGGTTCTTTGATTCTGCCCTTTTCGGTCTCTGGCCTGAATGCCTTTTTCCCGGTCTGCCGGATTAGCTCGTATAGCTCTGAATTATCCACGATTTCGCCGGCGGGGTTAACGGTGAATGTGTAACTTTTGTTGCCGAAATGTACTACGGCGTCTCCCTTGGTCTTATTGGAACCTGGTTTCCGCGAGGCCCTTATTTTTTCACAGGTCGCCTTTATGGTTGTCAGTCCGTAAAGGTCAACCTTAACCGGCGTGTAGGCAACAGTTATTTCCACTGACTCAAAGTTTTTATCGACATTGCCCTTTTTCTCCGACGAGCCTGACGGCCAGCTGGTCTCGATTTCTCTGCTGGAGGTGAACGCGTATCTTAACGTCTGGTTCTCATTAAAATCTACGCTGAACAGTTCTTTTTTTTCTTTTTCTTCGACTGCTTTCCTGCAGCCTGCAAGAACGACAAGCGACAGGACAATGAAAATAGTTAGTGCTTTTTTCAACTTCAATCCTTCCATAAAAACACTTGTCAAATTTTTAACACCAATATTTTTTATACCCAG
>CAZMCN010000044.1:0-14699 GCA_964564845.1 uncultured Pirellulales bacterium | reverse complement strand
CCATACAGACATAGGTGCCTTTGGGATGAGTTTTTACCTCAACGCTTTTGGCTGTCTCGACAAGTACCTTTACAAGTCGCCGGCAGACAGGCTGGCCCATCTCGCAATGCACCGCACCATACCCGCCGAAGAACGTATTTTGTCGTTTGAAGGTTTTATCGATAAATTGGTCAACGACGACCAAATCGCCCGGTGCGATTTCTTCTCGAAGTGACCCAACAGCTCCGCTTGCTATGATTGTACGGACGCCGAGTTTTTTAAGTGCAAATATATTAGCGGCAAACGGTACCTCGCTTGGTGAAAGTTTATGTCCTTGGCCGTGCCGGTTCAAAAATGCTATTTTCCTTTGTCCGATTCTGCCGACCATAATACTTGTGCTTGGCTTACCGAATGGCGTCTTGACATCCTCAAACTGTTCATCTGCCATATGCCGGGCCAGTTCGTCGCCTAAGCCCGTCCCGCCTATTATCCCGATTAGCTCTTCCGGCATATATTCAGCTCCTTTAACCTCTCAGCACGCCCCGACTAACCCGGACTTCTTCAGAGCAAAAGTACTACCCACCACAAAGAAAACATTCATTACCAACCGTTTTTGAACGGCCTGCGAAAATACGCCTGAGAGGGCTCGAACCCCTAACCTTCGGTTCCGTAGACCGACGCTCTATCCAATTGAGCTACAGGCGCAAAAATTCACCTTCCCTTGCTACAGCCTGAATTATAGCGATAATTCAATAGCTTATCAAAGACAAAACGCGCAAAATCAACCGAATATTCGTAATTTGCTTTATCCCTGCGATAGCTCCAATATGTACAGCAATCGGAACCGGCTATTGTTGCAGAAGAATCGGTGAGAATACCGATATGAATAATAAGTCTTTTTTTTGACTGAAAAAATATATTAAAGAGAGTTAATTTGCTTATGCAGCGTCTCATCAGTGTAATTGGTCTTGTGGTAATGCTCCTGCTGGCCTGGGCATTGTCGGTTGACCGCAGGCGGATGAACTTTCGGCTGATTCTAAGCGGCATTGTGCTTCAGTTCATTCTTGCTGTTTTAATTTTGTGGACTTCACCCGGACGGGTGTTTTTTTCTTATGTCCGCATTGCCGTCACGCAGGTCGTGGGGTTTTCGGATGCCGGCGCAGAATTCGTTTTCGGCTCCGACTTTAAGGAGCACTTCTTTGCCTTTTCGGTACTGCCGACCATAGTTTTTGTATCGTCCTTAATGGCCGTCCTTTTCTACTTTGGCGTATTGCAGAAGGTCGTCGAATTTATGGCCAAAGTGATGCTGTACATTATGGATGTCTCAGGTTCGGAGTCTCTTGCCGCTGCGGCGAATGTCTTTATTGGGATGGCCGAAGCCCCCCTTGTTATTCAGCCCTATATCAAAACAATGACTCGTTCGGAATTGATGGCGCTGATGACAGGCGGTATGGCAACTATCTCCGGTGCTACTTTAGCCGCCTACGCAGGACTTGGGGCAGACCCCGGCCATCTCTTGACCGCCTCAATCATTTCAGCGCCGGCCGCGCTGGTCATTGCAAAGATTATGCTGCCGGAAACTGAAAAATCTCTGACTAAAGGAATTATTAAAGTCGAAATCCCCAAACAGGACGTCAACATACTTGATGCCGCCTGCCGCGGCGCATCGGAAGGAACAAAGCTGGCAATCAACATAGCCGCAATGCTCATCTGTTTCATAGCGTTTGTCGCCTTATTCAACTGGTTGTTGTCATTACTACCGGATGTGTTAGGCGCGCCTCTTACCCTGGAACGAATGCTCGGCTGGCTCTGCGCACCACTTGCCTGGGTTATGGGTGTCGAATGGAAGGATGCGGATACCGTCGGTATGCTTCTTGGCAAAAAGACCATCTTAAACGAGTTTGTGGCTTATATTGACCTGGTCAAGTTACAGGAAAGGATTTCGCAAAGGTCTTTCACAATTGCGACCTACGCCCTTTGCGGCTTTGCAAATTTCGGCTCAATCGCCATTCAGATTGGCGGATATGCGGCACTGGTGCCCGGCCGCAGGAAAGATTTCGCAAAGCTGGGGCTGAAAGCAATGTTCGGAGGCTCATTAGCGGCCTTTATGACCGCTGCAATTGCCGGCATTCTGATTTAATTTACTTCTCGTGTTTTCACATTACGAACATTCCTGAGAATTTGTTATAATTGTACATAACGATGTCAGGGCTTTTTTGACAATATAGGTTCGCTGTTTTTGCTTCTGTATCATAAAAGAATATTGCCCGTTATTTTAACTGTTTCGCCCGGTATGCTGTAAAAAGTGAGGCTTAAAAGTGAATGTCCAGTGCGAATTATGTCCCAAAAATTGCATAATTGAGCCCGGCCAAAGCGGCGAGTGTCGCGTCAGAATCAACATCGATGGTGTATTGAAAACGGTGGTCTATGGCTTCCCCTGCTCTGTTAATCCCGACCCTGTTGAAAAAAAACCGCTTTTTCATTTTTTGCCCGGCACATCGATTCTTTCGGTCGCAACCGTCGGCTGCAATCTGCATTGCAAAAACTGCCAGAACTGGGAAATATCGCAGACAAATCCCGAAGACGTCGAGGCGGCATTTTGTCCGCCTCAAAAACTTGTGGAATTAGCCAAATATCTCCACTGTCCTTCGCTGGCATATACCTATAGTGACCCGATTATATTTTATGAATATACCTACGATACCGCAAAACTGGCGGCGCAGGAAAATATACGCAGTGTCCTTGTAACAGCCGGTTACATAAAACAGCAGCCCTGGAAAAGACTGCTAAAATATATCGATGCAGCCAACATAGATTTAAAAGGTATGACCGATGACTTTTACCGCAGGGTTTGTGCAGCGACATTAAAACCGGTGCAAAATGCCATGATTTCAGCAAAGGCCGAAGGTGTCCTCGTTGAAGTTACCAATCTGATTATTCCAACACTGAATGACAAGCCTGAGCAGATACGGCAGCTCGCCCACTGGGTCAAAGCAAACCTCGGCGCCGAAACGCCTTTGCACTTCTCAAGATTCTTCCCGCATTACAAGATGCGTCATCTGCCGCCAACTTCGGAAAAAACACTGGATATGGCCCGAGAAATCGCTATCAGCGAAGGACTTGACTATGTTTATATTGGAAATATCAGTTCAGAGCGAGGCCAGAACACATATTGCCCGTCCTGCAAAGTCTTGCTCATCGAACGGGCCGGCTATACTATCCTGCAAAATCGTCTCAAAGACGGCCGCTGCCCCGATTGTGGCAAAGAAATATATGGAGTTTGGAAATGACCCCGTTAGAAATTCTATAATGTGGTGGTAGAAAGAGGTGATAAAATGATGCAAAAAGGGGAAATTTCTAACGGGGTGACACGCCGAAAATTTATTATCAAATTAATAAAAGCTGCCTCTGCATGTTTACTCGGCCTGGCAGCTCTGGCAAAAAAAGCGGCGCCCCGAAAATTTATCCGGGCTGTGCAACTTAAAAAATACCCCGGCCCTATGGCACCTTTGAAAAATATTCATAAGCAAAGTGAATGGAGCGGCTGATATGAACAGACAAATTCACAGTCAATCCTCAAAAAGGCATCTGTCCTGTTTCATCCTGATGTTAATGGTTATTTTCTCCGTATTCCCCATCCAGGGATGCTCCCGAAAAACTCCTGATTCAGCCAAAGAGACTCCAAATGCTGCGAACTCTATTGCAGAACCCAAAGAAGCAGCAGGGCCAAACAAAAAGGCCGAACCTCAAGAACCAAAGCCCCCCAATATCGTTCTTCAATCTTCCCTTGCCGGCAGTTGGTATCCTGCCGATGCTGAGGTACTAACAGAGCAAATCAAGGGGCTCTTCGACAAAGCTCAGGTTCAACCCATAAATGATGTTATTGCCTTGATTCTCCCGCACGCCGGTTACCAATATTCAGGCCGGACGGCAGCTTCGGCTCTTAAAACCACTGACAAAAAATACAAACGCATTGTTGTCATCGGCCCAAGTCATACTATGCATCTTGAAGAGCTTCTAAGTGTCCCCAGGGTAACCCATTACCAAACCCCTCTTGGACAAATCCCGCTCGATATCGATTTTATCAATAAGCTGCTCAAATTTCCTATGTTCCAGAACGTACCGCATGCCCACATTTATGAACACAGCGTCCAGATAGAGCTGCCCTTGCTGCAGTTCCAACAGCAGAGCTTTAAGCTTGTACCCATTGTGGCAGGCAGTTGCTCAATAAATACAATTGACAAAGCTGCTGCTGTCCTGAGTGCTTTAATCGATGATGAAACCCTTGTGATTGCAAGTTCGGATTTTGTTCATTTCGGCTCAAACTTCGGCTATACACCTTTTAAGCAAAACATAGCAGAACAAATTCGCAAGCTTGATATGGGTGCGTATGAGTATATCGCCGCCTCAGATAGTAAGGGTTTTCTGGAGTATAAGCAGAAAACCAGCGCAACAATATGTGGGGCTATTCCAATAGCGATATTACTCTCGACGTTAGGCAATGATGCTAAGGCTTCTCTGGTAGAATATACAACTTCCGGCCAACTAACCGGCGATTTCACCAACTCGGTAAGTTACCTCTCGGTCGCCTTTACCGGCTCCTGGCAAAAACGCCCGCAAATACAACCACAGACAAAAGCCTCTGAATTAACTGACAAAGATAAAAAGCAACTTTTAACTTTGGCCCGGCAATCAATAGCTTACGCCCTCCAAAAACGAAGGGTCCCACAAGCATCAGAGTTAAACGTTACAATCAACAACACGATGAGAGTACCTCGTGCGGCATTTGTTACGCTAAAAAAAGTCCTCGACCCCAACAAAGTACCGGGCCCGCAAAATCCCACGCTTAGAGGCTGCATAGGTGACATCTTTCCGCAGCGGCCTTTGTACTCCTCCGTTATCACAAATGCAATTAACGCAGCCTTCAACGATAGACGTTTTTTGCCGCTAACACAGACCGAATGTAATGATATTACAATTGAAATATCCGCCCTGACAACGCCTGAACCTGTTGCTTCACCAAATGACATTAGAATCGGAATTGACGGCGTTGTGCTGAACAAAAATGGCCGCTCTGCTGTTTTTCTGCCGCAGGTCGCTCCTGAACAAGGCTGGGACCTTAACCAAATGCTCACTCAATTGTCTATGAAAGCCGGACTGTCTGCCGACGCCTGGAAAACCGGTGCTGAATTTCTGGTGTTCCAGGCAGTCGTTTTCGGTGAGGATGAAAAATGAAATTTACTCACCGTCTCCTGATATTTAGTTATGGCCTGTTCACTATCGCCGCCCAGACCCTGCTTTTCCGTGAGTTTATTACCACTTTTGAGGGCAATGACATAAGTGTCGGCCTCTTTTTTGCATCATGGTTTGTCTGGGTCGGCTTAGGGGCGGTGCTTATTTACAGGGCCAAAAACTTTGCTGAAAAATTGCTAAAAAACATCGAGCTTCTTTTTCTGGCTTATCTGCCGGCATTTGCTCTTCAATTGATACTGATTATTCAGGCACGCGAGATAGCTGGCATCGAATCCTACGCACTCTTGCCCATACGCACTATTCTGCTTTTATCGATAGTGGTCAACGCTCCGGTAAGCATTATTACAGGAATATTGTTTCCTCTCGCCTGCAGATGGGTCCGGCAGGACCAAAAACTGCCTGTCTCAAGGGTATATATTACTGAAGCAGCAGGAAGTTTTGTAGGCGGCCTTGGCGTTACCGTCCTTTTGGCGATTGGGGCAGGCCTGATAAAGATTTTTTTTATACTTGCTTTCATTGTCTCGCTCTCGGCATTTTGCGTCCCTCTGGTTAAGACGGTTGCACAAAACACACCCCTGCAAGCGCCTAAGAAAAGGATGCGTTCACCTTATGCGGTTACTGTCCTTTCTTTTGTGCTTACTTTTTCTTTTCTCATTTGTCTTGCCTTTGGCGTCGATAAACCTTTAATGCGTTATGTGCGAACCGTAAAGTGGACAAAACTGCTTCCCGCCGATGCACTTATTGGTTCTTTTCAGACCGCACAGGCTGAATATCTTTATGGAACATACCAGGGACAATGGGTAGCTGTTCGCCAGGGCAGTGTCGTCGAAGCCCTTCCCGATAAAAGCACATACGGCCGCATAGCAGCTCTTAATCTCTGTCAAAACCCTGATGCAAAAAGAGTCCTTGTCATCGGCTCAGGCCTGGGACTGTGTCACCAGCTCCTGCTGCTGCCGCAGATTGATAGTGTCACCTGGGCGCATTGTGACGGCCAATATGTTCAGAAACTCAACGAGTTTTTACCCCCGGAACTTAAAATTGTCGACAGGCGGCTGCATCAATTTGCCGGCGACGTTCGTTCACTGCTTGCTGAAAACAAACAACTATTTGACCTGGTAATAATAAATCTGCCCGATGCAACCAGCTCGATTTTGAATCGATATTACACGCTTGAATTTTTTCGCCACATCAAAGATTCCCTGACACCTGATGGCGTGTTGTCGGTTCGAATCGCAGGCGGTGAAAACATTATGGGCACCGAACTAATCAATCTTGGTGCCTCGACGAAATTGACACTTGAGAGAGTTTTTGCACGAACTGTTCTAACCCCCGGCCAAGATTCCTGGTTTATTGCATCGGATTCTGAGAGTCTCTCCGGCGAACCTGGCACATTGAAGGACCGCTTTGCTTCGATAGAGAAAGCGGAAGATGTTTTCGTCCCTGACGCATTGCTTTCAGTTTATTTGCCCAACCGCGCCGCTGCCGCTCTCGAGAGTTATTCAACTGCGGATTTGCCCCGGGAGCTTCTGATTAATCGTGACAGCAAACCTTTGGCACATTTATATAGTTTACTGCTTGCAGCGAAACAATCTGATGCGCCCAGTGCCAAATTCGTTAAGCATCTGGCCCTGGCTGGCCCGCTGGTATTTGTCATCCCTGTTGTCGTTCTTGTCGTTTTGCGAATTATTTACGTCTTAAAGACACCTCCTGGCGGCGGCCAGTCCGGCTTTGACAGTACCTTTTTGGTCTTCTCGGCAGGCCTGGTTGCTATTGGCGCCGTTATCGTCTTGATGTATCTCTATCAAACCTATTTTGGCTCACTCTATCTTCACATCGGAATTATTTCATCTTTGTTTATGGTGGGGTTGACCGCTGGTGCAGGTTTAATTTCTACTCTGCTCAATCGGACCGCCAATCGGCAATCTCAAAACACAAATGAACTTGTCCCAGGCTTGTCGAAGGAAAAGTTGCTGTTTATTGTAATATTCATACATACTTTGCTTCTTTCTGCAATTGCTTTTTGGCTCACCGGACAGGCTGCGGCTTCCCCTGGCACGATAGAGTCAATTCTGCAACCAACTCACTTACTTTTTGCCGTCACTTTCGTTTTGTGTGGTATATGTGCCGGCTGTTATTTCCCCTTGGCCGCAAGTCAACTTGCCGACTTCAACTTTGAGACGGGCAAGGCCGGCAGCAAACTTGAAACTGCCGACCATCTCGGCGCTGCGGTAGGGGGGGTGCTGACCTCACTTATTCTTGTCCCCGTTCTCGGCGCCGGCTTGACGCTGCTCATATTTATTCTGTTTCTTCTGGTTAATGTACCACCTGCAGCAATTAGAATATTAAAACGGCAACAGGTCTGCTTTTGGCTTACAAGTCCTTTCAGGCTGCGCCGCCTTGGATACGTCCTTTTTGGTGTTGGCTTGTCGGTTGTTCTTTGCTCGAATTTCCTTGCCGCAGCCGCTGCAAAGCTCAACCCTTCGCTGCCGCCCAGTGCCGCTCAGGCCTTAGCCGGACAATCAAAAATCAAACATACTTCAGCTGCCATTGGCGAAAGTGCCCGGAACGTCGGTTACTTCGAAGTCTATAACGACTCTGGTCAGTTGTCCGGCTATATCTTTAGCTCTGAAGATTTTGCTCCTGAGGTTAAAGGTTTTGCCGGAGCGTTTAATCTCGCCGTCTATGTGGATACGGCCGGCAGATTGCTCGATTTCCACGTCATTCGCTCGAACGAAACCCCGTCTTACCTGCAGCTTCTTAGCCAATGGCGCCGGCATCTAAAAGACCGTCAGCTTTTCAGCCCTCATCCATTTGCTGATGTTCACGCCGTAACCGGTGCCACTGTAAGCTCTCAAGCTGTTCTCTCAGCACTACGCCTCTCAGGTCAAAGATTCTCTACACAAATTCTCGGCCAAACACAGCCCTCTGCTGGCGAAAAACCTCATTGGGCTGATTATATCCCGGATACCGCGGGAATGTACCTCATTAGCGCTGCTGTTTTAACCCTGCTCGTAATTTACTACGGCGGATTTTGGAGCAGATTAGCCGTTCTTTGTTTTAATCTTATAGCAGGGGGTTTTATCTTCAATCTTCAGTATTCCACCGAACAGATAGTGAATGTCTTATCGCTGCGTATCCCTTCGGTAGGGTTGTCGGCGGCGCCCCTCTTGGTTTTCGGCGCGCCGCTTCTGCTTATATTCTTCGGCAATGTTTATTGCGGCTACATCTGCCCCTTCGGTGCAGCGCAGGAGCTGCTCGCATATGTACTTCCTGAAAAATTCAGGCAGCCGCCATCGATGGAAAAAATGCAAATGGCAAGATTTATTAAATACGTCATCCTTTTTATTTTGGTTATTGTGTTTTTTCTTTCTCGAAACAAAACAACTCTCGAAGCCGACCCGCTTATTAAGTTCTTTGACTTTCAGTCCTTCGTTTTCAACCCACAATCAGCCGTTTTCATCATAGCAATAGCAGCTTTGGTATGCTCAATTGTTTATACCCGCTTTTGGTGTCGATATTTATGTCCTGTTGGGGCGTTCCTTTCGTTGTTTAACAACATCGCATTATTAAAGCGTTACACCCCGGCCAAAATATTTGGCAGATGCGAGTTCGGTCTTACCGCCAAAGACCAAATGGATTGCTTATATTGCGACAGGTGCCGTTACATACCCAAAGCCGCCCCGAAACCGGAAACTTCACAGCTTCACCCTTACAGGGTTCCCATTTTGCGAAAAACTGCAAAATGGGGCCCTGCACCGCTCAAATTGCTGTCACGTTATTTTATTGTAGCTGTACTCGTCTTTGCAGTGTTTATTTCTTCAATATCGCTAAGCAGCTTTTTACGAACCATCCCATCCGGCGCCGCCGCAACACAGCCTGTGGCCTCAGTATCTGTTGGCGGCCAACCACGAGACCTCGACTTGCAAAAGATTCAGACAATGATTCAACAGAAGAAACTGTCCGACCGCGAGGCCGATTTCTATAAGAAAATTGATTAATCCCCACTCCTGCTTCGCCGAGCCATTTTAATTTTAAATACCCATGCATGTTTGCCGGGCAGCGATTGCGGGGCAGTAATGCGTATACCGTTTTCTGTAACAAGCCACTCTATGGTAGAATCCGAGCCAAGCAGTTCGACCGATTCCACATTGGCGGCTTCGCTCGGCTTTATCGCTCGGATAACAAAAGGTGCCGCCGGCTTATCGAGTGCGATGGCATACAATATATCCCCTTTGGTTGTGAATCTAAGCATGGGAGCACTTTGGCCAAACGTAATCCATGGGCGTGTGCCGTAAATGGCCTGGCCATTAACCTCAAGCCACTTGCCAATTGCCAGCAGCCGCTTTTGCATCCCCTCAACAATAGTGCCATCCGGTCGGGGGCCTATATTAAGCAAGAGATTGCCGTTCTTGCTCACCACATCACACAAGAGGTGAATGAGTTTTGTGGGCGACTTGTATGCATCTTTTTCTTCTTCAGCTTTCATATAACCGTAAGAGGTACCAAGCGTTGCCGGGTTCTGCCACTTAGCGCCTATAGTATCGAGCTTAAGGTTGTCTTTCTCCCTGCAGCCAACCCCCTCAGGCCAATTCAGGTGCCTGCCCTTATTATTGAGATAGACCTCTTTGCCCCACTGCTGGGCGGCATTTAAATAATCGGCAATCATACCCATGCAGGCATCTTTGAACTTGTGCACCTGCGGGTGGTCTTCGGCTTTGTAGAATATCGGAATATCATCAATCCACATAAAGTCGGGCTGATACTTGCGCTGAATCTCCTTCCAGCGCTCGACATAATCTTTGATAAAGGCATCACTGTATTCGAAAGGTCCGTAAAGAGAGGCCGCCTCCGGATGGCGCTTAATCTCTTCGGCAATGTCCGGCTGTGGCGGACTTTTTATAGCGTATAACTCCTTCGCAAAGAAACCGGTATGCCGCTCCCTGTGGTACGATGGGGCATACTTCAAGCCTTTTGCCCTCACGGCTTTGCCCAGCTCGCCTACAATGTCCCGCTTCGGCCCGATTTTTGTCGCGCACCACGGCGTTATCTCCGAATCCCACAGCGCATATCCGTCATGGTGTTCTGCCGTCAGCACCACATATCTGGCACCTGCTTTTTCAAACAATTCTGCCCATTTTCCCGGCTCCCAGTTCTCCGCCTTAAACATACCGACGATATCTTTATACCCGAATTCCGGCGGGCAGGCGCCGAACCTCTTTTTTAAATATTCGTAATAATGGTCAGGGTCGCGATAAAGCAGCTTGGGGACGTGCTCGGCATAACCGCGCCCCCCCTTCCTGTATCCTATCACACTGTAAGGCCCCCAGTGAATAAAGATACCGAATTTGGCGTCATCGAACCACTTTGGCACCGGCACTTTTTTGAGCGACTCCCAACTGTATTCGTACTTTTTAGCCCTGGTTTTCTCCTGACTGTATCCACACGGTACGCGCATCAGCAGAAAGCCCAGAAAAATAATTCCGGCTGGCATCCAGCGCTCACGCTGTTCTTTCAAATAATTCATCGCATAATTCCTCTCACCAAAATACCACCACTGGAACTTTCAAAACGCTCCGGCTACACAGCTAAAACTTAGGATTTAATCATAATAACCCCAAAATTATAACCTCTTTAAAAACCCCGTCAAACCAAAAACACCACCGCAGGCGCCCCAAGGCGCCCGTCAAGTTTGTATCTATGACAAAGGTTGCCCGTCAAATGTTAGAAAATGGATGGACAATGTTAATAAAAAGAGAGCCGTTCCGGTTTATGCCGGTTCAGGCTGAAAATCTGACGAGGGTAAGATGTAGTTTGTAAAACCTGAGACAAGGTTGTCTACCTAATTATCCCACGCGTCCGAATATAATAGTGACCGGCCTTTCAGTCAGGTCGAATAGATACAAGGACACAAAATGATGTTCCCGGATGTGGGCAGTCAGATAAAAAATTATGCCAGCCCGACGGCTGGCTGGATTTATCGCTTTAAGAGCCGCCGGCACATAAAAAAGTGGGCTTGCTTAAAGCCCACTTGTGCCGTATGGCTTGCCGTGGTGCTCAGGTCGCTTCCCAGCGAAGCCCTATCCCCCACGGCAAAGGATATTATATGAAAAAATAAGAAAAATAACACAAATAGCTTGACGGATGGGTCTTTGTCATAGATACAAACTTGACGGGCACCCTGCTTTTGCAGGTGTTGAAAAAAAAGCTTGATACAAATCAACAGGCAGTTATAATGCAGGACTATTTTTGAGTTTTGGCGTACTGTTAGCCTAAAAACATTCGGCGGTTTGGGTAGATAGGCCGATTAACCTCGATACTGCCAAATAGCGAATTAGGCAGTTTTTTAGTATATTTTTCAAATTAACAGGGTTTTGAGATTTAGTTCTTAAAATCCGGGAAGGAGTTGAAAATGGCGAATGTTGCCAAAAAAGTGGCTGAAACGCTTAAGGAACTTGGCGTGCGATATGTATTTGGTGTTCCGAGCGGAAACTGTGTCGATTATATGGAAGGGCTTCGGCAGACCGGTGGTGTAGAATTTGTGCTGGTCAGCAATGAGGCGGCCGGCGGTTTTATGGCTGACGTCTGCTGGCGCCTTACGGGCAATGTAGCGGCCTGTTTCGGGACGTACGGCCCGGGTGCCTGCAACCAGAGCACCGGTGTCTGCTGCGGCTCACTCGACCGCTCGCCGATTATTGCATTTGCGGATGAAATGCCCGATGCGATGCTGCACAGAATTAGCCAGATGAATATGGACCATCAAACCTTCTTTAAGCCAATCACGAAGCTGCAGACGCGACTAAAGCCGGATAAAGTCAAGGAAACACTTTATCAGGCGTATCAGATAGCGACCTCAGAGGTACCAGGCCCTGCGTATATCGGTCTTCCCGGCGGGATGGGCACCGATGAAGCGGCGGAAGAAAAGGTTAAGCTGCAGCCCTCAAAACAGACGCCTCCTGCGGATGCGGCGGCACTGGACAAAATGGAAGAACTCTTCAAAAAGGCCCGCAAGCCGGTACTGGCTTTGGGAATCACGTCTATGCGTGCAAATGTCAGGGATTTGATACTGAAGATCGCAGAGAAATTTCAGGCCCCTCTCGTCCAGACGCCTATGGCCAAGGGCATGGTTCCCGAAGACCATCCCTGTTATGCTGGCGTGCTGGCCCATGCTCTTGCCAATCAGGTCGGCCAGACTCACCAGCAGGCTGACTTAGTCGTTGGAATCGGTTATGACCCGATAGAAATCAACTATGAAGACTGGATGCCCGATGTGCCGCTGCTGCATATTGATACGATACCGGCTGATTTGGACAAGAGCAAATTTACGCTCGGCTGTGATGTGGTTGGCGACTTGAAAACCTCGCTTGAAAGATTAGCCGCTCTGGATGAAGACAAAAAAGAATGGGATATGGAAGCACTGGCGAAGAGGCGGGAAAAAATGTTTGAACAGCTTGCTGCTCCTGACGGCAAATTTGACCCGCGAACGGTCCTGGCAGGCCTGCGGGAGAAAATGCCCAAAGACGGTATAATGACCTGCGATGTGGGGGCGCATCTGCACCTGATTGGCCAGGCATGGAAGACGTATTCGCCGGAATGTCAGCTTATGACTAACGGCTGTTCGTCTATGGGATTCGGCATTCCCGCGGCAATCGCCGCCAAGCTCACCTGTCCCGACCGCGAGGTGGCCTGCGTAGTCGGTGACGGTGGCTTTTTGATGATGTGCGGCGAAATGGCTACCGCAATGAGGCTCGGAACAAAAGTGGTATTTATCCTTATGTCGGACAAGAACCTTTCGCTGATTCGTATTAAGCAGGAAAACAAAAACTATAAATTTTACGGAACAGGTCTTCATGGCGACAAATATGCTTCAAGTAACAGCTTCTTCGGTGTTCCGGTTCTGCCGGCTCATAATGTTAAAGAGTATCAGGCGGCGCTTGATAAGGCTTTTGCAGGGGATGGGCCGGTAATTATAGAGGCCTTTGTAAATAAAGAAGATTATGAGGAACTAATTCTTAAAGGAAACAAATGATGAAGAATGTGAAAATTGTTATGTGTGGATTCGGCGGCGTCGGCAAAGAGTTTGTGCAGTTGCTTATCGACCGCTGCGCTGAAATCGAAGAAAAATATGGGCTGCGGCTTGTCCTCTCGGCGGTCGTTGCCTCAAAAGGTGCGGCCATAACGGATTCGGAGGATGGGCTTCCTATGGCAGAGCTGCTCGATAAGGTTCGCGGCGGAACACCTGTTCACAAATTTGGCGAATATGGTAAGCCCGGACTTACCGGCGAAGAGGTGCTCAAGCAGGCAAAGGCCGACGTGATGGTTGAGACTACACCGACGAATCTGACCGACGGCGGCGTGGCAAAAGGGCACGTTTTTACAGCAGTCGAGCTGGGTATGGAAGTGGTCAGCGCCAATAAGGGGCCGTTTGTACTGTTCTATAAAGAGATACACGAACTGGCAAAAAAGAATAATTGCGGCCTGCACATCAGCGCCGCAACAGCGGCAGCACTTCCTACGCTCGATGTCGGGCGGGTGTGCTTGGCGGGCGCCCGTGTGCAATCGGCTGAGGGTATTCTCAACGGTACGACAAATTATATCCTCTCGGAGATGCGCAACAAGGGAACATCTTATGATGCGGCTCTTAAAGAAGCACAGGAAATGGGAATCGCCGAGACCGACCCGAGCTATGATGTTGAGGGCAAAGATACAGCCAACAAAACGGTACTTATCTGCAATCGTATCTTCGGCACTTCGTTTGGATTGAATGACATTACAATCGAAGGAATTACAAAAGTTACGCCGGAAGATATTGAAGCGGCCACAAAGCAGGGCAAAGTTATTAAGCTCATCGGTACCGCTGAGAAAGTGGATGGGAAAATGCAGCTTAATGTGACTCCGAAACTGCTGGATGAAAAACATCCTCTGGCATTGGTCAATGGCTCCGAAAAGGCCATTACTTATATGACCGACACTATGGGTGGTATCACGGTGATGGGCGGAAAGAGCTCTCCCGTCGGGGCCGCAGCGGCGGTGTTGAAAGACCTGATTAACGCATACGTATAGACGAGTATTTTCAGGCTGAAAGTGCCTGACGATTTGATTATTGATTATCACCGCCCCTGCAGGTTTGTAACATGCAGGGGCGGCTTCATAGAAGATGCGAGAAGAAAATCTGAAGTTGAAAATGTAAAATTCAATCCGCCTCTGCATAAAGCTACGGCGGAGAATAATTGAGGAGTCGCTGTGCGGGGGTGGGGGGAAATGATTGATTATCGATTGTTGATAATTGATTATTTTGTTGAAATCGCTTTGCGATGCTGGTTTGAGATAGGTTCGACAAGCTCACTACAGGTTGGGCTTGATTGGGGCAAATAGGTAGCATAGGCAAGACAAAAGAAGCAAAAAATTGGGTTTGATTGGGTTTGTTTTGCAGAAAATAGTTCGTAGTTTCCGCCTTCGCCAGGGCTACG
>CAZMCN010000043.1:0-14743 GCA_964564845.1 uncultured Pirellulales bacterium | reverse complement strand
CAAATCCTGTATCTCGCCGCGGTCGGGACTGCGTGACATATTAAAGCCGAACGCCCCAACAAGCCTTGCAAGATTCTTAATTGTCAGGCTGTCCGGCTCCGGATGAATCCGCCGCATAAAGGGAGCGTTCCGTCCATCCAGAATTGAAGCAGCCGCCTCATTGACTTCAACCATAAACATTTCAATTATCGTGTGCGGGTAGCTGTCGTCAGCAGGGACGGCATCCACAACCTGACCTGCCTTATCCATTACCAGCTCGGTCTCCGGCAAGTCCAGATGTATCATTCCATCTTTCCTCCGCCGGTCCTCAATCAAACGGCTGAGTGTCTCCATATTTTTCAGCAATTTAACAACCGCCGGTTTAACACCTCTGGTACGGCCTTTCAAAATTTTATTTGCATCCTGATAGGTCAGTCGCTCAGTCGAACGCATAATACTGTTGGCAAAACTGCGCGAAAGGACATGGCCCTGTGAATCGTAAGTTAAATACACACTCTTAACGAAGCGTTTTTGGCCCGGCTGAAGACTGCATATACCGTTACTTAAAACCTCCGGCAGCATCGGGATTGTTTTACCAGGCAGATAAACGCTGTTGCCGCGAATCTTCGCCTCGGCATCCAGCGGCGTATCGGGCGATACAAAACTACTGACGTCGGCAATGTGCACACCCAGCACCCAGTTGCCGTTGCTGTCTTTCTTCAGGCTTATCGCATCGTCAAAATCTTTTGCGTCCGGCGGGTCAATTGTAATAATTACATTTTCTGTTATGTCCTCTCGATGGCCAGGTTTATCGGGATTAAATTCAGCGGCTGCCTGTCTGGCCTGCTCAAAACAATCTTCATCGAATTGGTCGGGCAAATGATACTGGCGGATTATCGAATTTATTTCGCTCTCGTACCGTCCCGATTTGCCAAGCACTTCAACTATTACCCCGCGGCCGAGAAATCTTTCCGTTGGATATGTAAGTATTTCAACAACCACTTTATCATTGCGCCTGGCGTTTTTCGCAGTAACATCATCCACGCTAATCGGCTCTGTAAATCCCGTTCCGTCCGGCTGAACGAGCCAGCCCTGCGGCTCTTTGAGCAATGTGCCGACGAATTTATTATGTGCGCGCTGGAGAATCTCAACCACTTTGCCGCTGATGCGCATCTGCCCGGCACGTTCACCTTTTTTTACTACTTTTACGGCAACGATGTCACCAGTCATTGCGCCGGCTGTATGCGGAGGCGGTATAAATAAATCGCCGTGCGAACTTAACTCAAGAGGCGTCACGAAGCCGAAACCCTTCGGATTTGCCCTGAACGTCCCTGTGATTCGGCCCGACAATGCAGGTAAGCAAACCAAATTGCCGGCACCGAGAACTACGTGCCCGGCCCGACGCAGCTCCTCAAAAGCTTCTTTAAACTGGGGATAATCCTGAAAACTTACACCTAATGCCCTGGACAATCGCGCAAGTTTCATCGGTTTGTAATCGGCGTGTTTGAGTAATTTAATTATGCTTCTTTTGAATATTTCAGGCATTTGACCAACTTATAAAAAAACAAAAAATCGCCCAATCAATTTTAATATCGACTTAGCGATACATTTATCTGAAACTAAACCGCCGATGCAGGAAAATCGTTAGGTCGCAGTTCATTTATTTGCGTTTAGCCTCGTCCTCTGAGCGGAGTTATGCTTGAAACCGTCCCGGGGGGCGGGATTCCAAAAACTCAAAATCTTGTCCTGAGCAAAGTCGAAGGACCCGAAATCCCAGATGACGAAAAGCTCATCCACTTTTTTTCGCCTTGAGTTGATTAAGTTTTTTGGCAAGACGTGATTTTTTCCGTGCTGCGGTCTTTTTATGCATTGTGCTCGTAGCAGCGGTCTTGTCCAGTTTCTTGGCTGCGAGACGGTACTGCTGGCTTGCGGCCTCAACATCACCACTGTCAAGGGCCGACTCAAAATGCTTGATTTGCGTCTTGACCCGGCTCTTACGCACACGATTAATCGTCCTTCTTTTGACGTTTTGTCTTACTCTTTTTTTCGCTGATAACGAATGTGCCACTTCAATCTCCTAAAACTCCTCGTTAATTTATCTAAAAATATTTACTGAGAGGTTGTTTCATTTCCGTTGTCTGCCCGCTCCTGAACGTCCTTGTTGGCGTTTGGGTGCCCCCTTATATTATCTACCCGCTGGTGGACGTCTCTGTATGCAAAATCAAGCTGGGCGATTTTGCGAAAAATCCCCAGTGCCTTTTCCGTATCGCCCTGCTGTTCATAAGAACGCGCCAAATTATACCGTAATTCCTTGGCTATATTGTCATCCTTGATTCCGTATGCATCTATCGCTTTGGTAAAAATGTCAATGGCGTCTGCATACCAGCCCTTCATAAAAAAACACAAACCTATTTTGCCCATCGCCAAAATCTTATGTCGCGGGTCCCTCTGGGCCTCCTGGAACAACGGTATTGCATCATCATACCGTTCATTCACGACCAAACGAACGGCGTATTCGTACTTGGCGCGCAAATCGGTCGGGTAGTTAGCCACACACAGACGATAATGCTCCAGTTCGGCCTTCTTTAGCTGTTCGGAAAATTCCGCCACTTTTGCCTGGGCTTGGCTGTCATCAGGATTGTTCTGAGTAGCAGTTTTTGCCTCTTGTACCTTCCTCTTGAAGTGTTTTATCCTTATCCTGCCTGCCCATTCCATAAAACTGAAATCGTCTTTGGCCTTATAGTTGTTTTCCAGAAGCTCTATCGCCTCGGTATCCGCCTCATCACTGCTCACATCCGACAGAGCTTCTGCCAGATTAAATATGTTCTGGGGCAGATTTGGGTCCCGGGCAAAGGCCTCTCTGGCCTGGTTAACCGCCGAGACACGGTAATCCTCGGTCTTGACAACGCTCTGCTGTGCCTGGAGTCTTTCCTGGGCATCCCGGTCTTTGATGGAGTTTCTGAAATCCCCTGCCTGGTCGTATTTGCCCCTGGCGACAGCCAGTTCAGCCGAAAGTTTCCTAAACTCATCGGCCAACTCTCCGTCCCCAGGCCTGAGCCTGACCGCATGCTGGCAGGCGGCTGCCGCTCTGTCATATTGACCTATCGCTGCATACGAATCTTTCAATAATATATATCGCTGAAAAGAAGGTTTTGATGCTGCATTGTTGGCTTGGAATATCAAATCAGCAATCCATCTGGCCGTCTGTCTGTAATCTCCCTCGACAGCGGCCTTCAATATCGCTTCGGCATACGGCAAATGGTCAGGGGCTTTGGCAAAAAGGTACTCGGCGTTAAGCATCCGCTCGAACGTATTTTTGCCGCGAAGGAATTTCATCTTTTCAACCATCGACGGCTTTTTGCCGCCTCTTACCTCTCGCAGAAGAGCCAGTTCATGAAGCTGTTGATGGCCGTGCTCCACATCGTCTGGAACACACCGCAGACCCTCAAGATACATCTCGATAGCATAATCGAAATTGTTCGTCTTCGCTACTTTCTGGGCCCTTTCAAAAAAAACCCTCGCCTTGGCCAATGCTTTGTCGTTATCTTCGGGCATATTCTTAAAACAATTTCGTCTCTTATTATTTAATCCATCTATCCTAATATTCGACTAAAATTTGTCAACAAATAAATACTTGTACAAAAAGCAGGTCTGTGCTATATAACAGTCTAAACAAAACCATAATCTGAAGGAGAAGCCCGTATGTTAACCGCTCTTGAGCAATATGACCCGCAAATTTACGAACTTATAAGACAGGAAGAGGTGCGACAGAGCGGCTCAATTCGTCTTATCCCATCGGAGAACTACATTTCAAAGGCTGTAATGTTAGCCAGTGGAAGCTGCCTTACCAACAAATATGCCGAGGGATACCCCGGCAGAAGATATTACGAAGGTCAACAGGTAACAGACCTTATAGAAAAGGTGGCCCAGCAGCGCGCCAAAAAGCTCTTTGGAGCCGACTATGCAAACGTCCAGCCCTATTCCGGCTCAATGGCCAACTTAGCTGCATACCTGGCACTGGCAAAACCCGGCGACACGATAACAGGTATGGCCCTTACACACGGCGGACATCTCACACACGGCTCGGCCGTCAGTGTCTCAAGCAAAATATTCAATTCCGTACCCTATACCGTCAACCCTGATACCGGAAGATTGGACTATAACCGGATTGAGGAGCTGGCAAAAAAACACAAGCCGAAAATCATCATTTCAGGGGCCACAGCATATCCGAGAGAAATCGATTTTGAAATATTCGGCCAGGTTGCCAAAAGCGTCGGCGCATATCACATCAGCGATATAGCCCACATCGCAGGACTTGTCGTGGCCGGTCTTCACAAAAACCCTGTGCCCTACGCCGACATAGTTTCAACCACCACACACAAGACCCTGCGAGGGCCTCGAGGCGGTATGTTACTCTGCAAAGCAGAACACGCTGAAAAGGTGGACAAGGCCGTTTTCCCCGGATTCCAGGGCGGCCCACATCTGCACACACTCACCGCTGTAGCGGTGGCAATGGCTGAAGCCGACACACCGGAATTTGTAACCTACGCAAAGCAGATAATCAAAAATGCAAAAGCAATGGCTGAAAAGCTGCTCGAATTCGGCTTCAACCTTGTTTCCGGCGGAACTGATAATCACTTAATCTTAATCGACTTGCGAAATAAAAATATCCCAGGCAAAAAACTGGCAAAAGCGCTGGACAGAGCAAGAATCGTTACTAACTATAACACCACACCTATGGACCCGACCCATCCATCCAACCCCACCGGCCTGCGCATTGGCACCCCGGCAATCACCACGCGGGGGATGAAAGAACAGCAGGCCGAAGAAATTGCAGCCCTGATAAATAAAGTAGCTGAAAATATCGAAAATGAATCGGTAATTGAGGAAGTTGCAAGAGAAGCCTTGCTGTTATGCTCACAATTCCCCGTGCCCGACCATTTTATCATACCAAATAAAAATATGTGAAGTGTAATTTGTGAAGCGAGATACGAGACACGAAAGATGCTTAAAGAATTATTTGAAAAGCAGGCCGAATTGAACAAGCGGACCGGTTTTGACCCCGATGCCCTGCGGGCCAGCTTTGACCCGCAAACAGCCGGCATCTGGCTGAACAACTATATCGCTGCTATGAGCAATGAGCTTGAGGAGCTGCGAGACTGCACTTTCTGGAAGCACTGGTGCAAAGAGGCAAAGGAAGGGAAAAGGTTCTTTCTGAACGATTTGCAAAACGCCAGGGTCGAAGTAATAGATATGCTGTTCTTCTGGATTTCTCTGGCACAGTGTCTCGGCCTAAACGCCGACGATGCTGTTCGGCTGTACGAACAAAAATGGAAGGTGAACTGGAACCGTCAGGACAACAACTATTCGATGGCCGAAAAAACCGAGGACGACAATAAAAATATAGTGTAAAACCTAAAGCATAAAGCATATCTCAAACCAGTTGCGGGATACCGGATGCAGGATACGAAATTAAAAACCGCAGTTCTCGGCCTCGACGATGATGCTGCAAAGCTCTTACTAAAAGCGGCGAGCCAAATCGACCACTTCGACCTCCAGGCCGTCGCCGACAAAAACACTAAGCTCGCCGAGGACCTCGCCAAAGAATACAACTGTGCCTTTTATGATGACTATCGACAACTGATAATACAAAATCAATTCGACTGCCTTTTGGTCGCCGCCGGTATGTACAGTTGCGATGAGTATATCCGCTCGGCAGTGAAAAAAAAGTTCAACATACTAAAGCTCGCCCCGCCGGCCAGAGACTTCGAAGAAGCAGCGGGTTTTGTCCGTCTTGCCGAGGATGAAAATATAAAATTCGCAGTCGCCAATCCGAGCAGATTTGCCGACAGCTTCCTTACTCTGCAGCAATACCTCCAGGAAAAGCTCATCGAGGACGTCTTTCTGGTAACCGCCGTCTGCAATTGCGGCCGGTGGCAGCACCCCTCCTGGCAGGCCGACCAGAAACTTTCCGGCGGTGGGGTGCTGCTTAGAAACTGTTACGAAATAATCGACCAGATAGTCTCCAACTTCACCACACCACAGCAGGTTTACTCGCTAAATACCAACACGGCCGGCGACAGGCAACAAAGACTTTATCTGACGGAGGACACTACAGTTGTAACAACGAAATTTACCGACACTTTTATCGGCAACATCATCGCAGGCCGGGCCTTTGGGCCCCAACAAAAGTTTTTGAAGGTCTATGGCAAAGATAAAATCATAACCGTCAGCGACACACGACTTACCGTAAGCGATGCTCTCGGCAATGTCAGTGAAGAATTTGAATACGACGACAACAGGCTCATTTGTATGACAAAAGCCCTGCAAAATTTCGCTCTAAGCATCCTATCGCCCGACGAGCACAAGCTTTGCAGCAGCGCCCGGGAAAACTTAAATAATATGGCCGTCATCGAATCGTCCTATCTTTCGGCCCGTACCGGCTTTCCGGAAGAGCCCGCAAGAATCCTCCAGTTGGCACAAATCGAGCCGACAAATATTTAGCCGAATATGCAAAAAAACGACATCCTCCACAATTATTGTGCTAAATACGTCCCATAATCCCTTCAAAACCGCATCGGAAGCCTCTTTTGCACCTCGGCTATGTTCGGCGTTTTCAATTGCAGGAGATTTCTGAAGGGCAAAACGCCGATACTATTATTGTAATTGTTGATAATGCTTCAGCCAGACGCTATAATAGCTGCGATTGTGAGGTAAAAATTGGAATAATATTCTTTTTATATTGTTATGGAGGCTTATAACTATGTTACTTAATATTCTCAGAGGCATTTTTATTATCATCGTTTTAGCGGTTTTAATCGTCAGCCTAAGCGACAGTGAGATCTCCGGCGAGCCGGGTAAGTCTAATTTTAATGCAATTCTCTGGAGCAGCGTGGTCCTGGTTGCAATAGCGCTTGTCCTGGATATTTTCACCCCCAGGAAATCCCTGGCTGGACTGGCAGGAGTATTTTTTGGGCTTTTGGTCGGCATCTTTATCAGTTGGGCGCTGGCGCCGATCGTAACAATGATCAACGAAATCTACCCGTTTCTGAACTTAAGCGATTCCGCTGTTCGGGCAATCAAACTGATGATGGGAATATGTATTTGTTTCCTTGTAATCAGCATTGTGATTCGAACGAAAGACGATGTTCGGTTTGTTATTCCTTATGTCGAATTTGCCAAGCAGACCAAAGGCACTCGCCCGCTCGTTCTCGACACATCTGCTATCATTGACGGACGCATCGCCGACCTCTATCGAAGCAAATTGTTCGACGCACCGCTGATTGTTCCGCGCTTTGTCCTCAATGAGCTTCAGCTTATAGCCGATTCGCCCGACAAGCTAAAACGCAATCGCGGCAGACGAGGTCTCGATATACTAAAGGATATGCAGACCAATCCGGCGATTGATATTGAAATCGATGATACCATCGTTCCGGAGACCAACGATGTAGCCGGCGTTGACCAGAAACTCGTTTTATTCGCAAAAGACCTCAATGGCCGACTTGCCACTACTGACTACAACCTCAGCAAGGTCGCTCAGGTGCGTGAAGTGGATGTCTTGAATATAAACGATTTGGCCAATTCGCTAAAAGCAATCGCTCTGCCGGGCGAGACTATGGAAATCAGAATTGTAAAGCCCGGCGAAGAGGCACAGCAGGGAGTCGGTTATCTCGCCGATGGCACTATGGTTGTTGTCGAAGATGCCCGAAACAAAATAGGAAAAGACCTCGTCATCAGCATAACCAGTTCACTGCAGACCGCAGCCGGAAAAATGATTTTTGGTAAGTTCGAAGGCTACGCACCCAGAAAGAATGACAAAGAGCGACAGCCCTACAGAAAAGCAGGCCAGCACGCTGCTTCAACACCGCAGAACAACCGAAGCAGAACTTCTTTAGACACAGATTAACACTGTTTAGGCCGCAGGATTTTGAAAGCAGCCCCAGACTCTAATTTTTAAGCGAAGCTAAAACTCCGCCACACCGAGATACCGCCCTTCCCGCATTGTTTTTACTTCCAAAAACACTTCACGAACACCGCGGAAATTCGTTTATGGGCCGCATATTGATGAGCCGACTCTTAAAAACTATTTGACTTGCTTGAGGCACTTTATGAACAGGCCGACAGCTAATATATAGCCCAAAGCAAATACCGGCCAATAAAAATACGCTCGATAATCGGTCTCTGCAATATGAAGACCCGCAACGCAGAAAGAGACAACCACAACAATACCGGCCACGAAAAAACCCAGCCAATCCACCCATCCCGCCCTAATCGGACGGGCAATATGGTCTCGCCACAGTATCATTATCGCAAAGACAAATAACGCTAACGATACAAGAACCGGTGCCAGAACCGGAGCAGCCCAGACAAGCGGTATTAAAAACAATATGTCCCAATCCATAACCGAAGCAGGCCAGTTGAGAAGGATTTTGAGCCAGACATAGTAGAAGATGTCCCAAACCGCGAAAATGGTCATAAAATAAGCGAACCGCTGCCGAAGATTGCAGCCGAACAGCCAGGCACCGGTAAGGATTACAACCAGCGCTGCAACCTCCCTGCCGACTTCAGTTAACAACAGCCGCTGCCAGTGCGGCCCAGCGCCGAACAGGCTCAGCGGAAAGGTAAAACCATCAGGATAAAAAATCGCCCGCAGATAAACGACCACGGCACTTTCGATATATGCAAAGGCGACGCCGAAAACAACAACAACGCAAAATCGCCTGAATAACTTTTTCAACGCCTCCGAGTCCATAGCTGTTAATTTTCCAGACGTCATAATCAAAACAAATCTTAAACTGCCGAAACCTTACAGGTTCTGTAATTCTTTCAGCAGGGCGGGGATAATCTTATTTTCCGCAACTATCGTTCTCTTTCGTCCTTTGCGATAGATATAGCCCTTGTTTTTTGCGCAGCATACAGCCAGGTCGGCATCGGCCGCTTCGCCCGGCCCATTAACAATACAGCCCATCACAGCGACACGCAACGGCTTATCAACGTCGCTCACTGCTTTTTGAACCCTTCGGGCCAGTTTGACCACATCAATCTCAGCCCGGCCGCAGGTGGGACAAACTACCAACTCCGGTTCGCTGCGTTCATAAAGACCCAGGGCAATTAAAATCAGTTGTGCAATCCCAACTTCTGTAAAAGGGTCACCTGCAGCACTTACCCTGATGGTATCGCCAATACCATCTGCCAGCAGTGTGCCAAGGGCAATAGCCGACGGTATCAGGGCGTCTTCCGGCAGGCCTGCGTGAGTTAAGCCGAGATGAATCGGATAATCGAATACTTCGGCGATACGGCGGTTGACTTCTATGGTTCTCAAGACATCACTGCTTTTGGCACTGAGAACCAACTGGTCAAAGCCCCTGTTTTCAAACAGACGAACATATTTTTTCATCTCTTTTAACATCAAGGCGGTACGTCTGCCAACCGGTACGTCACCGGATTTGAGGTCTCTTATGCTTGCTTCGTTAACACCAATGCGCACAGCAGTTTTATGCATCGCGGCTGCATCAATTATCCGAATAATGTCTCTGCGATTTTTTATGTTTCCGGGGTTAAGCCGGATTTTTGCCGCCCCCGCCTCGATTGCCTCGATGGCTCGCGCAGGGCTGAAATGAATATCTGCGATTAAGGGAACATTGACTTTTTGGACGATTTTCGCAAAAGCAGCGGTATCGGCGCGGGTCGGAACCGCAAGGCGAACTAATTCACAGCCGGCACCGACAAGCTGGGTGACCTGTCTTACACAACGGCCGACATCTGTTGTCGGCACTTTCGTCATCGACTGAACGACAATGCCCGCCACAGAGCCGATTTTTACCGAGCCAACCCTGACGGTCTTTGTTTTTCTTCTTTTTAACATAATCTAAATTGTAGCTTGTCTTATGCCCTCAGGCAAATTAAAATACCCCGACCATACAATTTAGCAGTATAGCATATGTCAATACAAGGTAACAAAATGGGGTCAATGCTAATATCTATTATTGTGGTTTTGCTTGTTGCCTATTCGGTTTGGGCGGTGGCACTGTATTATATGCAGTCAACATTCCTGTACGGTCCCGTGCGGGAGGTACCTTATACGCCGGACGAACTTGGGCTGGATTTTGAAAACGTGTTCTTCAAAACCGAAGACGGCGTAAAGCTTAACGGCTGGTATGTCCCTGACGGCAATTCCAAATTTACCCTGCTGTTCTGCCACGGCAACGGCGGAAATATGATGCACCGCCTGGACAGTATAAATTTCTTCTACAATCTGGGATTGAGCTGTTTTATTTTCGACTATCGCGGATATGGCAACAGCGGCGGCAAACCTACCGAAGAGGGAACTTATCTCGACGCCGCCGCCGCATACAAATGGCTGACAGAAAAGAAAAATGTCCCGCCGGAGGATATTATTCTCTTCGGAAGGTCGCTCGGCGGAAGCATCGCAGCACAACTGGCAACCAAAGTCAGACCCGCATCTTTAATTATTGAGAGCGCCTTTACTTCGTATGCCGACATCGGCCGCAAATTCTACCCTTATATGCCCGTCAAATGGTTCGCAAAATTCAGCTACAGAACAATCGATTACGTCACGGGCGTTCATTGCCCGGTAATGATTATTCACAGCCGAAACGATGAGATTGTACCGTTTGAATTTGGGCTTCAACTGCACGAAGCTGTAAATGAACCAAACGAATTTGTCGAGATTTTCGGAAGTCACAACGACGGCTTTTTGTCCTCGAATAAAATCTACAAAGATGCCTGGACAAAATGGCTCAAATTCCTCGAAGAATATAAAGCCCAACCAGAGAGCCAACCGGCATCTTAGCAATTCAAAATTTCAGACTATAAGTCCGAATCCCACCAAATGTTTGAACATCGACGTATTATTTAGCTACAAAAGGTGATAGTTTGCGGAGTTTGTTCACTATCTCCGGCATTTTTTCGATTGTATAATCAACCTCTTCTTCGCTGTTGTACCTGCTTAAGCTAAATCGAATTGAACCGTGGGCCGCCGTGAACGGAACACCCATCGCCCGCAATACATGAGACGGCTCCAATGAACCTGATGTGCAGGCCGAGCCGCTGCTGGCGCAAATACCGAATTTATCCAGCATAAGCAGAATCGCTTCGCCCTCGATATACTCAAAGCTGATATTAGTCGTATTAGGCAGACGGTTTTCTTTATCACCGTTGAGCCGGCTGTCGGGACACTTTTGAAGTATAGCGCTCTCAAGTTTGTCCCGCAGAGAGCCGACTCTTTCGTTTTCCTGCACAATATTTTCTGCTGCCAGTTCACAGGCCTTTCCAAGTCCGACTATTCCCGGCACGTTTTCGGTCCCGGCCCTTCGCCCTGCCTCCTGATGACCCCCTAACATAAACGGAGCAAGTCTCGTCCCCTTCCTTACATACAAAACACCCACCCCCTTAGGCCCATGCAGCTTATGGCCGGAAATGCTCAGCAAATCAATATTGCTATTCGACAAATCAAGAGCTATCTTGCCGACCGCCTGAACCGCATCGGTGTGGAAAACTACCCCCCTGCCGATAACCAACTCGGCTATTTTGTCAATCGGAAATACCACACCGGTTTCGTTATTGGCATACATTATCGTTACCAACGCAGTATCATCGTCGACCTCTTTTTCCAGTTGCGCCAAATCAAGCCGTCCCTTATCATCAACGCCCAATTCCACAACAGTATAACCGTGGTTTTCCTGCTCCCGGCAGACCGCCAACACCGCCGGATGCTCAACTCGGGTGGTTATGATTTTACGTTTATTCGGATAGGCCGCCAACGCACCTTTGATGGCGGTATTGTCACTTTCAGTCCCGCAGCTTGTAAATATAATTTCACTCGGCCCGCAGCCAATCAAGGCGGCCACCTGTTCACGCGCCTTGTGAATCCTGCGGCCAATCTGACCACCGAATGTATGCATACTCGAAGGATTACCGTAAAGCTCACAAAATAACGGCTTCATCTCTTGGAGAACTTCTTCAGCCACCTTCGTCGTGGCATTATTGTCAAAGTATATGGTTTTCATCTCTTATTCCCTGTGCTCGTGCGGCACCTGCGCTGATTCGCCTTCTTCTTCTACGATTATCTCTTCGGAGACGAATTCTCTCAGCTTGGCCTCAACAACGTCTTTCATCGTAAATTCCGTGAGTCTGCATTGGGCGCACATCCCCCTGAATGCAACCATTGCCTTATCGCCTTCGACATCTATCAACTCGATATCGCCGCCGTGGGCCCGCAGGGCCGGACGAATTTGCTCATTTATCGTACGCTGGATTAACTGTATCTTTTGAATGTTCGTCAGCCTGCCGCCTTTGCGAGGCGCCGCTGCAAATACCTCTTTTGCCTTGTCGCCCTGCAATCTTTCTATTATCTTTTCGATTTCGCCCTTGCATCCGCCACAGCCGCCGCCCGCTTTGCAGTAATTTGTTACTTCCTCGACTGTCGTCAGATTATTCTCACGTATCACCCTCTCGATTTCACGCTCGGTTACCCCAAAGCAGTTACATACCACTTTGCCTTCGAGCTTGCGTTTCTTCCTGCCGCCGGTTCGGTAATTCTCAATCGCCGCCTCAAGCGCCTCTCTGCCCATAACCGAGCAGTGCATCTTCTGCTCCGGAAGCCCGCCAAGATAATCGGCAATATCTCTGTTGGTTACTTTGGCCGCCTCTTCTACCGTCATCCCCTTGAGCATCTCGGTCAGTACCGACGATGTCGCTATCGCACTTGCACAGCCAAAAGTCTTGAACTTCGCATCTCTTATTCTGCCGTCTTGGTCAAGTTTGAATGTAAGTTTCAGAGCATCGCCGCAGGCTAATGAACCGACCTCTCCAATACCGTCCGGCTGCTCAATCTCGCCCACGTTTCGCGGATTAAAAAAATGCTCTTTAACTTTATCCGTATATTCCCACATATTTTCGTATCTCGTATCTCGTTTAAGGAAATTTCCTTTTTTACTTTTTCCTTTTTAACTTTGACTTTTTTTCAGTGCTTGTCTGAAATCAGCTATTATATCATCAATGTGCTCGGTTCCCACGGAGACTCGTATGTAATCATCCGTAACACCGGCTGCGAGTCGCTCGGCTTCGCTCAACTGTTGATGGGTCGTACTGGCCGGATGGATTACCAACGTTTTACTGTCACCGATATTGGCAAGGTGGCTGGCCAATTTAACATTATCTATAAATTTAATCCCTGCTTTTCTGCCGCCTTTGATGCCGAAGCCAAGTATCGCCCCCTGGCCTTTGGGCAGATATTTTCGGGCTAATTTGTAATCCGGATGTGATTTCAGTCCCGGATAGTTCACCCAGTTGACGGCGGGCTGTTTCTCCAGCCACTTCGCAAGTTTCAGAGTATTCTCCGAATGTCTCTCCATACGCAGATGCAGCGTCTCCAGCCCCTGCAAAAAGAGAAACGCATTAAACGGCGACATACAAGAACCCATGTCCCGTAAAAATTGTGTTCGGGCTTTTATGATATAAGCCAATTCGCCGAATTGTTCCACATATTTCACACCGTGATAGCTTGGGTCCGGCTCCGTCAGTTCGGGATACCTGCCGTTGGCCCAGTCGAACTTACCCGAATCGATAATTGCCCCGCCGATGCTTGTGCCGTGACCGCCGATGAATTTTGTGCAACTGTGAACCACAATATCAATCCCATAGTTAATCGGCCTAAACAGAATGGGGGTCGTAACAGTATTATCACAAATCACCGGAATACCATTATCGTGGGCGATTTCAGCTATTTCTTCATATTGCAAAATATCATTCTTTGGATTGCCGATGCTCTCTATATAAATCAGCCGGGTATTCTCCTTGATAGGGCGTGCAAAATTTGCCGGCTCCTTAGGGTCAACAAAAGTTACTTCGATGCCCAGCTTGGGAAATGTTTGACTGAATAGAATAACTGTGCCCCCGTAAAGCGAGTTCGAAGATACGATATGACCTCCTGCGCCGCAAATATTAAATATACTTACATAAATCGCCGACTGGCCTGAACTCAACCCAAGACCACCCACACCCCCTTCCATTGCTGCCAGCCGTTTCTCCAAAACGTCCGTCGTCGGATTCATCAGGCGGGTGTAAATATTACCGAACTTTTTAAGCGAAAATAAATCCGCAGCGTGCTCGGTATCCTTAAATAAATAACTGCTCGTCTGATAAATCGGCACTGCCCGACTGAGCGTATCTGAATCTACCTGCTGGCCGGCGTGAAGCGCCAGTGTCTCCAAATGATATTCAGTCTCTTTGTCCATTTCACTAAATCCTTCTTATCTTGATGGCAGAACCTCAACCATCCTGTCAAGTGCCTTTTTGGCTTTTATTCTTATCTCTTCCGGCACCTCAACTTTGTATTGCATATCTTCCAGCGACCAGAGTACTTTTCCCAAAGTAATCTTCTTCATATTTAGACATATCGCCTTCTCACTGGCCGCTATAAAATCAGCATCAGGATTGTGCCTCTGCAAAGCATAAATCATTCCTGTCTCGGTAGCTACTATAAATCGTTTTGCCGTGCTTCTTTCCACAAACCTCAGCATCTGGCTGGTGCTAAGCAGCTCATCCGAAAGCGCTTTGACCGGCTCGGCGCATTCCGGATGTGCCATCACAACCGCATCAGGATATTTTGCTTTTGCATTCTTTATATCCTCACCGGTTATAACCACGTGTGTCCAACAATAGCCCGGCGCAAGTATTATGTTCCTACCGGTTCTATCGATGACAGACTGGCCGAGATGCCGGTCAGGCACAAAGATAATTT
>CAZMCN010000042.1:0-15742 GCA_964564845.1 uncultured Pirellulales bacterium | reverse complement strand
GACGCATCACTCTATAGAGGATATTGCGGTGATGAACTGTCTGCCGAATATGACCGTAATCTGTCCGGGCGACCCGATTGAGACACAACAGGCCGTCGAAGCCATAATGTCACTTGAGGGGCCATGTTACCTGCGGCTTGGCAAGACGGGAGAGAAGGTGGTTCACAGCCGACCGCTAAAATCTTTTGCCATAGGCAAAGGACTAAGATTGCGCCGGGGAATTGAGGTTGCGATTATTGCCACCGGCAATATGCTGCCGACGGCTGTTGATACCTGCAATATTTTAGAAGCCGCCGGTATAAGGCCGGAACTGGTCAGCATGCATACCGTCAAGCCCATCGACCGGGAACTGATTATCGAACTGGCTCGGCGATGTCGTCTCATAGCTACCGTTGAAGAGCACAGTATCATCGGCGGGCTTGGCAGCGTGGTAGCGTCTGTGCTGACCGAGGAAGGGCTAAACGCAGAAGTGCTGTTAAAGAAGTTTGCGATTAGTGACGAATACGCTCACAAAGCAGGCAGCCAGGATTATTTACGGCGGCAATATGGACTGACAGCCGAGACAATAGCAGATGAGGTTCGAGTATGGCTACAGAGAATTCGATAACGGTCGTCGTGCCGGCGCTGAACGAAGAGAACCATTTGGCCGAAGCCGTTGCGGATATGGTGGGGGCGGTGGAACAATCGTTTGATGAATATGAGATTCTTGTATTCAACGACGGCAGTACCGACAGAACCGGTGAGATAGCAGAAGAGCTGGCGGAGCGTTATGAATATGTCAGGGCATTTCATCACAAGAGTCCAAAGTGTATCGGCGGGGTCATACGAGAAGGACTTAAACGGGCGAAAATGGATTATTTTATTTATGTTGACGGCAAAGGTGCAACTTCGGCTGAGGCACTGGGAATCATCTTTGCCGAAAAAGGTAAAGCCGACCTGATAATATCATACGCAACCAATACGAATGAAAGGAACATGGGCAGGAGAATCATTTCGCGGGGCTTTCGGACGCTTCTGAATGTGCTGTTTCGGTTAAACGTAAAACATTACGGAAACAGCATCCTATACCGCAGTTTTCAGCTAAAGCAGTTTAATATCCGCACCAACAGCTTTGGCTATCAGCCGGAAGCTCTGATAAAGATGCTCAAATCCGGCTGCAGTTATGTTCAGGTCGGGTATAAAGATAAGTTTGATATAGAGGCGAGGAAAAGCAAGGCATTTAAGATAAGTAATATAATAAACGTTTTGAAATTCATCCCGGCTACATTTTGGGAGATATACATAAGGAAAGATACCGTCAAGATGAGCAATATACAGAATGCCGCACAAACCGGAGTCAAATGACATTAATGGAAAGAACGTTGAAAAAAGATGTCGAAGGCGTGATGCTGCCGGAATACAGCGAGTTTCTAAAATCTCATTACGAGATGAACGAGAAGGTTCTGTTTGTGCAGCTTCCGCAGATGATTCTGGAAAGTTTCAACCCTGAAATAGCCAAGCGAGGGGGCTGTTACGCTTTTCCGCCAACGGGTTTACAGTGTTTGTATGAGGCCTTAAAAGCAAGGGGCTTAGAGATAAGAATACTGGACCTGAACCTTCAATTGTTAAAAAGGACACGTGAAGAGACAAATTTCGATTACGAGCAGTGGATTAGTATCCTTGAAGAAACTCTCGATTCATTTGCCCCATATATTGTCGGCGTTTCGTGTATGTTCGATGCGAGCATTGGGCCTTTTACGCAAACGCTTGAAGTTCTGCAAGAGCGAGAGCGCTCTGTGGTATTGACGGGGGGGATTATCGCCACCTACGAATACGCCCGGCTGCTCGATAAAAAGCTGTGTCATTTTGTGGTGCAAAGAGAAGCGGAGAACAAGATTAACTATCTGTTTGACCAGATAACATCGAAGAATTTCGGACAATCGCCAACCGACGGTATATGCTTTGAGCACAAAGGGGCGCTGTATGAAACGGGTGGTGAGGGGGACATTGTTCACTTCGAGAGTGATATGATTGACAGCTATTCTATTGTGAAGATAGAGAACTACTACCAGAACGGTTCATTGAATCCATTTGTGCGAATGTCCGGCGAGCCGTTCGCAGCTATTCAGATGACCCGCGGCTGCCGGGCGGCCTGCCGGTTTTGCGCCGTGCAGTCGTTTATGGGCAAAGGTGTGCGGACGAAGTCCGTGGATTCCGTATTTAAGGAAATCGAGTATCTGGTTACCAAGCGAGGCGTTCGACATTTTGAATGGCTGGACGACGACCCATTGTTTTACCGGCAAAACTTTCTGGATTTGTTAAGGCGGATTACCGAGGCGAAGCTGGACGTTACGTGGTCTGCGAGCAACGGGCTGATAGCGAGGTCTCTGGATGCTCAGATGCTCGAAGCGATGCGAGACTCAGGCTGTATCGGTTTTAGAATCGGGATAGAAACGGGAAACGCCGAGATGCTCAAGAAGATTCGCAAGCCAGCCACACTTGAGACATTCCGGCGAGTATCAAACGTTATCAAAAATTATCCTGAAATGTTCGTTGTCGGGCTCTTTATGATAGGGTTCCCGGAAGAAAAGTTTTCTCAGATAATGGAAACTTTCCTGTTTATCATCGAACTTCAAATGGACTGGTCCGGCGTTTCGACCTGTCAGGCGATTCGCGGCGCCTCGATGTTTGAGGACTACGGGGAAGTTTTTGACGAGCAGATGGAATCGAAAGGCGCAACAGCCCACAACTACCTGCCCATCAGGCACTCACGTAAGCTGGAAATATCCGTTCATAAGGGAACGTTGAAGGGGCTGGATGTTTTTCGCATTGAGCCGGATTCTGTGCCCGACGCCGACCAGATTAAAGAAATCTGGTTCGCATTCAATCTCATAGGTAATTATATCAATAACCGGAACCTGACTCGGCAAGGAGATGCCGAGAAATTCATAGCGTGGGTCGAAATGGCCCAGGTTCCATACCCAACCAATCCTTATATGAGTCTCTTTCTTGCCCTTGCCTATCAAATCAAAGGTGATGGACGCGGGGCTGAGGAGTACCGCAGCAAGGCGGTGGAGTTTTCCCAAACCGATTACTGGCGTCAGCGGTTTGCCGATTTTAAGCTCGTTGATATTCTTGAAAACTTTCCCCAAACATCCCAGGAAACATTCGATTCTATCGGCGCACTCCAAGAGGAGATTGGACAATGTTATATAGAGTACCAAAAAAGTAAAGGAGGGCAGTAAAAATGCAGCGTGATGAATCCGGTATCCAGCCGCCTTTAACTGAAGCCGATGCCCTGCAATACGTGGAGAACTCGTTAGGGCAAAAAATAGAGGTTCTGCTCCTTTTCCCAAAGTACGTATATATCGAAACAATCAACCAGTGCAACGCGCGCTGTATTATGTGTGGGATAGACTTTAAGAAGAAAAAGAAGGAATTTATGTCGGCCGAATTGTTTGAGAAGATTGTGCGGGAATTGTCGCAGTATGCCGAGCATATGGAGCGGGTCGGGCTTTATCTTGACTGTGAGCCGCTGCTGGACCCGGACCTTGCTTATAAGATTCAGGCACTCAAAAAGATTGGCATTCGCAGGAGCTATTTGAACTCGAATGCAAGTCTGATGTACTCGGAAAGAGCTGAAGAGCTCATCCGTGCGGGCCTGGATATGATATATATCACAATCGATTCAATGGTGCCTGAGAGGTTCGAGTCCATCCGCAGGGGATTGAAATTTGAAGCGGTGTACCGGAACACAGTAGAGTTTATTCGTCTAAGGGACAAGCTCAAACCAAATCTTATGATTCGCATACAAATGATTTTGCAGGACATCAACCGGGACGAGGCCGAAACTTTTCTGGAGCACTGGAGGCCGATGGTCAGCGAGATAGACCAGGTTATCGTGCGTCAGCCGCATAACTGGGGTTCGGCGATTGATATTGATGTCCCCGAAGACAGAAAACTGATTAATCGTTTTCCGTGTATTGCCCTCTGGAGCACGTTAGGCATCCACAGCAACGGAGATGTAAATCTCTGCTGTATCGACTTTGCAAATTCCGTACCGTTAGGCAATGTTCGGCAGCAGAGCATCGAAGAAATCTGGAAAGGTGATAAACTGAAGCGAATTCGGCAGATGCACCTTCAGGGACATCGAGCCGAGATACTGATATGCGACGGGTGTCCCGTATGGTTTGACCGAGTGGACTGGAGGCAGGAATGCGGAGAGGCTGACTATGAGTGCAAATAGAAGAAGTTGAAAACTTAAAGCTAAAAGCTAAAAATCATAGCGTAAAGCTTAAAATTAGATGAGTTTTGAATTTTAAGCTATGGTTTTTCATTTTTCGCTTCATGTTTTTCGCTTATTAGCGATTGAAGGACGTAATATGGACAATGATATAGTCCGCTGGTGGAAAACGGATTTAGGTGATGAGGAGATTCGAGGCGTTGAAGAGTCGATACGCAGCCGCCATATTAACCAGGGGTCTGTGTGCAAAAAATTGGAGGATGAGTTGGCCCGAATACTGAACGTTCCTTACGTTGTTCTAACTACCAACGGCAGTATGGCGCTGGCGATGTCACTAATGGCCTGCGGTGTCGGGCCGGGGGACGAGGTTATTGTTCCGGCCATTACCTATATCGCCACTGCACATTCGGCGCTTCTTTTAGGAGCAAAGGTCAGACTTGTCGATGTCCAGCCGGACAGACCACTTATCGATGTGAATCAAATCGAAGCCGCAATTACAGACAAAACCAAAGTGATTCTGCCTGTACACCTCAATGGTGCGGCCTGCGACATTGATGCAATAAAAACACTGGCCAAAAAGTACGAGTTAAAGGTAATAGAAGATAGCGCACAAGCGTTTTGCTCAAGGAATTCAGACGGTTATCTCGGGACACAATCCGACTTCGGTACATTCTCTATGTCAATTGCCAAGCTGATTACGACAGGCGAGGGTGGTTTTGCGGCCACCAGGGACGAGGCATCATATACGAAACTGCTGAAACTTCGTAATCAGGGTGTGCTGTCGGTGCCGGAGAATGTTTTTGACGGTTTCGGCTTTAACCTCAGATTTAACGATATGCTGGCCGGCATTGGACTGGCCCAGGCCCGAAGGCTGCCTGAGAAACTGGCTGCAGTGAAACAGACTTATAAATTCTACAAGGAACAACTTGAGGAGCTGGACTATCTGAAGGTGCTCGAAATACGAGTGGACGAAGGTGAAGTTCCGCTGTGGAGCCAGGTTTTGTGTTCAGAGAGGGAGAAAGTAATTGAACTTCTTGGTGAGCGCGGGATAGAAGCCAGGCCGTTCAATCCGTGTCTGAGTGATTCAAAGCATCTGGGAAATCCGGACAATTTCCCTGCGGCCCAGATGTTTGCTCAAAAGGGACTGACGCTGCCGAGCGGGCCTGACCAAGGCGGGGACAACTTAGCCCGGGCAGTCCAAGCCCTGCGACAAATCTCAAGTGAAATAAAAACAGCCATTAAGTAATTATTTTAAGAGGAACGATGCGCGAAGCAAAAGGGGCAATATTTAATACCGAAGAACTCATTGAAGTTGACCGGAAAATGGTCGAGTTTCTAAAGAAGCGTGCCAGCCGAGCAAAGCTTCTGCGTTTTAGACTCTGTCTGCATCATTCGCCCGAGTCGGCTGTGCAGGAGATGATAATTGCCGCCTGTCGTGACAATTATTCCCGGCCGCATCGTCATCCGGGCCGGTCAATGACTTACCAGATGATTGAAGGAGAATTGACGGTATTTATTTTTGACCAGGCAGGCAACGTAACGCGAAAAATTGAGATGGGGTCGCCGAGCAGTGGTAAGAGCTTTTGCTTTCGTCTGTCTTCCGGCGGTTGGTATATGCCCGTTGTCAGGTCAGAAGCGGCCGTTTACCAGGAGACGTTGAGCGGGCCGAATCAGGACGGCCAAGCCACCGAATATGCCGACTGGGGTCCTGAGGAAAATGATACAGAAGGAATCGCCGCATTTCTGAAAAAACTGATGGGACAGAAAACGTGATGAAGAAAGTGCTGTTACTCAATCCCCCCTGCAAGCTGCGAGTCTCACGGGACTACTACTGTGGTCATATTACAAAGGGCAGATATTATTGGCCACAGTTGGACCTTCTGGTTCTTAGCGGTTTTCTGAGAGAAGGCTTCGACGTGCGTATTCTGGATGCTATGGCTGAAGAGATAAGCGGTGAGGAAGCACATAAGCGTATAGCCGATTTTGCACCAGATATTGTCATATCGGTAGTTGCGGCGGTTTCGTGGAAGTCGGATATGGCGTTTCTTTCCGAAATCAAGCAGCACTATGGGCCTCTGCTTGCGGTCTCCGGTGACTATCCCCGTGCCGAGGCGAAAAAGGTGATAGATGAAAATCCATTTCTTGATGCGGTTATTCTCGACTTTACAGACAGCGAGGTGGTTGAGTTTCTCACTGAAGAAAAGCAGGCGGGACTGAAAAATTTGTTCACGAGATTTGACAAGGATAGGCCGGCTATTGTTACCGAAAAAACTTTCAGTATCCCTGTTCCGCAACACAACCTGCTCAACCTGAGGCGGTATCATCTTCCCCATATTATGTATCATCCTTTTACTATGCTGATGACCGACTACGGCTGTCCGTTTAGCTGCAAGTTCTGCTATTTCGAGAGGATTGACTTCAAGAGACGTAACATTGACAATGTCGCCGAAGAGCTGAAGTTCATACGTTCATTAGGGATAAGGGAGCTGCTGCTTGCGGATTCGAGTTTCGGCACGTTGAAAGAGCACGCCCTGGAAGTATGCAGGGCAATGAAGAGCACAGGCGGTCGGTGGTCGTGGCTTTGCGATATGCGTGTTGACGCCGCTGATGAGCCGCTCTTTAGGAGTATGAAGGACGCCGGCTGTCATACTATAATGCTCGGCGTTGAAACGCCGAATGAAGATGTTCTGGAAAAATATAATAAAGGAATCAATGTCGAGCAAATCAAAGAGGCGTTTGCTCTTGCCAAAAAGGTTGGTCTAAGAACGCTGGCCCACTTTATAATCGGACTGAGTGGAGAAGATTTGGACTCGCTCAAAAAGCTGGTGGACTTTAGCATATCGCTTGACCCGGACATTGCTGCTTTTAACGTGGCAAGGCCTGCGTGGAACACATCGTTTCGAGATGAAGTGACAGAAAAGCAGTGGGCAATCGACGAAGGTGTGGAAATTGCCGAGTCAGACTATCGGCCTGTCTGGGAATCGCCGAACCTGCCCAGAGAAGAGGTCCGGCAGATGAGAAATCTGGCTATGCGAAAGTTCTACCTCAGGCCGTCTTATATCTTGAGACAAATAACAAAGATTAGAACTCGTTATCAGTTGTTCACGCTCATAAGAGAAGGATTGCATTTGGTATGGCAGAGTTTGCTGGGGTGCCTCAAGCGCATTATTTCGCGTTTGGGCGGCCCCGGCAACACCCTGCATCGCTGAAGGGACTTCTGATTGCCGATTCGAAATCGTATATCGGCAACCGTAAATCGAGAATCCACTTGACATTTTTGTGAGGTTTTGAGACGATAATATCCACAGAAGCTCTTTTCGATTTGAAATCGATAATCGAAAATCGGCAATCATAAATCGAAATCTACATATGGGCAATGTATATAGCAACAGTAAGATGTTCCACTATCACGACAAGCTGGACGACATACAAGCCGGCCGGCTATCGGCGCCAATCCACGTACGTCTCAAACCGACCAATTCCTGCACTCACCGCTGCCACTACTGCTGCTACCGAAATGACCAGTTGTATCTAAGCGAACGGATGAACGAACGTGACAAAATTCCTCGTGAAAAAATGCAGGAGATAATCTCCGACCTTGGACAGATGGGCGTAAAAGCGGTAACACTTACCGGCGGCGGAGAGCCATTATGCTATCGGTATATAGTTGAAACCATACAGGGACTGCTGGACGCTGGAATCAAAGTTGCGATGCTGACTCACGGGGGGCTGCTCAAAGGCGAAGTTGCGGAGCTTCTGGCACGTCGTGCGGTATGGGTACGCATCTCTATGGATGCGGCAGATAGGGAAACTTATGCAAAAAACCGAGGTGTCGCATTGGAAGAATTTGACAGGGTCTGTGAGAACATTCGAAACTTTGCCGATGTCGAGGGACGCAAATGTGTTTTGGGGCTGAATTTGATAGTTACCAAAGACAACAGTTCTGATGTGCTGGACTTTTTTAGAATGGCAAAGGAGCTTGGGGCAGACCATGTAAAGGCCTCCGGTGCAGTCGTGAGTACAAAGCGGCGGGGAAATGCCGAGTATATGAAGCCGTTTTACCAGTCTGTCAAGGACCAAATTGCCGAGGGCATTCGCAGCCTGGCTGATGATTCTTTCACCATTATCGACAAATTCCATCTGCCGGACTCAGCCGAAGAAGGATTCGAAAGGCAATACAAATGGTGTCCCTTTGCACAATACCTGACTGTCATTGCGGCAGATGAGAACGTTTACACCTGTCAGGACAAGGCATATACAAGCAGCGGTTTGTTAGGCTCAATAAAGGACAAGAGCTTTGCCGAACTCTGGTTCAGCGACGAACTCAAACAAAAACTTCTAACCCTTAATCCAAGTAAAGAATGCCGCCACCACTGCGTCGCAGATGGCAAGAATGTTATGCTGCTTGACTATTTCGAGGCGGACGAGGAGCATCTTGACTTTGTTTAATTCTCAGCGGAGATAACTATGGCTTATATCGATTTTGTAACACAACTGCATACGAAAACCAAACGTGATTATCTGGAAAGAGTCGTCCGAGGTGATAAGGCCCACAGCGCCGAAACAGCAAAGAAGTTCGGGGCCGATTACTGGGACGGCGACCGCAAATACGGCTATGGCGGTTTTTATTATGACGGCCGATGGGCGCCAGTAGCAAAGGATATGATAGAACATTACGACCTTAACAACTCCAGCAGGGTTCTGGATGTCGGCTGCGGCAAGGGCTTTCTTTTGTACGAAATGAAAGTGCTGCTGCCGAACCTTCAGATCCACGGGTTGGATATTTCAACATACGCACTTCAACATGCTAAAGAAGAGGTCAGGCCGTTTCTTGACTTTGGCCGGGCACAGGAGCTGCCCTATGAGGACAACTACTTCGACCTTGTCATATCGCTGACCACCCTGCACAACCTTTACATTTATGACCTGGCAAAGGCGCTGAAGGAAATTGAGCGGGTCAAGAGAGGCGGCAGCTATATTGTCGTTGAGTCCTACCGAAACGAAGAGGAAAAAGCCAATCTTATGCACTGGCAGCTAACCTGCGAGTGCTTTTTCACGCCGGCTGAGTGGGAATGGCTTTTTAACGAGAACGGCTATACGGGCGACTATTCTTTTATTTATTTCGAATAGGCAAATATGGAAAAAAGGAAATCAGGCCACCAGGAAACCAGCATGTAGAATATCAGGAAATCAGGATACAGGAAAAGACGAAGTTAAGCAGATATTCTGATAACCTGATGCCCGCCCCCCGGCAGCCTGGTACGCTGATAACCGATGGTTCTCGGGGTGAGGGGCGCCTATAGTGTGAGTATGTCAAAGAGGAGTAATAAAGTTTCGGTTCCGGACGGCACAACTTCGGTTGTCCGGACGAAGCCGGTGAACTGTCCTGAGCGTCGGCTGGTAATATGGTTAGCGGCTGGGTTTATTATCACCATCGGAATAATCACATATTCAAACAGCTTTGATGGTGTGTTCATCTGTGACGATTTTAGTACAATTAAGAATAACCTCCATATTCGTAAGCTCCGGCCTCTCTCGGAAGCTATGTCACTTCCCCTTTGGAAACAATATCTCAGCGTAACTGTTTTCGGCCGGCCGACACTCAGTCTGTCTTTCGCTATTAACTATGCATTAACGGGGCCGGAGCCCTGGGGATATCACCTTGGAAATCTCATAATACATATTGTTGCTGCACTGCTGCTGTTCGGGGTAATCAGGCAAACTTTATGTTGCAAAGAATTCCAGCGGTACGATGGGGCACGAGCGTTATGGGCAGGACTGGTTGTTGCTCTTATCTGGATGGTTCATCCAATCCATACCGAAAGCGTAACTTTCATCTCGCAACGAGCGGAATCTCTGATGGGTATGTTTTTTCTGTTGACACTCTATTGTGCTATTCGAGGTTTTCAAAGCAACAGGCGCCTGTTATGGTACTCGGCTTCGGTTCTGGTCTGCTCGTTGGGTATGGGTACAAAAGAGGTTATGGCGGCAGCACCGGTGTTAATCTTGTTGTACGATTACGCTTTCGTTTCCAAGTCTTTCAAAAGCGCTCTGCGTCAACGCTGGTTGTTTTATTTATCTCTGGCAGGAACCTGGGTAATTGTGTTCGCTCTTGTAATCATTTCACACACAACCCTGACTGAATATAAGACTCCCAACGAAAGTATGGAATTCATTAAGGGTTGTGACGTGTTGGCGTATGTATTATCCCAACCTGCCGTTATTCTTGAATATTTACGGTTTTCGATTTGGCCGAGACCACTGGGCTTCCAGGGCCAAGTTAGTCGTCTCTTTCCAGATGTCATATTTGGAATAAGACTGGCCGCCATTATTGTTATTGTTTTGCTGGCTTTGTCATTTTTGGGGTTTTTGCGTCGCCGGTGGTTTGGTTTTTTAGGCGTCTGGTTCTTTATAATTCTAGCACCATCTTCAAGTCTTGTCCCAACGATGGATATCTTTTCTATACACCGCATGTATCTATCATTGGCCAGCGTGGTCACGGTTATTGTTTTCGGCGGGGATTACGTTTTGCGAAAGCTTCTTACGGGCCGGCATTGCGAACGCTATTTTAAAATAATAAGTGCAATTATGGTGGCCGGAATTGTAACAACATATAGTTTGATGACCTATGAGCGAAATAAAGACTATCAAGATGCGGCCGTCCTTTTAGGCGATGAAAGCACATTCACCCACTACAACCTCGCCATGGCATACATAGAACAAGGGGACCTTGAGCGAGCTGTAAGCCACTACAAGAAGGTACTTCAAATTGACCCCAACTACCCCGCAGCAAATCATAACCTTGGCCTCATATTCATGGAACAAGGTAAACATGACCAAGCTGCAGAGCATTTCGAAAAGGAAATTCACATCAAGCCTAACTACCCTCGCATCCATACTTCCGCCCACTACAACCTTGGTATGATATTAATGCAACAAAGAGACCTGGATGCGGCTAAAGTGCATTACAAAAAGATACTTCGTATTAATCCCAACTATGCCGATGCCTATTATCATCTCGGCAACATATTAGCACAACAGGGAAATATGGCCCAAGCCAAGCTTTACTATGAGCAAACACTTCGGATTGAACCCGATTATGCCGGTGCTTACTACCACCTCGGCAACATATTAATGGAACAGAGAAATATGGCCCAAGCCAAGCTTTACTATGAGCAAACACTTCGGATTGAACCCGATTATGCCGGTGCTTACTACCACCTCGGCAACATATTAATGGAACAGAGAAATATGACCCAAGCCAAGCTTTACTATGAGCAAGCACTTCGGATTGAACCTAACTGCGTTGATGCCCACAACAGCCTTGGTATAATATTCGCAAACCAGGGAAACATAGAAAGATCTCAGGCCGAATTTGAACATGAAATACGCATCAATCCCAACCATATTGAGGCGCGTTACAATCTTGGTAACATCTTTCTGGCCCAAGGCGACCTCACCCAGGCTGCAGCCGAATACGAGTGTGCAATTGGCATCGAACCAGGCCGAACCAAGAGCAACTTAGAAGCCTATATCAATTCCCATATCAATCTCGGTGTCGTTTTAACACAACAAGGCAGGCCGGACAAAGCTATGGCCTATTACGAAAAGGTGATTGTGATAGACCCGAATAATACAATTGCGATGAATAACCTTGCCTGGCTTCTGGCGACATATCCTGATGATAATTTTCGCAACGGCAAAAGAGCGGTTGAACTTGCTGAGCGGGCCTGCAATATCACTGACTATAAGATACCTAAATTACTGGATACACTGGCGGCGGCCTATGCCGAAGAAAAAAGATTTACTGAGGCAATAGAAACTGCGACCAAATCGCTGGATTTAGCAGCATTACAGAAGAATCCTGCGGCTCAGATACGGCAAATTCGGTTTCGTCTTGAGCAATACCAGACGGGCAAGCCATTCCACCAGCAGCCCTAAACATAGGCGAAATGGTATTGGATTTTATGGAACAAGTTTGCGTATGGCAAAGAGAAAGAAAATTAAATGGACTGATACGATGATTGCGACAAAGCGGTCGGCCATGGCGGTTGGTTCAGAGCGGCGTTGGCGAATATGGCTTGCGGCAGGGATAATCATCGCCGCAGGCATTGCTGTATATTTGAACAGTTTTGACGGTGTGTTCCTTTACGACGATACCAAATCCATCGTTGAAAACCCGCACATTCGCAAACTCTGGCCTCTCTCGGAAGCAATGTCGGTGCCTTTGGCAAACAGGGGAGCCACGGTGTCCGGCAGGCCGATACTCAGTTTATCTTTTGCCATCAACTACGCTTTATTTGGAAAAGAGGCCTGGGGCTATCACTTAGTAAATCTGGCGATACATATCTTTGCGGGTTTGTTGCTGTTCGGTATTGTTCGGCGAACCTTGTCTCTGAAACAATTTCAACAACGTTACGGCAAGCAGGCAATATGGCCGGCGGCGGCTGTCGCACTGCTCTGGCTGGTTCACCCTGTCCAGAGTGAAAGTGTAACCTATATAGTGCAGCGGGCCGAATCTATGATGGGGATGTTTTTTCTGCTGACGCTCTATTGTGCTATACGAGGCTTTCAAAGCGGGCGTAGGTACCTTTGGTACGTGCCCTCGGTCTTGTCCTGTGCACTGGGAATGGGCACAAAGGAGGTTATGGTTGCTGCACCGGTGATTGTTTTGTTATACGATTACATTTTTATTTCAAGGTCTCTGAAGGATTCGGTTCGCCGCCGTTTGGTTTTTTATGTCGTTCTGGCAGCGGCCTGGATTATTCCTGTTACGCAGATACTGCTGACGAAAGAAATGATAAGCGTGGACTTACAGATAATAGACCCCCTCAAGTACGCTCTGACCCAGCCGGGCGTTATTTTGTACTATCTGAGACTGTCTATCTGGCCAAGCCCTCTGGTGATGGACTACAACTGGCCAACGGCAGATAGTATCACCGACTTTTTTCCTGCAGGTTTTGTGATACTCTCGATGCTGGTTCTGACCGGATGGGGACTTATTCGCAGGCGGTGGTTTGGTTTTGTTGGTGCGTGGTTCTTTTTCATTCTGGCACCTTCGTCGAGCTTTGTACCTACAGCACAGAATCTCCACGTGCATCGTATGTACCTTTCTCTGGCTGCTGTTATCGTGCTGGTGGTCGTTGGCTGGGAGTTCCTTTTACATAAGCCATGGGGCGGCCAAGAGGGCAAATACCCTCGACAGGTTATCACTGGATGCCTGGTTTTGGCTATCGTGGCGACATTGGGTTATCTGACGTACGAGCGAAACAAGGCTTACCAGAGTGCGTATGCTCTTTGGTCCGACAATGTTGAGAATCGGCCGGAAAGCAAAATCGCCCACTTCAATTTCGGCCTTATATTAGAGGAAGAAGGTAAGGTGGAGCAGGCCAAGGCTGAATACGAACACGCAATTCGTATCGACCCTAATTACTTCGACGTTCGTACCAACCTCGGCATCATATTCGCAAATCAAGGAAACCTTGACCGTGCCCGGCACGAATTTGAACATGAAATACGCATCAACCCCAACCATATCGAGGCGCGCTACAATCTTGGTAACATCTTTCTGGCCCAAGGCGACCGTGCCAAGGCTGCAGCCGAATACGAGTATGCAATTGGTATCGGGGCCCCCAAAACGCGAAGTAATGCGTTTGGGGAACCCCTCCAACCAGGCCGAACCAAGAGCAACTTAGAAGCTTATATCAATTCCCATATCAATCTCGGTGTCGTTTTAACACAACAAGGCAGGCCTGACAAAGCTACGGCCTATTACGAAAAGGCTCTCGAGATAGACCCAAATAATACCATTGCGATGAGTAACCTTGCCTTGCTTTTGGCGACATGTCCCGATGATAATTTACGTAACGGGGCCCGGGCGATTAAACTGGCTGAGCAGGCCTGTAATATCACCGGTTATAGAGTTCCAAGATTACTGGATACATTGGCAACAACCTATGCAGAAGCCGGCAGATTTGCAGAGGCGGTAGAAACCGCGACCAAAGCGCTGGATTTAGCACAATTACAGAATAACTCTGCAACTCAGATAGAGCAAATTCGGCTGCGTCTTGAGCAATACAAGGCCGGCAGAGCCTATCGCCGGCAACCTTAACCAAGTGGCAAAACAATATGAATGCCCCTCAACGGTGAGGAGGCCTTTTTTATAGGATGGGGGCCCCAAACGCATTTTTTCGCGTTTGGGGAACCCCATGAAAGTTTTTTGCTCAACTCAGCCGAAAGTTATCCCGATATACTTGTTAAAAGCCGTCTCTTGCCACCAAGACACAAAGGCACGAAGTTAAAAAATATATCATAATTCTTGGTGTCCTGGTGCCTTCGTGGCCTGCGAAAAAGAGCCTTGGGTTTGATGGAAGGTCTAAAAATGGGAATCCAAAATTTTTCTGAAAATGTTATTCTTGTCGATTTGCCATTCAAAGAGCCACAAATAACTGAAGAGCTCAAACACATCAACGAAATTATTAGTAACAGAAACGACCGTGATGTGATAATCGATTTCTTCAGAGTCGAAATAATAAATTCTACAAGCATCGGTAATCTGATAATATTGCGTGATATGCTCGGCGAGTACGGCCGTCAGTTAATTCTGTGCAATGTTGCCATTGTAACCAAGTACATTTTTACGGTAGCCGGCCTTAATGAGCTTTTTGAATTTGTAGATGATAAGTCGGCCGCCTTATCAGCCATTCAGCCTGTCGATTAGCCGGTAAACCATTCGTTCAAGAAACGGCATTTCCCCCCACCGTTCCAGCCTGAGTCACTTTACCCGCTGTTGGTGAAACATTACATCGTCCGGAGCAATCCGAAAGTTCTACCAGGCGGGATTAGGCTTTTCAAGCACCTTTTGAGTCCACGCGCTGCTGTTTTTCTCAAATTGGATTTTGTCTCTGGAGATTTTTATGACACGAGCGCCGTTTATAGTGTCCCCCTCGTGAACTATTTCATTGTTAATCAAAGCAGTCGGATTCTCTGTATCGCATATTATTCCAATTACCACTCCATATTTGTTGGTGTACGATTTGTAAATCAATGGGCAATTTCCCTCAGTCCAGAGCCACGAGATTACATTTTTGGTTGTGATTGCCTCCCAAACGGAGGTATCTTTTTCTGCTGCCCAAAGACTACATATCGCACTCAACACAATTATGTTTGCTAAAAGCAATAAGGAGAATAAATGCCTTTTTCGTCTTTTTACTGATGCAGTTTCCGTTTGTGCAGACGACATATTGGCCTTTATAACCTCTGCTTTTGGCCACGTATTATTCTGGTTAAGATATTCTAAAGCCATTTTCTTTTCTCATTCGTCAACAAACAACACACTTATATTTCGGCTCATTAAAAGAAGGGGTTTATCAGATTTATTAAAGAATTTGGCATCCGGGAAATTGGGTTTGTTTTGCAGAAAATAGTTCGTAGTTTCCGCCTTCGCCAGGGCTACGGCGGACAGGCGTTGTTCATAGTTCATTGTTCGTTGTTCGTAGTTCATTGTTTCCGCCTTTGCCA
>CAZMCN010000041.1:0-15829 GCA_964564845.1 uncultured Pirellulales bacterium | reverse complement strand
ATCGGACATAGGCACGCTTTTACATAAAATAAGGTGTTTTCAGTGAACGCTTACGAAGAAACAAGATGGGTATTAGGGACTTTAGTTCCTTTTTTCGCAGCGCATGTCATTTTGTATCTTTGTGGATATGAAGACAGCTCATTTGGTGCCCCTGTTAATAAATGGATTCTGCTCTTAATATGGATAGGAAATTCATTTTACTATTGGACAGACAAAAAGGCGTTTCTTAAAAGGTGCGTTTTGGCATTACCTTTTGCCTTGCTGACAGTTTTGTTATTAGGGCTTACCGTTTTCGAGCTTTCTGACTCCTGGATTTTTGGAGTCCTCATGCTAATCTTGTTAACAAGAGAGACAAAGAACTTGAAGGGCGGTTTCGTTATTAGTTTGATAATAGGAACTATTCTTATTGGCCTGCTGGCTATCTTGGTTGTTTTAATCAAAAGTGCATTGGCTGGCCCTGTGAAATGACAATTCTGATTTGTTATGAGGGCATACATTATAATAGGGTGCGTTTATATTATAGTGGGATGTGTTATAGCTGTTCTGGCGTTTTATGAATCTCATTGTGCTCGAACATCACGCTCTCCAAAAGGAGCCGAATTGCGCCAGATTGCGATGAAATCGGTTAAGTGGGCAGGGGCACTTTTGTTGCTTCTTATAGTATTTACCACTTCACAGATTCTGTGCAAACATTTTCATATAGGTTTCTGGGTCTCTTTCGGTGTTTCTGTTTTAATCTCATTAGGTTTTCTGGGATGTTGTTTCCTATTCAACGTAAAGCACCCTTCTTCTTTGGATGATTCCGCTGAGAAGAAAGACACAGAAGATAAAGAATTGTCAGACAGAGCAGAGAAATAAGTAAAAGGTTCATGGCTTCATAACATCTGATATTTACTATACTAAGAATTCTTTGGTAAAGCTATATATTGTGACGAACACAAAAAGCTGAAACTTTACTTAATAGAAACAGCACTAATAGTTGTCATTGATTACCGCAATATGACATCTATCTGAGTACTTGTACCCTCTTTGAAGTCAATATATTACATTATCTAATTCATGGTTGACAGTTCTGTGTTACGTTGTTAGACTGTTAAATTCATTATGTCGATTGGTACATAACGATAGGAGAGATAAGATGGCCGATGAGTCCAAACTGGTAGATGAGATTTTAACTTCTGCCACAGAGCAAAATGACAAAAAGAGTCTTAGCTGTGCCAAGGCGTTTGATCTGGCGGAACGGTTTAACGTAGCAAAGCGGCGAGTCAGAGAGCTGTGTGATGAAAACAACGTAAGGATAGTTCATTGTCAGCTTGGTTGCTTTAAGTGAATTGAGGAAAAAAGAGAATGAAGAAACTGAATGCAAAATTCAAATTATGGCTCAGCAATAATCAAGCCGAGGGGATATTTGGTGACGGCAAGTGGCGATTACTTAAAACTGTTGGACAAAAAGGTTCACTTCAGGCAGCCAGTAATGCCTTGGGGATTAGCTATCGTAAAGCCTGGGGTGACTTGAAGAAAGCTGAGAAGTACCTTCATGTATCTTTAGTAGACAAACATCGTGGTGGCAGGAAGGGCGGAAGCACTGAGCTTACCGATGCGGGTAGAGTGTGGGTAAAGGCATATGAAGGATTTCGTAACGATGTGGAGAAAGCAGTTGAAAAAGCATATGCGAGGAATTTCGTTGGATTGGCGAAATGAAGACTGGATTCAAGGGAACAAAGGGATTTAGCCTGATCGAATTACTGGTAGTGATTTCAATTACCGGAGCCTTGATGGGGATATTGCTGCCGGCACTGGCAAGAGCGCGGGCACTGGCTAAGCAGGTGGTTTGTCAAAGCCGTTTGAGACAATGGGGATTAGCTTTCGAAGTTTATGCGATAGAGAACAACGGATACTATCCTCATATTGACGGACGGGACAGGCAGGGTGACTCAAAGCCGTGGCGGGAAATAGACCTGGCGGATTGGTATTACGGCTGGATAGATGTGCTGCCTCCACTTATGGGCGCCAAACCCTGGCGGGACTACGGTGCTTTTCAGCATCCCGGACCAGATACTATATATCAGTGCCCCATTGCCAAACTAAGAAGCAATCAAAAAAAACTAATGCGTAACGGTTATTTTTCTTATGCGATGAACTCCTGTCTGGAGCTGGATAAGAACTGTGTACCGCCCCATGATAAACCCGATGGTGACAATATGCCAAGTTTTCTTCAGACTGCTAAGATTGTGAAACCTTCACAAACAATCTTGTTGTTTGAGCAATTGCTTCAACCTGAGAAAGGATATGGGGGAACCGACGAGGTCTCAACAGCAGGTCAGCATTGTGGCAGCTATCCGAAGGCGTTTAGTGCACGGCACAGAAAACCGGGCGGCGTGCTCGGTGGTTCGATATTGTTTTGTGATTATCACATTGAATGGCGTAGTACCGTTTGGAGGGACGAATGGCCTGAGGGTCTGGAAGCGCCTTTTAGAAATGATTTGGACTGGTTTCCGTATTGATCAATAGAAAACTTTTAGGAGGATTTAGTGATGAAGCGAAGTACATTTTTTTGGGTAGCAGTAATTGTTTGTATTAGCTGTTCAACATCAATGGCGATTGAAGTCACGATCTACAACCTACAGTATGTATCGGACTTGAATGATACAAACAGTCCATACAATCTGCAATTGGTTGACTGCACTGGCGGAATAGTGACCAGTAAAAGCAGAAAATCAGTGTCCTCGCCTTGGCGAATAACCGTCCAGGATGTTAATGAGCCTAATGAGTGGGGTGGTATTCATGTTAAAGACCTTGACGGCACAGGAGTGCTGGACACAGTAAGTGTAGGCGATGAAGTGTACCTGAGCAACATGTTTGTAGAAGAATTCAGAGGGACAACTTTTCTTCAGTGCATAACTTCTAACAATCCACAGGTGACAGTTGTGAGTACTGATAACACATTACCTGATCCTATTACAGTCGGTCCTAATGATATCGCTGCTCCACAATATAATTCAGGTGATGATAGTTGGTTTGTCAAAGATTATCAGGCAGAGAAATACGAGGGGATGCTACTCAAGGTTGAGCAGATTGAAATTGTTGGTGTAAACCAAGGCAAAGCCGATGATAACTATGTCTTAGCGGATGCGAACGATCCTTGCCAGATTTGCTGGGCTTCAGATTTTGCAAACGTTGACCGGGAGTCTTCTTCAGATTATCACGAATACATCACATTAGGACAATTTTATTGTGACATCACGGGAATTTTAGAACAATATACTAAACGCATAAGTGGCTGGGATTATTATCAATTGCTGACACGGAAAACGGGTGATATTCGGCCTGAATTGGAGGCGGACATAACGGGCGATTGTGCGGTTGATTTTGAGGATTTGGCTGTGATAGGGCAGTATTGGCTGCGAGGTAAGTAATTCACCCACTGCTTTACACACGAGGCAGAACATATTAACATGACTGCTGATTCAATTAGGAAATACGAAGATGAAGAAAGAGTGTGTTTTGGGAATATTGTTTTTCAGCGGATTGTGGGGTATATCTGAAGCGGCTCTGGGCGGGGCCTTGTACGGTGCACATGTTTCTTATGCTTCCGTGCCGCTGATGGTAATTGGCCTTGTGATTCTGACCTTTGCCGGAGTGTATTTCCCGACTGTGGGAATGGCTACGGCTATTGCAGCATGTGCCATGCTCTACAAATTCCTGAACGAACCGTTCTTTGCTTGTCACCTGCTTGGCATTTTGCTGATTGGCATTTGCTACGACCTGTTCTTTGCGGTGTTGAGGCTTAAAAATAAAGCTGTGGCAGCGGTGGTGGTCCTGGTGATACCAGTGAGCCTAACTGGGCTTATTTGAAAGAGCAGATTTCGATAGCGGGGTGGTTGAAGGTCGATACGTTCTTTCAGAATGACCAGTATATGCTTACACGAGGTTCCTCTTATCAGGTGCGCAGGTATACTACAACAGATGATATGGGCTGTTGGATGGGTGCACTGAGTGATACTACCCTTCGTTCCGACTCTGCCTACTCCAGTTCAGACATAGGTGGCGGCAAGTGGTGTCACGTTGCATTTACGTATGATAATGACGTGAATGAAAGAAAGGTGTACATTGACGGCAGATTGGCCGGTACAGATACGCCATCCGGACAGCTTGAGTACCATGTCGACGGCTTTGTAATCGGCGGAAGACTTAATGCTGAATTCAATACGAGAGGATGGGACGGTCGGATTGACGAAGTCCGTCTCTATGATGATGTGCTGACTCATGAAGAGGTTGTTTATATTATGACCGGTTCGACCAGCCCGCAGTATTTCCCGGTGTGGTCGTTGGGTAATTTGACGGATACCGGTGACCCTTGCGACTCCAGATTTGTCAACTACAAGGATTACAACGTCCTTGCGAACACGTGGCTTGACGAGTTACTGTGGCCGAGCGGCTGGTAATCGAGATGAGTAGTTAGCTGTTGATTTACTTTGTTCCGGGGCCTGTATTGTACAGGCCCCGGTTGTTTTTCAGGTATTGTATATTATATTTAGCAGTTCATTTGGGGGTTTGGGCCGGAAGGGGAAATCTAATACCGGCGGTGGCGCTTGACATAGTTTGTGGATAGGCTTATTATTTGAACAAAGATACTTACTTTGGAGCATATAAAATGGCTGAACAAAAGAAGAGTTGGGAAAAGCGGCTTAGCGGTGAGCCGGATGAGCTTACGGTTGATTTTGTGGAATCGCTGTCGGTGGATAAGCGGCTGTACAAATACGATATCGTTGGTTCAATCGCTCATGCGCGGATGCTGTCGGAACAAAAGCTGATTACTAAATCCGAATTTAAGGCGATTAAAGACGGTCTGATTGAGATATCAGAGGAAATCAGAAATGGTAAGTTCAAGTTCGACAAGACATACGAAGATATTCATATGACGATTGATGCGGCACTGGTGGCACAAATCGGCGAAGCCGGTAAAAAGCTTCATGCCGGCAGAAGCCGTAACGACCAGGTTGCTACGACTGTGCGGCTTTGGATGCGTGATGAAATAGAATTGCTGCAGGCGAAAATCACACTGCTTCAAAAGTCGTTTGTTAAATCTGCGGATAAATATACGGAAGACGTGATGCCGGGCTATACACATCTTCAGCGTGCGCAGCCGATAGTTATCGCCGTTTATTTATTGAGCTTTGTAGAGCAGTTTGAGCGTGACTTTATTCGTCTGAAAAACTGTCGGGAGCTGGTTAATATTTCGCCGTTGGGCAGCGGTGCTGTGGCAGGGACGACGTTGGCCATAGACCGAAAGAGTACAGCGAACCAGTTGGGTTTTGCCGAGAGCACTTATAACAGTGTGGATGCGGTCGGCGACAGGGATTTTTGTGCTGAGTTTATCTTCGACTGTGCGCTTATTGCAACGCATCTGTCAAAGTTGGCTGAGGACTGGATAATTTATTCATCCACTGAATTCGGGTTTGTTCGGATAGACGACAGTTTTTGTACGTCATCGAGTATGATGCCGCAGAAGCGCAACCCTGATGTTCTGGAGCTGATTCGAGCGAAGACGGGTCGAGTTTATGGCTCTTTAATGGCTATGCTGGCTATTTTGAAGGCCCAGCCGTCGGGTTATAATCGTGACCTGCAGGAAGATAAGATTCATATTTTTACTGCCGCTGATACCGTTGAACAATTGCTCGATACGGCGCGCGGGGTTGTATCGCATACGAAATTTGATACGAAAAGAATCACAGCCGGGCTGGACGAGGGATTTTTGGATGCTACGTCGTTGGCGGAGTATCTGGTTGGAAAGGGTGTATCTTTCCGGCAGGCACACGGTATTGTCGGAGCATTAGTCGCTCATTGCGAGAAAGCAAAGAAGAAATTAGCCCAGCTTGGTCTGGATGAGCTTCAAAAGTCTTGTGAGCTTATCGGGAAAGATGTGTACGAGAGTCTTGGTGCAGCAAATGTTGTAAGTAAATACACTGCCAAAGGGGCAGCCGGGACGAGGCAGGCGAAAGAGCAAATCTCATATTGGCAAAAACATTTGGCAGAGCGATGAGTAGTAACGAAGATGAAATGACCGCCTGGTTTGCACGTCAAAGCAGATTAGCCGCAGCAGATTTTCCCATTGGCATCGGGGACGATATGGCTGAGATTTGCCTTGGGCATGATACATCGGTTCTTGTTACTACGGATATGCTTCTGGACGGGGTGCATTTTGACCTGCAGAAAGTAACCTTAGAAAAGGTCGGATACAAAGCTATGGTGGTGAGTCTGAGTGATTGTGCGGCTATGGCGACGGTGCCCGTTGCTGCGGTTGTTTCCGTAGCATTGCCAAAGGGGTTCGGCAAGGATGAGCTAAAGCAGCTTCACTCGGGTATTACTTTAGCTGCTGAGAAGTTTAATTGTCCGCTTGTGGGCGGTGACATTACAAGCTGGCAGGCCAATCAGCCTTTTGCGATAAGCGTGGCGATGCTAAGCAGGTGTGGTGGTAATAAGCCTATAAGGCGGTCGAGTGCGAAAGCCGGCGACTGTATTTGTGTTACAGGTACGCTGGGCGGTTCAGGTAGAGGCAAACATCTGGAATTTGAGCCGAGAATTAAAGAGGCGATAAAAATCGCTCAAATGGTAACGGTAAACGCAATGATTGATATAAGCGACGGATTGAGCAGCGACCTGAACCGAATCTGCAGCCAGAGCGGTGTCGGTGCGGTTATCGATGAGGAGCTGATTCCGATATCGGATGCAGCCCGAAAGAGTGGGGAGGCGTTGAATTCGGCGCTGAACGAGGGCGAAGATTTCGAATTGCTTTTTACACTCGCTGAAAGGCAGTGTCAACTATTACTTGAGGGTTGGGATTCTCAAGTGCCGATTACGCAAATCGGTACAATTACCGAGGACGGCAGTATGCGGATAAGAGGAGCTGATGGTACAACAAGGGATTTGCAGCCGAAGGGATATGACCACCTTAAGTAATTGATTATTGATTATTGATTATTGGGTTGATTGTGGGTCTGGAGATTACATCAAATTCACCGGAGGAGACGATTGAGGTTGGGCTCAAAATCGGTTCACAATTAAAAGGTGGTGAGGTAGTGGGGGTATGCGGGGCATTGGGCAGCGGCAAAACGCACCTGATTAAAGGAATTGCAGCCGGTGCAGGTGCGGGGGACAGCCGGCAGGTCAACAGTCCGACGTTCGTAATCGTTAATGAGTACAGCGGACGAATGGATATTTACCATATAGACGCTTACCGACTGAATTCGATAGCTGAGTTTGAGATGTTAGGCTTTGATGATTACTGCGGGGGGCAGTCGGTAGTTCTGATTGAGTGGGCCGATAAGATTGAATCGGCCCTTGAACATATCAATTACATTCGCATAGAACTGTTTCACGAGGGCCCAGCAAAGCGAAGGATTCACATCACTAACACACCCGAATATATAAACTGTTAATGTTAGTTTGCCTGGTGCTGTTGCTCTGACGCCTGAGAATTTGGCAGCGGGGGGTTTATTTTTTATACTTTTTTAGGTGGTTTGAATGACACTATAACGAGCAAGAGTGTGTATTTTCGGACGTGGAGTAAAGACAATACCATTCATCGGACATTCGAGGGGATTTGTGAAGTATTATTTTAGAAGTATTTTTCATTTTTTTTATTATTGGAGGGTATTTACAGTCAGATAGTTAAGTCGTACATCAATCAGGACGATATTTTGAGTTAAAAAGGGACATAAGGAACAGATTGGGTGATTAAAATTCATCTAAAAAGAAAGTAACAAATTTTTTAAGGGAAAAGAAAATGAAAGCAAAAAGTGGTTTTACATTAGTGGAGATTCTGATTGTGGTGGTCATCCTGGGTATCCTTGCGGCTATCGTGATACCTCAGTTTACCGACGCCAGCACAGAGGCGAAAGAATCAAGGTTACTCAGTGACCTGCAGAGTATGCGTTCACAGATTGAGCTTTATAAGATTCAGCATAACGATGAATTTCCCGGTTCGGGAACAGCAAGCTTTACGGAAGCAATGACACAGTATACCGATGTTGATGGTGCTCTTGCTGCGGTACAGGCACCCGGCGCAGGGGTTTATGGGCCGTACATCCAAAAGATACCGACCAATCCGTGGAACGACGATGATACAGTTACTGAAGATGGTACTCTTGGAGATAACAGTGGCGGCTGGGAATTCAATACCACCACCGGTGCATTCCACGCTGATGATGATAAGTCATGTTCGGATGGAACAGCTCATACGGCACTATAAATTTTTCAAGCTACAAACCGTAGGAGCGTGAAACAAAATCTACGGTTTTGAAAGAATTAATCAGGCTGACCAGGTATTGCGGAGATGCGGAGCTGGTCAGCCTTTTTGAACAATACAGGAGAAGGGTTTTTTTATGAGAGAGCAGATTCGTTTGTCTTATCTTGAGGCCTTAATCATTTTGGTTGTATTGGGTGTGGCAGCGAAGCAAATGCTTCCCCGGCTTGCGGGGGCGAGTATAGAGGAGAAAGTCTGCTCTCTGACAGACGGGCTTGAGACAATGCGAGCACACATTGATTTATACCGAGCTGAGCACGGTAACCGCCTTCCTCCATCCGACTGCTTTGAAAATTTCGAAGCTGTTATGACAACAAAGGTGGGCCGATACGGTCCATACATTACTGAGATTCCGGTGAATCCTTTTAATAATCTTAAAACGGTTCGCTTCGATGGTGAAAAAGCAGGCAGCGGCGAGGCCGGCTGGAGGTTTGATACGAAGACGGGTGTTTTCCAGGCCGACAATGATGCTGATTATGCGACGCTATAGAATTGATTAGTGATTATTGATAATTGATTATTTGGTTGAGATTCTTCGCTGTGCTCAGAATGACAATTTTATTGATTATTTTTTATGAGTTACAAACTACAAGTTAAAGATACGGGATTTACGTTAGCAGAGGCGATGATTGCAACGGTTGTTCTTGGCATCGCTGCGGCGGGTGTGCTTATGCCGTTTACATCGGGTCTTCAGGTGCGGGCTGAAGGAAGACGACGAACGCTGGCGGCCAAGTTGGCATCCGATTTGATGGAGAAGATTATAAATACGCCGTTTGAGCAGATAGTGGATGATTATGAGCTGCAGGGCGAGGTGAAAGACGCAAGCGGGGCAATATTTACTGATTCAAATTATGCGAATTTCAGCAGAGATGTAAGCTGCGAGTATGTTTATGTTCCGCAGGAAAGCGGGGTGGCGGAAGCAAACTTTATTCTCGTTAGAGTGAGAGTATATTACAGAGGCACAGAAATAGTAAGTTTGAAACGATTGATTGGCAGAGGATGATGCAAATAAATCAAAGGCGTAATGATAAGGGGATGACGTTAGTTGAGCTGTTAGTTGCACTGGTGGTTACGAGCATTGTGTTAACTGCTGTTGCCACATTAGCTTATGCCCTGGGGACGGTGAATGAGGCAAGCGATGACACAAGCCGCAAACAGGCAGAGGTGCGTTATGCGACACTGAAGATATCGGAACTGGTTCGATACTGCAAACTAATATGTGCGGCGCCGGGCGATGATGTAGTAATCTGGAAAGCCGACGATAATCCTCATAACGGCAGGATTGATGTGCTTGAGCTGGCATATATTGAAAACGTGAGCGGCGAAAATTGTATGAATCTTCTGGAGTTTTCCTCCTGCCCCGGTTGGCTTGCGTCCTGGTTCAGCGGCCAGGCTTCACAGATATATTGGCTTGGACAGAGTGGTTGCAAGGGCCTGTTTGTCGATGAATGTACAGAGACTCGGTCATACTTGGTTCGAGAATGCAGTAATGTGGAGTTTTTGTTTGACGATGACGAGGGGCCGCCGTGGAGCAGGTTATTGACCATTTCATTTGACATGGAAGAAAAAGGAGTTTTGCACAGTTATCAGATAAGCGCTGCACTTCGCGGCTGGACAGGTAATCTGCTTAACAGCAGTGGAGAGATTGTCAGCCAGGATGATGATGAGATATGAAAAGCGAACGCAATAAAACCGATAGAAAAGGGTCGGCACTGCTGGTTGTTTTATTTATCGTTATGGCAGTGACGGTTTTATCGTTGGGGTTTTTGTCGCGAAGCGATGTCGAATTGGCGTGCGGTGAGAATATGCTGCTTCGAGTGCAAATGGATTATTTAGCGGAATCCGGCCTGGAACATGCGAAGGAGCTTATCCTTCACCCGCAAGATGTTGATTCAGAATACTGGGCGGGCGCAGAGGGTATGCAAATAATAACAGGCAGTTCCGATTACTATGATGTCAATGTAGTTAAACGCGGTGAGTGTAATTATCAGATAACGTCAGGTGCGTACAGAGAAAGGTCAGGAGAGAAGGTCGGGCTGAGCATTTTAAAAGCCGAGTTGCGACTTGACCCATGCGTTGCTTTCTGGGTCGGGGGCGATGCGATAATATCCAATAGTGTAACAATTAACGGTGATGTTTACTGCGGCGGCAATTTAACAAATAACGGCATTATAAACGGAGATATTTTCAGTGTGGGCCTTGTCGGTTCCGGCGGCATGGGTCAGGAATACGACATTAGTGAAGCGGTGGGTATTAGCGGCCCCGGCCTTAACACAGACGATTTCACCGCCAGTTATGAGCCTGACCCCAACGGCAATGTTGAACTAATCGACCAGGAGTTGGTAATCGACGAAACTTTTGTTATCAAGGGCCATCTGATAGTCAGCGGCGGTTCGATAAAGATGACGGCCCAAAAGAATTCTCCGGCAATGTTGGTAGATGGCGCAGTAACAGTGAAAAACGCGGCAAGGATGGAGGTTAACGGTCTTGCGCAGACAGCGGGTCAGTGGACGGTTGACAGCGGGGCCGAAGTTGTGATTTCCGGGGCGTTGTTTATTACCGGCGGTGGCATAAGCGGCGGCGGTAACGTTGTCATCACAACGAAACCAATCAAGGCATCGCTTGGCGGTGACATAGCAACTTTTAGTCCGGCGGCAGGGGCGTTTTTTAGAAGTATCGAAAGAAATTAACAACACAGAAGCGAGAAGTTTTTGCAAATCTTTCCGACAGGTCGGGATTTTCAGGGACCTCCAGACGCGAAATAATGCGTTTGGGGAACCCAGCATATTGCTTAGAAATGCAGCAATGGGTTTATGGGACGGATTAAAGGCAGACGGCTTATCGGCCTTTATGTGAAAAGAAAAGAAAATTCTGAAGCAGATTAATAACGTAAGTTATATTTCCCGACCACTGCGTTACTCGAAATAATCAGCCGGTTTATGTCATATCGATTGACGGTTATACCAATTCTGTTGACCATAACTGTAGAAGGTATGGAAAATGACATTTATAACGGGAGGATAAAAATGGTTTTAGTAAGCTCCGGATGTGTCGGGCAGGAAGGCGATAACCGTATGAGCGACAGTTGGTTTGTATTGTCCGATGGGGCGGTAAAGAGGCCTCTCGAAGAGGACGAAAAAGGATAGTGGTGTGGGCATAAAGCGCCAATACAGGAGTAAGCGTGTGGTGAGAATGCAAAGCACAGACAGTGGTTTTACTGTGATAGAGATATTAATTGTCGTGGTGATAATCGCCATTGCTGCGGCGATGGCGATACCGATGATGAGTTCTGCCGGCAGCGGCCAGGTTCGCTCGGCGGCCAATATGGTTGCGGCGGACCTTGAGTATGCCAAAAGTATGGCAATAAGCAGAGGCCAGAATTTTTCGGTTGTATTTGATGAGAGTACAGAAAGCTACAGTGTCAAAGACCAGGACGGTGTTATAGCGCATCCTGTGAAAAAGGGATTCGATTATGTAATAGATTTTCGCAGCGACAGCAGGCTGGATAAAGTTGATATAAAAGAGGTTGATTTTAACTCGGAAGAGGCGGTCGAATTCAATTATTTGGGAAGCCCGGTTAACGGCGGCATTATACGGCTGCAGGCAGATGGAACGACAGTAACAATTATTGTGGAAGCTGTTACAGGTTTTATATCGATTTCTCCGTGATGAAAAAAGGAAATCGCAGATGATAAGCTGGAAATTGAAAAACCGGAATCTTCGGCCGATAGGCTTAGATATAGGTCGTAATGCCATCAAGATGATTCAACTGTCGATAAACGACGGCCACATAAGAGTTTCAGCAGCGGACAAGACCAGAATTGACCCCGATATAAATGGAGACGAGCAACAGAGAAGCCAGTTCGTTATCTCTGCAGTCAGGCAGATGCTGGCGGAAGGTAACTTTCGCGGGAAAGATGTTATTTCGTGTTTGCCGAATGACAAATTGAAAATAACTTCTCTGCGATTGGTTGAGACAGAAGCGGAAGAGATAGAACAGGTTCTAAGGGGAGAAGTTGCTCAGCGTTTTGGCCTGAACCCTGACATAGACGCGGTCAACTATGTGGTTGCCGGCAATGTTCAACAGGGTGATGAGATGAAAAATGAGCTGGTATTATTCGTTGCAGATAACGAAACGATAAGAAGCCATATTGAGATGGTTGAGCAGATGGGTCTTAGACCAGCGGCGATAGATTCGGTTCCTTGCGCGTTGTTCAGAAGTTTTGAGAGGTCACTGAGGCGTCAGGAGGACAAGGAGCAGACGGCGGTTTTTGTAGATGTTGGCAGCTGGTTTACAACAGTGGTGTTCGGGCGTGGGGGACAAATCAGTTTCGTTAAGCAAATACCAATTGGGGGAGATAAATTTAATCGCCAGGTAGCGGCGAAATTAGGAGTTAGTATTTTGGATGCCGAGGTACTGCGAGAGAGGCTGAGAAAGGAAAGGGCGGCAGATTCGTCATCAGTCGGCATCGAGAACGGTCGTTGGGCATCAGGTGTTGATTCAGCAAGCAGTGTAGGTCTCGATGCTTCGACTCGGCAGGTGATGGTTGGCGCAATTAGTGCCGTTGCCGAAGAGTTGGCGAGAGAGATATCGCTTTGCTTCAAATATTACACAGTGACATTCAGAGGCAAGCGTGTGGAGCGGGCGGTTTTTGCCGGCGGAGAAGCGTATGAAAATATTCTGCTTAATGTTTTAAGACGTCAATTGACGGTTGAGATTGAAACTGCTCAACCATTAAGAGGCTTTGATATGATGAATGTTAACTTCGAGAGCGACAAGCGCGGCCTGCTTTGTGAATGGGCAGTGGCTGTTGGCCTTGGGCTTAAAGGCTCCAAAGGAGCCACAGATTAGAGTGGTGGTATGAAAGAAATTGATTTTCTTCCAAACTGGTACAAGAAGGCCGCGCAGCGGCAGATTAGTTACCGAACTCAATATATCGCCCTTGGCGGTATATTTGTAGTGATGATGGTGTGGAATTTTGTTGCCGTCCATTCAATTTCAAAAGCTGCGGCGGAGCTTGTTAATGCCGAATCGAAGCAGGCCAAAGCAGAAAACGTATCACAGGAATTTTCCAGGATTAAAAATGAAGTGAAACGATTCCAGAAAGAAGTAAATATCCTTCAGGAAATCGATTCCAGGATAGATGTCGGAAGTGTTTTTGCGGAACTAAGTTTTTTGATTAATGAAAATATAGCGATTAGCAGCGTGGAGTTCAGGGCTGAACAATTTGAGGTCGGTGATAAGACCTTGCCGAGGAGTGGTTCGGGCGTCAGAGCGGTTCGGGACAAATCGGAGCTGTCACTCGGTGCGTGCCGTTTTAAGGTGGTGATAGACGGGGTGGCATCTGATTCGAGCAGCGTAGGAGATTTGATATGCAGACTTGAGGATTCGCCGTATTTTTGTCAGGTGTATCCATCGTTTTCGCGAAACAAAGATGTAACTGCGGCTGGTTCCACGGCAAACAAAGCAGTGTCGAGAGAGAGCGTCAACAGAGCGACAGAAAATTATCAGGTAAGTGAGTTTGAGATAGTCTGTTATTTGGCGAATTACCTGGAGGGGTCGTCTCGTGGAGCAGAAGATACTAAGGACAGGAGAGTAGAAAGGTAACAAAGGGCTGATGGTGTTTCGAGAAAGAAAACAAATAATAATTTTGGTTGTGGCCGGTGTAATGGTTGGCGGATTTGTTCTGCTTCGTTATCTGCCTTTGCGAAGAGAGAGGAGAGCAGTAATGCAGGCAAAAGCTGCACAGGCGTTTGTTCTTAATAAAGCATCGCTTGAGAGTTCGCAATTTTTCACAATTAGAGAGCGATTAGCGAATATTCAAAAAACAGCCGCAAAGTTTGAAGCTAATGTGCCGGCCGGCAGGAACCTCGGTGGCTTTTTGCAGGAGATAGCTAATCTGATGAATGAACTTGGTCTCAGTGAGCAGCAGGTCCAGCCGGGCCAGGAGACAAAAACCAATAACCTGAACTGCATACCGGTAAGTATGAAGTGCAAAGGGAGTTTAGGGCAGATATTTGAATTTTACAAACGTGTGCAAACGATGGACAGGTTGATTCGCATTGAGCAGGTAACACTTAAAAATGATAACAATTTTAGCGGCGAACTAAGTATGCAGACAAAAGGAATTATTTATTACAGAACAAAGGCGGAGCAGGGATAAGAAGGAATGAAGCGAAATCTGCGAAATAATGTTAGCGGAGCCAACGGGGCATCAGGGCGATTGGCAATAGATAAGAAAAAGGCTGTTTTTGCATTGTGTCTGATAGCAGTAATGGTCTTTATGTGGGTCAGAGTGCTCACGAGCAAGAGTCCGCAGAGCGCTGCAGCGTCATCAGTGGCTGAAGAGATTAAACTGATAGGGCAGTCCGATACAGAGTCATTAAAGCTATCTTTTATAGAATTGCCGAAGGTCAAAGGACGTAATGATGTGCTTGCCCGAGACTTTTTTACTGTGAAGAACTGGCAGGACTTTTTTAGAGAAGGCAAAGGTGTTGGTGACAGGAGAGAAGTGGATGTTGTTTCAAGAAACGGTAATGAAGAAGTGGCCAGAAAAATTGCAGAGAAGCTAAAGCTTGGTGCGATAGTAATGGGTAAAAATCGGCGAGCTTTTGTAAATGATAAGTTGTTGGTTGTGGGGGACAAAATGCTCATTCGGGACGGAGTGAATATGTATGAATGTGAAATAGTTAAAATTGAAGAAAAGACGGTGTTTTTAAGATGTGGACAAGCGGAGATGCGATTGAAGCTAAAAGAGAATAATTCAAGTGCAGATTGGAAGATGTGAGTCGTGTCGTTTTGTGAAAAATCACAAGACGAGTTTTCTAAAACAAGGAGCTAAATTATGTATCACAATAAGAATTCAGACAATAAAAACAAAGTCGGAAAGAACTTGTTTATATGGACTCTTGTTCTGGTTTTTATGGCCGCAATTGCTGTTGGCAGCGTTATTGAAAATCCGGCAGAGGCCATAGCAGCAGAACTTGAAGCCGGCGGCAACGAAGATTTTTCGGGTCAGGGTGGCCCGGCTTCGGAGGAGACAGAAGAAGCATCCAGAGAAGGGATGATTAAGTTACTTAATTTTGAGAAAGATGCGACTATCAGGGACGGGCTTCGGACATTGGCGGCACTATACAAGGTAAATATTGTGCCGTCGTCGAAAGTTGACGGCCAGCTTAATGTTACAACTCTTTATGATGTTACATTTGAACAGGCGATGGAGGCGGTTCTGGGCTATCAATTCAAGTATGAACGAGACGGAAATTTCATAAGGGTTTATACCGCTCAGGAATACACAAGAATCAAGGAAGACAAGAGCCGAATGGTTAACAAGGTCTTCACGCTGTATTACGTAAGTGCCTCTGAAGCGACGAAGCTCGTTACTTCTGTACTAAGCAGTGCAGGCAAAGTTGCGGCCAGTTCTCCCGCAGAGGCGGGGATATCCGTAGGCAAGCAGGGTATATCCGGGGGCAAGGCAGGTGGAGACAGTATGGCACTTCACGATGCTATAGTGGTGTATGACT
>CAZMCN010000040.1:10220-16298 GCA_964564845.1 uncultured Pirellulales bacterium | reverse complement strand
TTTGACACTGCTGCTCAAACCAGATTTGACGAAATGCGTTGCAAACCGCCTCGGCCTCCCTGCCAAAAAGCTCAAGAGTGTCAACAGGTCTTTCCGAGTTAACCGAGATGCTCGAAACCCTCGGTCCTAACGAAGCAGCCTTGACCTGAAGCGGGGACTGCTCTGTTCTAATAAGTGTAAAATCGTGCGCACCAACTCGGGTCTGCGGAAAATCCAACTGCTTCTCGGCCAAAGCCCTTTGAAAATCCAGACGCTTGATTGGGTCGGGCTCCCACCGGCTCGCCACAACATAGCCGACACCGAAATAAATACTCCGCCGGCTTTCGCGGTTGAAACTTTGCATCCTATTCTCCTTGTCCGGCTAAATTGCCACCGGCCCCGTCATCAAACGCCTTCCAATAGTTTTTTCTTCACTTTATTTTCGTTCTCTATGTAGAGATTCCTTCCGTGCGAATCAATAGCAACAATGAAAGGCCCAAAATCCTTGACCTTTAAATGCCATACAGCCTCTGTAATACCGTTCTCTTCGAGCCAGAAAACCTCGACAACCTCTTTAACGCCTTCCGTAAGCACAGCGGCTGCCCCGCCGACCTGAGCAAAATAAACACAGCCAACCTCTTTCATCGCCTCCGTTGTGTCAACCCCCATACCGCCCTTTCCAATGACACCTCTTATATTGTAATGCCTTATAATCGCAGGCTCCAGCGATTCAAGTTTTACACTTGTTGTTGAGCCGACAACGACCACCTTCCAGCCCTCGCCGACTCTTTCCATTATCGGGCCGGTATGAAATATCACCTGCCCCGTCAGGTCAAAGGGTATCTGCTGCTGTTGGCCATTCTTTAAATAATCATAAACCTGCCTGTGCGCCCTGTCCCTGAAAATAAAAACATCGCCGTCCAGAGTAACAATGTTACCGGCTTTTAATTCTCTAACACGCTCAGCGGTCAATGGCGTCTGCAGCTTAACGATGCTCAACTCTTCCATCTTGATGAAATCTCACACAGGCTTTCCTGCCAGGCCAGCAGTTATTGGCAATACCGACAGGATATGTGGAAGGGTGAGTCCCCACCACTTCTATATTAACTGTTATTAAACTTTTTTTCCCGCCTAATCCCATCGGCCCGATTCCAAGACTGTTTATCCTCTCTTCCAGCTCCTTCTCCATTTCGGCTGTCTGTGGGTCATTACTACTTACGCCCGGCTCCCTTAACGCAGCTTTCTTGGCCATATTCATACAAATATCGGCACCTCCGCCTATTCCAACTCCCAGAGTATAAGGAGAGCAGCACTTGCCCATAAATTCAGCGGCCGTTTCAATAATGAACTGCTTAACCTCATCCAGTGTAGCAACGGAATTGAACATTTTGAGCTTACTCATATTTTCAGAACCGCCGCCTTTAGGATAATACAAAACCTCCATATAATCTCCCTCGAAATAATCGAAGAAGGTATAGGGAAAACCCATTCCGGTATTGTCGTTGGTATTTTGTCTGCTGAGAGGATGGGCAACATTTCTTCTTAGTGGAACCTGCTCGGTTGCCTGCCTTACAGCCTCGGCAAGAGCTTTCTTCAAATCAAAGCTCAATCTTACCTCGTTTCCAAGTTTTATATAGAAAACAGGAGCGCCGGTATCCTGACACAAGGGCACCTGTTTTTTTCTCGCTATCTCAAAATCCTCCAAAATCACTCCCAGTTGAAACTTTGCCAGCCCCAATTCTTCCTGCTCATACTGTTGTTGAATAACCTTTTTATTCTCATCGGAGCCATACACAACGGCCTTTTTCATAATCTCAACTATTGTTTCAATAAACCGCTTTTGCTCTACCACAGTTTCATTTCTTTGTCTCGCTCTTGGCATAAACCCCATACCTTTATTCAGGCATCATACATCAATTCGAACCCCCTTAGTTGTCTTTTATACTGACATCGAAAGTTTTATACGTTGTATTTCCAACATCATCTGCCGCTTTGACTGAGATTATATGTTCGCCCGGTTTCAAATCCTCAATAACAATGGTGAAATCTTCGTTGGTGGTGTCATAGACCAAATCGTCCGGCACCGCGCCTATCCACTCTTTATTGCTGTCAACGGTATAATTTACACTTCCGATAGCGCTTAATTCATCCGATACCAGCAGTTCGAGCGTTACCTTTTTTGCCTCTTTTCTCACAAGACTTCTTTTAATAACCGGCCCGGTATTATCAACTACCACCGGCTCGGATATCCTGCTGCCGGTCAACTTTGTCGCATCGGTATTGCTCCTTTCATCGCTTGCCGTCACTCTGAGCTCATACCGTCCGTCTTCGACGGTTTTCCCATCCCATTCGAAACTGTCTTTCTCGATATCGTCCTCAAGCTCAATCCAGCTCGTCCTTGTAATCTTTCTAAAATCTATTTTATAAATCAGCTTATCATCGTTATCATCTTTGGTCTTATAGCTTATTTGAAATACGCCCGCTTGGCCGGCTGTCTCCACTCGACTAATAGTGACCGATTCAATTTTCGGTGCAAGATTCGCAACGGCGCTGGCAACGGCAATTTCCCTGACAACGGGAGTTCTTTCGCCGTCAGGGCTTTTCAAAATAAGTTTATATTGACAGAACCGCCCCGCCGGACAACCCGTCTCTATCGGTCCTGTTACCTGCTGGGGCTCGGTCCACTCAGAAAAAGTCGGGTCGTTCACATCCTTGACATTCCCGCTGCGACAAGAAGCTAAAACCGTACTGCCTTCGGGAATGTCGGCTTCGATTTGCAGCTTGCCCCATCTGGCAGGCTGAGACGCATCGATAAGTTTCGACGTATAACTGCCTTCGAAAGCAAAAGCCTTACGCAGCAATATCAGTTTTGCAGGATTGGCTGTGCCTAAGTAAATGTCATCGCCCACAACTACCGCTGCAGTAATCTGCGAGGCCTCTTTGTCCTCATAAATAATTGCTTTCTCCTCCGTAGCCGGCTCAACAGAAAAGAACCGACCGTTATTACCGGTCCCGATAAAAAGCTTTTCATCCTGTTCGGTTAGACAGAAAAAAACCGCCGCTTCACTGAATATCTCGCTAACAAAGCCATCGCCGGTTATCCTGTAAATGTAACTGGCCTTGCCCGGTTTTGATGGCTCGCGGGCCGGTGCCGGTCGCTGGGCAGGTTCCTTACCGGCTTCTTTTTTCGTATTCGCTACTTCCAGTTTCAGCCCGCTTTCATTCGCACCGGTCTTTGCCTGAGCAGGCGATTCAGGTTCAGGCCGACCGGCAAAAGGATGTTCAGACGCAAATTTCGTCTGGGCAGCAATAATTTTGGCCAATGTTGCCGCTGCATACAAATCCTCCCCGCCAATATCCTTGACAGTTGTTGGGGCGGCCCGACCGCTACGTGAAAACATCAGAGCAGTAATCTCCGGCTGGTCACTGTCATATAAGACCGTTGCCGTCCGGGCACGAGGGTCTATCTTGTAAACAAGCCCACGATTGTCACTGCCGGCATAAACAAATCCGTCATTTCCAATTGCAAGCGAAAGTATGTTCTTATCGGTGCTGTCATAAATAAGCTGTGCTTCTTCGACATTTGAATCGAGCTTATAGACCTTACCTTCCGGCCCGGTGCCCAGATAAATCTCACCGCTGTCATCAACGGCTATCGCAAAGATATATTTGGCGTCGTTCGGCTCAAAAATCGTTTTCATTTGCTCTGCTTCGAGTCGGCACAGAACGCATCTTCTACCGCTTATACCGACCAAAAGCCGGCCGGATATATCGGTTGCCATCGCAAAAATATGCTCATTCGCCAGGTATTTCTCTCTCTCAACAATGTTGGGCTCGCCGCTGACGGCGTTGGGCTCATTACTGTCGGGTTCGGCGCTCTGACTTTTCGGCACCTCAGCCTGGTAAACATCATTTAGTTCACCAAGACTGTATTTGTAAACGCCTCCGTTGGGACTTGTCCCCAAGTAAACACTTCCGCCGCTGACAACGATAGTGTTTATAGACCAGACATTTTCAAACTCACCCGCCAGCGATTCCGCCACCCGGCCGAGCCGGATTGTGCCCTTCGAGTCAACTATCGTATTATCCGTCTCGCCTGCCAATAAATCCACACTGCTGCTGTGACGGGTAACCTTGCTGGTAACCGCCCAGCAGGGGTAACCCGACATACAAACTAAAATCGAAAAGCTGAAAATATAAAAGCAAAGCATAAAACCCGGCGGCATTAAATTTCCAATCGATGTTTTCCGTTCATTGATTTTCATTTTTAACTCCTATTATTTTTCCACTGTTATGCGCATAATCTTCTTATCGATAACGACTGTGCCGGTCTCCACAATATTTTCGAGCCAGTGCTGAAAAGGACGTATCTTCAGCGTTCTTTTCGCATCCTGCAAAACAAGCACCTTGGTAGCAGGCAAATCAGGAAGCTCTTCTCTTTCCACAGCAACGCCGCCCGCCGGCAAAACCAAAAGAAAATACAACTTATCCCTCTTGATAGCCAAAACATCATTAATCGACTCAATCAAACTCGGCACACTTTGTGCAACAAATCGATATGGCACAGCCTCTTTAAGAAAATCCAGATACCCGCGCCAGCCTGTAACTATCAATTCGTACTTGCCCGCACCAAGGTCGTCCGGAACCCTCAGGCTCCAGTTGTATCTCTTCTTCTCAGCGCGGACAGACTCCAAAATCACCGAAATATCAACCGTCTGTCCCGGCTTGACGACAGAATCAGACAAATCGACCGACCATATATGCGAAAAGATGTTTTTCTCCGTTATGCCAACTTCAAAATCCACCGATTTTATATCAACCTTTGCGAACGGATTATTCATAAGCAGCGTAACTGAGCCGACACTTTCCATTAACAATTCAGCAGGCCCGCTGCCGGTTGAAACATTCTCAGAAACGATAGATTCGCCGCCCTCAACTTCAATAGTTGCCTTATATCTGACCGTATGCTCCGGCGGAAATTGACCGAACTGAAGGCACGCACCGGCAACCGCAGAACCAAGCACGTCCGGCGTAAGCACCCGATTATCACAAAGCCGGCAGTTATACACACGCCTCTCACTGTCGTTGTAACGGTCCACCTTTATCGTCAGCGGTATCATCCTGGCCTCTGCACCGATTTGACCGTAAACTCCAGTCGATTCATCCCTTCTCAGAGCGCCGACTATATCAAGAGCACGGGAAAACTTGAAAGAACGAACTATGCTCGATACCACCGTGTGCACCTGAGCTGTGGCTATCGGCAAATCTATCTGTCCATAACCAAGAAAGCCGTGCCCGTAACCATAGACCTTCTCACCGACAACCTCGGTAGCCGTTCCTACCACTGCCATCATTATATCGCCTGTTACCACCGGAACAGCCAGACTGGCACCGGAGACCAATCCTGGCCTCTCCGGTTCATCTTCGGCATTCTGCGATTCGAGTAATAAATTCTGGCTGCCGACACCGGAAACAACCATAAATCCAAAAGGACTGACCGAGGCATCCAGCTGCTCTGCAACCTGCGCAGGCAAACCACAAGTAACCAAAGGGCAAGGCAAAGGGGCCAAAGTATGCAGGTTGTAAGAGTATAAGCCGCGACCCTTCCTTTCCGAGACCATCCTCTTGTACCCTTTTATTTGCCTGTCAATCTCGGCAAAATCGATGGGCCTGGAAAAATCAAACACAAACCCTGTTTCCTCCTGCGATTGTTCAAAACCGCCGAGACGCCCAACCCTGAGCATCTCCGCAATCGGTGTCGCACCATAAAGCGGGTCTTTACTGTAAAGCCACCCGTAAGCCAGTGCCCCTGCCAATCGGCCTTCTATATAGACGGGCGAGCCGCTGCAGCCGCCAACCGGGCCGGTGTGGATAAAACGCTCATCAGTGCCCTCAACCAAAATCATATCTCTGCCGGCAGATACATCACGCACTACATCCAAAACCTTCAAACCAAACTTTTCAACCTCTGTGCCCTTATAACAGGTAAGACAGTATGCATCCATCCCGGGCTCAATTTCATCAATAGCAATATATCTGGCCGGGTCCCAAATGTCCTTTACGACATCCGGAATTGGGCTTCTTTGCGGATTATCCGCG
>CAZMCN010000040.1:0-10120 GCA_964564845.1 uncultured Pirellulales bacterium | reverse complement strand
GCTTTGCGAAAACTTTTAACATTTACACCCTTTCAAAAAGGCCCGGGGCTGCCCAACGCATTACTTTGCGTTTGGGGCCCCGCAATTAACAGAAAAAGCCTATCTCAACGACCCATCAGCTGAAATTTTAGCCGCAGCTCGAATCTATTGCAAGACAAAACAATTTTTGCTATAATGCCGCCCTGCGTCAAAAAATAATTCCTGATGAATCAGGACGCAAATAAAACTATTTCGGAAGAATATTTAACGGAGAAAGAAATGAAGCCCGCACACCGTCACGAAATGAAAACCAATGAACTGGCCGAGTGGCTGAGCAACCTGCCGCAATGGGCAAAGAAAAACCTCAGAGTAATTATCTACGTATCTGTAGTCATTGTCCTCGCCGGAGGCTCATATTTCTGGAATAGGTACCAAAAAAACGTCGTATCTGTAAAAAAACAGCTCCATTTGACAAGCCTCATCAGCCAATTGGCGCAGGGAAAAACGAAAATCCTCAACGACCATATCAGAGGGCTTGACACCTCTTATATGCTCATGAAAGTCGCCGATAGTCTCCAGGCAGCCGCCCAAAACGCAAACAACAACCAAATGGCCGCTTTCGCCTTAATCAAACGAGCCGAAGCACTGCGCGCCGAGTTACATTACAGACTCGAAAAAGCAAACACCCAAGACATAACAGCTCAAATAAACCGTGCCAGGGAAAGCTACGTTAAGGCAATCGAAAAGGCAGCGGCATATCCGCCCCTGGCCGCAGCAGCTAAATTCGGACTGGGACTATGCGAAGAGGAACTCGGAAACTTCGAAACAGCTCAACAAATATACTATGAAATTACCACCGACCCAAATCTTGAAGGAACCGTAGCTGCTGTTCAGACAAAGCAACGTCTAAATGAAATTGCAGACTATCGACAGGAAATAGTCTTTAGCAAACCACCAGTGCCGCAAAACATCGAAACCATACTGCCGCAGTTAACAACAACTCCTGTTGACAGCAATCCAGGGCCAGTTGACCCCGTTAGAAATTCCACAAAAAGGAAAATTTCTAACGGGGTTGATACCAACTTAAATATCGTTGATGCCAATCTGCCCGGCTAATAATTATCTAAAACTATCAAAAATTAAGTATAAGTACTCTTTTTTTGCAGGATGTAAAACAGGAGAGACGAAATACAAGATACTAATACAGACGGCTGGCCTTTGACACTTCATGTCGGAAATTCCATCAAGCAGCGCAGGATTGACAAATACCTGCACGGCAGGTTCAGCAATTTCAGCAGGCGTCTGCTCCAGAAGCAAATCGCCGCCGGCGCCGTTAAGGTCAACGGCAAAGTAGTAAATAAAAGCTTTAAGTTAAGTCCAGGCGACAAAATCGAACTTGCCCTGCCGCAACTGCCGACCAAAGAAATTCTGCCCGAAAATATCCCGCTGAACATAATTTATGAAGACGATGATATTATTGTCCTCAACAAGCAGCCCGATATGATTGTCCACCCCGCCCGCGGTAACACTCACGGTACCCTGGTAAACGCACTGGCCTTTTATTCAGACAAACTCTCCAGCGGACTGGGCGAATTCAGACCAGGCATCGTTCACCGTCTCGACAAAGACACCACCGGCGTTATGGTCGTTACAAAAAATGACACCGCCCAGTTCAAAATCGCCAAACAATTCGAACGCAGACAAAACCAAAAAAGCTATCTCGCTATAGTACACGGCATCCCCGAACTGACCGCCGACCGTATAAACGTCCCCCTCGGCGTCCATCCCAGGGTTAGAGAAAAATATGCCGTCAGGCCGGAAATAGGCAAAGAAGCAGTCACATTTTACGAGGTCATTGAAAAATTCCACGGTTACTCCTTGCTGAAGCTAAAACCAAAAACCGGCCGAACGCATCAGATACGGGTACATCTCTCTTATATCAAACATCCAATCGTCGGCGACAATATATATGGCGGCAAACTTGTTTATCCCTGGCAACTGCAGGATGGCGAACCCGCCCTTCAGCAGCCGCTCATCAGTCGCTATGCTCTCCACGCCGCTACACTCGAATTCAAACACCCAACAACCGATAAATTGATGAAGTTCGAAGCCCCTCTGCCCGATGATATGCAGAACCTGCTCGATATGCTCAGAAAGTATCGGGGCCCACCAAATGCGAAGTAACGCATTTGCGGAACCCCTCGCAAATCTTAGAAAACAATAAAAAAGGGAAATCTTTTTTTCAAAAAATAAAAAAGTTGACAATTAATCAGGCCGGTGATAACTTGAATACCGAAAAATCGTTTGCCGTTTAGGCAGTTGTCGGATTTTTAACCGATAATCTCTTTTTGGGAGACAGAAAAATGCAATCCTACACTAACATTTTCTTTCCTCTGGTTTGTTTAGTTGTTCTAATGTCCACCGGCTTTGTCCAGGTCGCAGCCACTTCGACGCAACAGCCATCTTCAGCCGATATCAACGAAGCAGCCATCCCTGATTTTCCTTATATCGCTCAGATTACCGGCGATGACGTTTACATTCGCTCCGGACCAGGTACAAATCATTATTCCTGCGGCAAGCTGAACAAGACCGACACGGTAACTGTTGTTGATACACAGTTTTCCTGGTCGTGTATTATCCCGCCGCCCGGAAGTTTCTCCTGGATTTCAAAGCAGTACGTCCGCATTGACTCCGCCGAGCCGGCAAAAGGAATTGTAACCGGAGATTCCGTTCGTGTCTGGGCAGGCTCAGCCGATGGAAACCCAATACATTCCAGAACTATGCAGTTTAAACTCAACAAAGACGACCAGGTCAGACTGATAGTCGGCCAGGACCAGGGTGATTACTATAAAATTGCACCGCCGCCCAACGCCTATCTCTGGGTCAGCACCCAATACACCAGGCCAATCGCCACCGTTGGGCCGGACGCTGAAATTACCGAGTCCAAAGATATGCCGCCCGCAGTTGTCCCAACCGATGTCTCCGTCGAGGCCAGAAAACTCGCTGAATATTACATCATGGCAAAACAAATCAAAACAGAACAGGCCAAACCCCCGGATAAGCAGAACTATGAACTGATAAAGAAAAAACTTCTTGAGATTGCCAACAATAAAGCTGCCGGTAAAGCCGCCAGATATGCCAACTTTGCCATCGAGCAGATAAAACGTTTTGAACTGGCCGTCAATGTCGAAAAAACCGTCAAGCTCCAGGACGACCAACTGCAGAAGATTAAACAGCGAATAGATAAAGACCACGCTGCCAAAATAGAAAATGTCCCGAATCTGGGCGATTTTGCCGTTATCGGCAAGTTTCAGACCTCAAGCATTTACAACGCCGACCCGAAGCTAATACATTATCTGGTAGTTGACGACTCCGGCAGAATCCTCTGTTACGCCCTGCCGCAAGACCGGGCCGCAAAGATGAACTTAAATAACCTCATAGGCCAAAAGGTCGGCCTGCTCGGCTCCATTGAACCGCACCCTCAGACCTCCGGCGCACTGGTCAAATTCACCCAAATACAAAAACTGAATTAAGGTTAAGTAGTTAACACTCGACCTATCAGACAATGTAAGAGATTATGTTGGCTTATACAGCTAAGCGCAAGCCCAGACAAATGCCGGATTTGGTTAAAACGCTTGTTTCTCTTATTTCGGTGTCTTCTCTTTTGTGCCCAGAAGGCCTAACGTATCCTCAATGACCGGCAGGGTTCGGGTCGTCACCTCCGGGGCATAAAAATTACCGGTAACCTCCATCCGCACAACTCCCTGCCCAAGACCCTCCGTTAAAGACTGCCAAATCGAAGGCTCAGCGGTAGCAAGTCGTCTGCCCCGCGCCGTAAGACGCAAATCTACCTCTTTGCTTCGCAGTTCCATCCAGCCCGAACCGTTAAACGCAACAGACTTACCGGACAAATCGATTTTCTCAAAAAACAGCCTGTCCCGCTTTATATACGAATCAACAAGCATCTGCTCAAAGGCATAGTCATTAGGCTCCGAAAGTTTCAGCACATCCAGCAGCTTTGCCAGCGGCGAGAGTTTGCCGACCTGCATATCGGTCATATTCAGTCTGCATCTGCCCAGGCGTGAGTACTTATCGCCCATCCGCCCGCTGACACACAGCGAACCGTTCATTTGCCCAGTAGTGATATGCTCGTTGAGTTCTTCTTCACCTCGTCCATCCAAAGAACCCGCCTGGCGAACCCAAAGTTTCGTTACATAAGATTTGTCGTCCAGAAGAAGCTGCTTCAAATCGATATTATCGAAACAGGCCTCGAGAATATAATCAAGTTGCTCTTCTTGTGACTTTTTTAATTCGAATTTGGCTCCCACCCTGCCGCCATAGCAATATGCTGTAAGGTTATCAGCCACCCATCTCTGCCCACCAGGATTGTAGTTGATGTCCCCTTTCAGCCCTTTTAAGTGCTTGTCCGCTACCCGCAGACTTCCAGCGGCCAACTCAACCCTGCCCTCACAGAACCACCCATCTGTTTTATACAAGCCCACAGCCCGCAATTGAGCATCGCATTGTGTTACAGCAGGTATGCTGTTGAAATTGCAACCTTTGAATCTGGCGATACCGCTAAAGTCAATATATTCTTCGCCGTCTGCAGCATTGAAAATTCTCAAATTTACATCTTCCAAATCGAATCGACCGGTAGGGGACAGCTTGGCGTAAAAATCACGAATGTTCTCAGGTAGAGCGATGCCGAGCCGTTCGTCCAGGTAAATATCATCGGCCTCAAAGGCAAATCTGCCATCTCCAAAAGCACTTTCGGCAAAGGTGATTTCGCCGTTTATTCTCATAGTCGAGCCCCCCGGTATTACCCGAACAGTATCGGCTGCGGTCGCTCTAATCCCCTCAAATTTGATACACTCATTATCTATCAATATCCTGCCGCTGACATCCCTTAACGGATAAGGGAATTTCTCAAAATTAATGCTGTTACCAAGACAATCAACAGCTATCTTATAGTTAAGCCCGCCCGCTCCGGCGCTCTTGTCCAAATCCGCATGGTAATTGATTTTTCCCCTCGCCTGCGATCCGGAGACGGTCCTCCTCAACAGCTCAGGCAAAACGCTAAACAAACCTTCATTCATCTCATTTTCTTTGGCATCTACCGACAGCTTGTATCCGTTCTGTTCATTTTCCTGCCCCGGCCGGATTCGGCCCGTCAGCTCTACCGAACCTCCACCATGCCAGCCCTTAAATTCCTCTATACGAATCAAGTCAGGCGTAAAAAACCCCCTGGCTGATATATCAGTGATAACCATCTCAGCCCCACTCACTTTCAAAGAGCTGTCCTGAAAATACACATCAGCTTCAAACGTCGTCCCACCAGACCCCTGCTCAGGCGTAAAAACATTCACATCTGCCCACGCCGACCCCGACATCTCAAGCTGGTTGTAAAGACGTCTTTGTTTCGCCGGCAGTGCCGAAGCAAGCGTCGAGTCCAATGCAATATTGTCGGCCTTAATTGAGATATCGTATATCGGCCTCTCGCTACTGCGCCCCCTCACTTCGCCATTGATAGTTATCTGACGCACGCCTGACTGTGAAACCACATTCGAAATGCTTACAGTGTCGCTCTCAAATAACAAAGAGCCCGCAAGATTTGTCAAAGGATAAGGAAAATTCCTGTACCTCGCATCAACATCAAGCAGCTCAACCTTCAGCGTTCTCTTCTTATCTGTTTGAGACTTGCGGCTGATGCGGTAATCTATCGCCGCAACTCCAGCCGGCGAAAAAACAGTCCAGAACTCCTTCGCTCCTTGTCCGAAGGCACTATACAGCTCGTTATCCAAAAGCATATTGTCACTTGTAGTGCGAATTTCATACCGCCACTTCGCCCCGAAACCTTCTGAGAAGCCGTCAAACGAAAGCTCGACATCACCGTGTCGGCCGGCAAGATTGTTCAGCGCCACGCTTCTTTCGGTAAAGTCTATTCGCCCGACAATCTGTTCCACCGGATAAAGGAACTTTCGGTCGCAAACCGAAACCCCCTTGCAGTAAAGCTGACCGTTCACCCTGCTTTCGGCCAGTTGGTTCAAGTTGCCCGATGCCTCAAGTCTGATATCAAATTGTCCCTGTGGACGGTATCGGACGAAAAACCTCTGAAGCGCCGTAAATGAACCACGCCTTTCAACAAGAGAAAGCTTCTCTGATGCGGTTGTGTCATCAATAAGTCTGTGGATGCACAACAAATCTTTTATACTTAGCTTGAGCGAATAATCATTGCTTTTATCATAACTCAACTCCGCAGCCATAGCTTTTATTATCCACATCCTCTCGAATGCCGGTATGTCCGCCGAGGAAATCCCCCCGGTAATCGTGATTCTGCCGGGACCACAAAAACCTCTCAGTTTGCTTTGCCCAAAACCGCCTGCCATCTTGGCCGTGGTTATAACAAACCCGTAACAATCTTCTCTCTCTTCGTCCGGCTCAAGTGTGGCATCAAGAGGTATTTGGGCAGTAACTTTGCGCACCCCTTCTGATACCTTGCTGTATTGTAGGGTACCTCTTTCCAGATGAACAACAGGCATCTTCCCGGAACCGCCTTTCGGAGGCGCGATTGTAAGACCGGCAAGATTCCATTGGCCTGTGTCCAGATTCTGCTGTGCATCGAAAACAAAATCCTTAACGCTTATTTCCTTCAGTCGCGGCCGCAGCAATAACAAGCTGCCCACCCCAAAACGTGCATATACCGTCTCCGCCCTCAGTATTGTCTCGTCGTATTCCGATTGGCGCCTGGGCCTGATTACAAGATTTTCAATAAGAACCGAACCCTTAAGGTCGAAATCTACCAGTCCGGTTTCGATTTTCGTATTAGTCAACCCTGCAATCTGAAAAATCGCAATTTTTTGCAGAGCACGACCGCCAACGATAATAAAAAACCACAAAAGAACAGCCAAAAGGAAAAGTTCCACCGCCAGCCGAAGGTGAGTTTTATGTTCTTCTTTGGACCGACCGGATTCGTTTGAATTCGCCGACGTTTTTATAACACCTTCCCTTTTTGCCTTTTTATCGCTTTGTCCGCAATATCCCGGCGACAATATGCACCATCGAATTTAATTTTATCTACGGCTTCATAAGCCCTTGTTTTTGCGCCCGCGATAGTCTCTCCCAGAGCAGTCACACCCAGCACTCTGCCCCCCGCGGTAACGATATTGCCATCCTCTTTTGCCGTGCCCGCCTGATATACGACAACATCTTTGAGTTGCTCTGCCTCTTTAATCCCTGTTATTATTTTGCCCTTTTCGTAATCGCCCGGATAACCGCCCGAAGCCATTACTGCGCAGACCGCAGCCCGCCGGTCCCACTCAAGGGTAACCTGGTCCAGCCTGCCTTCACATACCGCCAGAAAAACCTCCAGCAAATCGCTTTTTAGCCGCACAAGAATCGCCTGAGCCTGAGGGTCGCCGAAACCAACGTTAAATCCAAGCACTCTCGGCCCACCGGCGGTTATCATAAGACCGGCATACAAAACCCCCTTATAAGGCGTGCCGTTGCGATTCATACCGTCAACTATCGGCACAAGAATTTCACGAGTAATCTGGTCTATCAAGACATCGGTAACCACAGGTGCCGGACTGTAAGCGCCCATCCCACTGGTATTCGGACCGGTATCACCGTCACCGATGGGTTTGTGGTCTCCCGAAGATTCCATAACGTAGATATTTCTGCCGTCCACAAAGGCAAGTATCGATGCCTCTTCGCCAAGCAGTTTATCTTCAACGACGATTTTTTCACCTGCCTCGCCGTATATCTTATCGCACATCATTCTTTCCGCCGCCAAAATACCGTCAGACGGCTCATCGCAGACATACACACCTTTACCCTCCGCCAGCCCCGCCGCCTTTACAACCACCGCTTCATCTCTGCTTGCGATATAAGATTTAGCGTCGCTGAACCTCTCGAATATTCTCGCCTCAGCGGTGCTGATGGAGGCCGAACGCATCATCTGTTTTGCAAACGCCTTGTCCGCCTCCAGCTTTGCCGCCCCTTTAATAGGCCCGAACGCCTTTATCCCTGCCTCTTCAAACGCATCAACCACTCCCGCCGCCAATGGGTTTTCAGGCCCGACCACAACAAGCCCGATTCCGTTTTGGCGTGCAAAGCCCACCAGTTCGGCCGTATCGTTTTCACCGACGGAAATGTTTTCGCCGAACTGGGCTGTGCCGGCGTTGCCGCCGGCAATATAGAGTTTGCTTAAGTTTTTCGATTGAGACAGTTTCCAGGCGATAGCGTGTTCACGACCGCCGCCGCCGATTAACAGCACATTCATTTCCAACCTCAAATCAAATTTTTATACCTCGCAGCTCCATCTTTCGCCCCGCATTATACCTAACCAGCAAATAATAATCAATACCCGTCCTGATTTGAATCGAAGGGGCCAATCGTAAATCGTCAATTGAAAACACCCCCTTTTCTTCATAAAATTACCAGTTGAAAAAATCTTGAGACGATTATTATAATCATATTTCATAAATAAGGAGCTTATACAGAATGGAATCACGCGTAATTAAACTAACGTCAGCAGCTTTCAAATACGGCAATTTAAATATCCGCCCACGCGGCAAAGACTTTTTTCCTTCTGACTGTTTTGGAACAAACTCAAGAAAAAATGGCACAGGTAAGCCAATAACTATCCACGTACCCGGAATTAGTAACCCTATAAAAACTGATATACCAGCAAACAATAAAACCGGCAGACCTCGCTGCTTGTTCAGAGAACGCTCATGGGTAAAAGATTTTGTAAGAAAAAATTCCTTAATATCAGGCGATAAGGTCGAAATTCGGCACAAAAGAAATCGTACTTACGAGCTTATCCCTCACAAAAGACAATTAACTTTTATTGATTTATTTGCAGGTATTGGAGGAACACGTATTGCCTTTGAAAAGGCCGGCTGCAAATGCGTCTTCTCATCTGAATGGAATAAATTTGCACAACAAACTTATGAAGCAAACTTTGGCGAAAAACCCAAAGGTGATATTACACAAATCCCAAGCTCTGAAATCCCGGACCATGATATTCTTGTTGCCGGTTTTCCATGACGCTATTATAATCATGCTTTGGGGACGTTTTGGTTTCAGCCAAGTACCCCGTGGGTAAACCACGGGGCTTTCGGACAATGAAGATGAAAAAGGTTTTAGGATATATGTTGACTTGGACAGCTTATGGCAGCTGGTTGCAGGGAGACAAACGCAGATATGTTAGAAAGGGCCAAACACTCAACCCCGACCCTTTACTAGAAGCTAAAAATAAGAAGAATATGAAGTATCCAAAAGTGTCGTTGACTTACGCACAGGGAAAAACTATCGAAAATGCTGTAATTGAGGAATCCGCTCGGTTACCATCGAAGATTGTAACAATATTGCAAGGAAAGTCCTTGGAATGAATTCTGAAAGGCAGATTTCAGGGTATCTGCGAAACGTTGTAAGTAAAATCCTGCCTGAATATTTGCGGGATCGCAACAGCCGGATAAACCGCTTAAAAGCCTGTAAAGAACGTTTAGAGCAGGAAAAGGCAGAAGCTGAAAAACAGCAACAGGATAAAATAGACAAGCGTGAAGCCAAAGAACAAAGCACTGGAAAAAAGCCTCGCGGTCGTAAGCCGAAGTTGCCCGAAGAAGCTGGAAATGAAGATGCCAAAGCCAATGTTACCGACCCTGAGAGCCGGATCATGAAAACCCGAAAAGGTTTTGTTCAGGGCCTTAATGCTCAGGCGTTGACAACAGAGCAACAGATCATCGTTGCTGAGGATGTGACTCAAGAGGAAAACGACAAACAGCAGTTGCATCCGATGCTTGAGCAGGCAGAAGAAAATCGACAGGCCGTTGAAATAGAAGAGGAAACCGGCGTGGCATTGACAGATGCCGGCTATTGCAGTGAAGAGAATTTTACAAAGAAACCGGCGGGTGATGTTGAGTTATTGGTAGCGACACAGAAAGATTACAAACAGCGAAAGGCAATGGCCGAGCAACCGCCTCCGGAAGAGTCGATGCCGGACAACTTATCGCCGACAGAATTAATGGAACGAAAACTTCTGACTGAGCGTGGCCAAGAATTGTATAAGATTCGAGGCCGAAAGGTCGAGCCGGTATTTGGACAAATCAAGGATGTTCGTGGCTTTGACAGATTTATG
>CAZMCN010000039.1:0-16324 GCA_964564845.1 uncultured Pirellulales bacterium | reverse complement strand
TCTGGGTATAAAAAATATTGGTGTTAAAAATTTGACAAGTGTTTTTATGGAAGGGGAAAATGATGAATTTTCTGAAAAAACTTGTCCTGTCAATAAGCGTTTTGGCTTTCGTCAACGTTGCTTCTGCAGGTTATGACCCCGTAACGGGCCGTTTCCACCAGCAGGACCCGTTAGGCAGAGGCCCAAGAATAGTACACACCAGTCACGGCCCCCAGTGGGTTGGCACCAATGGTCCACAGATTAGTGATCCCAGGCCCGTTGCACCCAATCCTATGGCTGGCCTGGAGAATATTGGTAGTAATCCTAATATGGATTATGCAATAGCTCAGATGAATTCGGTTGGAAGACCTAATATTCATCCGCAAGTGGCAGTTCAACAGAGATATGCAAGTCTTACAAGTCGGGTTCAAACCGCGGTCATTAGTGTTCATGAAGCTCAGACTCAATTGCAGACAGGAAGATGGGTGGAGCAAGAACAACTCGCAATGCCCGAAGACCAGTATTTGGATGGGATGAATTTGTATCAGTATTGTATATCGAATCCTGTTAGTTATGTGGATCCCTATGGGTTAAAATCTAAACAATGCCAATGTGGACCAGATGTAACCGGTCCTCTTAGCCGATTTAAAGCTCAGGTGCTAGAGATTTTAACAGATTATCGACTTGGCAACAGACTTTGAAATGCTCTGGTATGTGGGGCACAGATAGATGGGACATTGACCAGCTCCACTTCGGCCCAGGTCTATATCCCTGTTGTGCTACAGGTGATTGTAAAGAAACCGTACAGGTAAATGGAAGGTGTTATAGTCAGCATGCTGTAAATTATTATTTATGGGGAGTTATGAATTCGTTATGCAGCGTTGTGCCAGGATACCATACAGAACTTGGACTTGAATGGGCTCTTATCTCTGGTGATTATGGGTGTAAAAGGGAATGGGCATTGGCCGGGCTTAAAGGTACTATGCATGTAAGCAACTGTTCAGAATACTTATCTTGTAAGACAACTTGCAAAACCAAAATAACGAAAGATTTTACATATAAGTGGAAATCTGGGATACCAATATTTTGGTCTTGGTAACTTTTTGGGTAAGCAATCGCTAGATAAGGTGTGGGTTAATATATGCGTTTCATATTATTAGGTAATGAATCTGATATAACCAAAGTTACAGCTAGATTTCTGTTTCCACTAATAATAATTGCTCTTTTACTTTCTGCGTTTTCACAGAATGCTTTAGCGATGCTCTTACTTGCCTTTGGGGGTATTTGGGGAATCTTTAACATAGTAATTTTGTTAAAAAAAGGTGGCAAGCTACTACCTGGCTTAGTTTATGCAATTTTGAGTGTAGCGATATCTCTTGCATTATTAGGTTACGGAATGATGTCATATCGTAACAACGCTTTGGAAGTAGCCATTGAAAAAGGAAATACCCAAAAAGTCAAAGAATTGATCTCTAAAGGATATGATGTAAATGCAAAAAGTACCGGCGGGCAAAATATGCTCACTCTTTGTTTCCGGTATGGACTTAAGAAGATAAATCCGTTTAGAGACACGCGACAGATTAGTCGAAAGACACCCGAAGAAGTTGAGGATAAGATATATGCGATGTTGGAAATACTTATCGATAACGGAGCCAATATTAACACGCTCGACCCTCACGGTTGGGCACCTATACATGATGCTGCTCGTCGGAATCAAACCAGAATAGTTAAAATGCTTATTGAAAAAGGTGCAGATGTGAATTTAAAAAGTAAATCTGGTGATAGCCCGTTGCATATGGCCACAGAGCCTCCTCACAGCTCAGAAATGATTAAGATGCTTATAGAAAACGGTGCTAAAGTCGATGCAAAAGATGCAAGAGGTGATACACCATTACATAACTCAATATATTCAGGAGGAGATTTGGAGTCAGTTGAGACATTACTGGAAAAGGGGGCGGATGTAAATGCAAAGAATAACGAAAGTAAAACACCCCTTATGCTCGCGATGGAAAGTAACAGAGAAGAGATTGTTGAATTACTGCATAAGCATGAAGCCGAAAAATAAGCTTTTAAGCTTGGGATGGATAAAACCCAAAGAAAGAGTATTATAGGCTTTAAGCTGTGGTTGTTCATTTAGGTTTTCAGGATAAGCGAGTATGAAAAATAAAACAATAATGGTCATTTTTTTAGTCTTATTGATACTCGGATTAATATCGTTTTTACTTATTGAAAAAATACCACCAAGTACCAATACCCGAAATCGAATGTCTGGGATAGAGTTGAGAATACGGAAATACGTTAAAGATAATGGCAAGTTACCACCGTCACTATCTTACTTACCAGAAAGACCTGGGTATAATAACAGCACAAAAGATGGATGGGGAAACGAAATTAGCTACCACCATGAAGACCATAAGGTTTTTTTAGCAAGCTACGGAAAAGATGGCAAAATTGGAGGTGAGGCCGAAAATGCCGACCTTTCAAAAAATTTTACTTTAGAAGAACCTAATGAGTAAGCACCGACATCTCTGCGTCGATGTATGTTATTGCCTTTTGTTATCTCAGAAAATAAACCTAACCTAACTAAACCAACGATTGTTGTTTCGGCACTTTTCTTTCGATCGGAGGGTGCGACGATGTTGCGCCATGTAAAAAACGCCAACGAATCAAAGCAAAATGCATGTTACCAAAATGACACCACAGTGGGTGATTTTTGCATATATCAAGCAAAATCAACCTCAAATTTTAGCTCAAAAACAAAAATTTTATAGGAATTTTAGGCGTAAATAGTCTATTAAAGCCGTTGTTTAATCCAGAAGAAATCTTTCACTCAAAGAAACTGCCCGATTCATTTTTTGTTCAAGAGCTTGCAATTTTCGCACTTTCCTTGTCGGTCTGCCTCTCCAAGTCCAGCGTTTAATGCTGTTGTAAAGCTCTTCATATTGCCTGTCAGCCTTCAAAACATATCCTAACTGGCCGAACCGCCCTAAACGGCACTCATTCCGGCTCTCGTATGACAGGTTGTAGCAGTGCCGACAGCCGAAATAATGTCCGCCCGAAGCAAGGTAAAGCGTTCCTGTCCTGCGTCCGCAATATACGCCGTTCACACTTAACGGACAGATAAACCAGTACCGAACACCACCGAAATTACAGGGCGTTGTCGTAAGGCTGATTTTGTAGTCATAATCTGTTTTTTCGTCTGTGTTTCGGTCTGTGATGGTATAGTTGACCTTTGCGTATAGGTTTTCGGTATCGACTATTATACCGATAGAGCTTTTATGTTCTGATAGTCTGCGTGTCCAGGTCAAGGTCGTAGCGGCATAGCCACGTAGCAAGCCAAACTCTTTCAGCTTAAATATGCTAAGTCGTGTTGCCTCTTCTACCGTGTCTTTTTTGTCCCAGTAGTATCTGCCCATATTCTCATTTCCTTTTTTACCGAAATCATTAAGGATTCTGTATATTTTTACTATTCTGGTTTTTGGCAATATTGACCTGTTTGTCGCCTTGATTTATCTGTTCTGCTATATTTACCTGTTCAGCCTTTTTTACAATCGCATTTACTGGCGGGTTTTTAATATCCCTGATTGTCTTGATTATATTTAACAGGTGTATGTCTGCCGCTTGCCGAATCTTTTGAAGTTCACGGAATGCTTTTGAGCTGCCTTCACAATTTTCAGTAAGCGCTCTGTTATAGGCTATGACTTTGTCTTGATAAGCACCTTCAACTAAATCCCCTAAAATTTCACCGATAGCCTCATTTTGAAGCTCTTTTGATTCAGATTTCAACGCTATTTTTACAGCCTTCAATTTTAGGGAAAGATAAAGCAGATTCTCTTCACTTGCTTTGCCCATACTTACTATTGGAGTTGGACAGAAACTAATGTCCTTTATATGACATCTTTCAATACTAACCTCTTTACCGTCAGCATTTTTATAACTTGCCAGTATTTCTTTTTTCTCGTCTCGTTTGGCCAGTTCATTTTTCGGTTTTTTCTTTGTCATTTTATTTTCCCCCGTTATTTTGGGTATGTATTAAAGCTTTGATTGCAGCTTTGATATGTTCCGGCAATGAAGGCCAAACTTCTACAATTTCCGCTAAATCATCCGGCAGATTATCAGCCGATTTTTGGCTATTTTCTGGATTTTTTGCAGAATCAGTCCCCGATTTAGGCCACCTCTTGACAGTGCCAGATTCATAAGTTATAGTATTATCACCCTTTAGGGGATTTTGTTCGTCCCCCCTTGTATTTTTCAGAGCCATTGGCTCTGAAAAATAGAGCAGTTGAGCATTTGAACAGTGGAACAGGTGAAAATGCGAAACTGCGGCCTACCGCTCTGCTGTTCAACTTTCAGCAAGATGCAAAATTAAGGAAACCCATGAGCTAAGGCCAAATCTTTTTATCACGGAAGTGTTATTTATGATAGTTCTATTATTAAGCTGAACCTAAAACCATCAATTTCTAGTCAAATGAAAAAAATAGCAAATCTAACTGGCGATGAACAATTTATGCGAGTGGCCATTAAACAAACGGGGGTCGCTGAAAAAATCAGGTAAATTTCAAAAAATTTTTGGGAAAAAACCCTTGACTTGTGTATATAACCATTATATACTTTTAATTGTATGGACGCGTTAGAAAAACTGTTAAACTGTTCGGGTTTTGACTGGGACCGGAATAATATAGAAAAAATATGGGCCAAACATAACGTCAGTCCTTTTGAATGCGAGCAGGTTTTCTTCAATAAGCCTTTAGTGGCGCAGGATGATATTAAACATTCGCAGAAAGAAGTGCGATATTATGTATTAGGACAGACAGATAAAAAAAGATTACTTTTTGTCGTATTTACAATTCGCAACAAATTGATTCGCGTAATCTCTGCAAGAGATATGAGCAAAAAGGAAAGGAAGGCTTACAGGTCATTATGAACAAAAAGATACCAAAACTCAAAAATGAAGACAGGGAAAGACAATTCTGGAGCAAACATGATTCTACGGATTATATCGACTGGAAAAAAGGCAAAAGGGTTGTTCTGAACAAGCTCCAGCCATCAGTCAGAACAATTTCGATCAGACTGCCGGAAATGATGGTTGAAGAGTTGAAGCTGCTCGCCAATAAAAAAGATGTGCCATATCAATCCCTTTTGAAAATATTCCTGGCAGAGAGGATTGAAGCAGAATTAGAACACGTAACCCAACGCTAACAATAGCCATTACTTAGACAACTGAAACAATTCACAAAATATCGTCCGGTTTTTAAATGAACAAATCCAACGGCGAAGACCATTTTATGAAAATCGCAATCGAGCAGGCAGAGATTGCCGCCGAAAACGGCGATGTGCCTGTTTATTTCTCTCCAAGCATTTCCTGAATACGCCTATGTAGTTTCGGCAAGTCCTGTTGAATAACATCCCACACAACGGTATCGTCAACAATATCATAGCCGTGTATCAGGATGTTTCGAAATGATATAATTCGCTAAAAGTAACTTATTTTTGAGACTGTATCCGGCTCAATTTTAGACAATCTGTTAAGAGCTTCGCCTATAATTTCAAACTGACGTTCCACCGCAGACTGAAGCATCTCGTTACCTACATAATCATCAAAAGTTACACCGGCGGTAAAATCAATGATATGAGACGCAGCCAAGCGAATGTCTTCCAGAATTTTTTTCGATTCAAGCTGCATATAAAACCTTCCTGTTCTGGTTTATCTTCTGCAGAAAATAGGGGTTCTTTACCGCCTTGGTCATTATCAAATCCACATCCCTGCCAAGCAGATTCTTTATTGCCTCCAGCAAGCCAAAGTAGGCATCTGCATGCTGTCCCGGCTTTAACGGCTTAAACTCTACCAGAAGGTCTATATCGCTTGAACCTTGGTCAAAATTTTCGCTCAGAGCGGAGCCAAAAACCTCAAGCCTGCTGACATTAAACTGCGAACAAATCTCTTTGATTTCTGAAAGATGTTCTTCGATAAGACAAATCATAAATTCACCGGCCTCTTATAGAAGGTAAAAATTATATTATTGAATAATCTAATTTCGTCGAGTAGATGTATTATACTGGAACATCCAGAATGTAGGAAACAAAAAATGACTGATGAAAAGGATGAGCGGTTTATGCGGGTGGCTATTGAGCAGGCAGAGATTGCCGCCGAAAACGGCGATGTGCCGATTGGAGCGGTCATCGTTTATAAAAAACAGATAATCGCCAAGGCCTACAACCAGCGTCAGCAACTAAACGACCCGACGGCGCACGCTGAGATAATCGCTCTAACACAGGCGGCGGCATTCGTTCAAAACTGGCGATTGAACGGCTGTGCGATGTATGTTACATTAGAGCCGTGCCCGATGTGTGCCGGTGCTCTGGTACTGGCCAGGCTCGACAGATTAGTCTATGGCTGCAACGACCCAAAGAGCGGCGCCTGTGGAAGCATTTATAATATCGTCGCAGACGAACGACTAAATCACAGACTACAGGTTACCGCCGGCGTGTTGGCCGAAGAATGCGGCGCACAATTACAAAGTTTCTTTCAGAAACGACGAAACGAAAAACAGAACTAAAAACTCAAAACTAAGAACTCAAAACTATTTTGGAGAGGTGTCGGAGTGGCTTATCGAGCAGCCTTGGAAAGGCTGTGTAGGATTTATTCCTACCGCGGGTTCGAATCCCGCCCTCTCCGGTCGTATCGGCGAAGATGGTCTGGTTTTACACTTAAAAAAAACTGAAAAGAATGCAAAAGGTGATTTATGGCCGCATCTGCAAGTACCGGACTAAAAGGTCTGGATGAAATATTAAACAATCTTCACGAAGGAGACAATATCGTCTGGCAGGTCGATTCGATAAAAGATTATCTGCCATTTGTCGAGCCTTATTACAAGTACGCACTCAAAAACGGATTAAAGCCCGTCTATTTTCGGTTTGCAAAGCACCGACCCCTTATCTCAAAAGGTTCAGGAGTCGAAATCCATCGACTTTATCCCGAGCGGGGATTTGAAAAGTTCATTAAGCAATTTCACAAGGTCATAGACGAAACCGGCAAAGAGGGATGTTACATCTTCGATTGTATTTCTGAGCTTGTCGTGGACTGGAACAGCGACCGAATGCTCGGAAACTTCTTCATGCTCGTCTGTCCATACATTCGTAAAGCCGGTGCTATTGCGTATTTTGCTTTACTAAGAAATGCTCACTCGTTTCACGCAACAACACCTATTACTGAAACACTGCAGATTTTGCTGGATGTCTATCGCTATAAGAAAAATTTATATGTCTATCCGATTAAGGTTGTCGGCAGACATTCTCCGACAATGTATATGATTCACTTCCGGCGGGGCGACGTTTTTTCACCGGTAACTGACAGTGTTACAATAACGAAGATTCTTGGAAAAGTTCCCTGGGAGCGCCTCGATGCCCCCAGTCTCCGACTTGGGTTTTGGAGCAGTACTTTTGCCGGGGCCGAAAAGCTCCTCGATGATTTACACAGCGGAAAAGATGTGGCATACCAGATAGATAAAATGCGCTATATGCTTTTGCGAATGGAGATTTCCCGTAATGAGCAGGTCCTGCGACTGGCGGAAAAGTATTTTACAATGGCGGATTTGCTTAACATTCGCCGACGAATGATAGGAACCGGACTTATCGGCGGAAAATCCGTCGGGATGCTCCTGGCAAGGGCAATACTACAAAAAACCGATAAGCGACCCGCCAGGTTTCTCGAACCCCACGATTCCTTCTATATCGGCTCTGATGTCTTTTACACTTTTCTCGTGCAGAACGATGTATGGTGGATACGCCAAAAACAGGAAAGTGCCCGCGACTTCCTGGAAGGCGCCGAAGAAGCCCGACAGCGAATCCTGCATGGCAAGTTTCCCGGCTACATAGTCAATCAGTTCATCGATATGCTGGACTATTTCGGACAATCCCCCATTATTGTACGTTCCAGCAGTTTGCTCGAAGACAATTTCGGCAATACCTTCGCCGGCAAATATGAAAGTATCTTCTGCACTAATCAGGGGCCAAGAAATCAAAGGCTGGAAGAGTTTATGTCCGCCGTTCGCCGGGTATATGCCAGTGCCATGAGTGAAGATGCCCTTGTTTATCGCCTTCAAAGAGGACTAGACCAGCAGGATGAACAGATGGCACTGCTCATACAGCGAGTATCGGGCTCATACCGGAATTATTATTTCTTCCCGGATGTTGCCGGCGTTGGAATCTCTTATAATACTTTTGTCTGGAAGAGCGAACTCGACCCAAAAGCCGGAATGCTAAGATTAGTATTAGGACTGGGAACAAGAGCCGTAAACCGCGTTGAGGACGACTATCCACGCATTGTTGCTCTTGATGCCCCACTCTTAAGACCCATCGCAGGGATGGAGGATGTCAGAAAATTCTCACAGCACCAGGTTGACCTGCTCGATACGCAAAAAAATGCCCTGATAACCATGCCGTTTAAAAAACTGCTCGCCGAAAAACTCGACCTTAAGCTGGACATGGTGGCCATAAAAGACCACGAAACAGCTAAAAAAATGAGGGAGCTTGGCATAGACGAGCAGCAGGCCTGGCTGCTCACATTCAAAAAGCTCCTCGCCGATGCCTCATTTACCAAAACTATGCAAAAAATGCTCAAGACCCTCGAAAAAAAATATCAATATCCGATAGAGATTGAGTTTACCGTCAACTTCACAAAAGGCCAAACGCTTATGATTAACCTGCTTCAGTGCAGACCCTTGCAGAGCAAAGGACTGGGAACGAGAGCCAAAATCCCCTCATACATCAAGCCTGAAAAAATCCTCTTTCAATGCGAAGGATATTTTATGGGCGGCAATATCTCTGAGAATATTAGAAGAATCATATATGTTCAGCCCACAAATTACATCGCTCTGTCGCTGTCTCAAAAATATGACATCGCACGTCTCGTGGGGAACCTAAACAAACAAATCCTAAATAAACAAGAACTGCCCGTTCTCCTGCTTGGGCCCGGCCGATGGGGCACCACAACGCCGTCTCTTGGCGTTCCTGTGAGTTTTTCGGAAATCAACAATGTTACTGTATTAGGTGAAATTGCATATGAGGGCGCCAATCTAATGCCGGAACTCTCTTTTGGAACCCATTTCTTTCAGAACTTAATAGAGGCCGACATCTTTTATGTCGCCATATTCCCCCGGATGAAAAATGTAATTATGAACGAAAAGTTGATTTCGCAATTGCCAAATCAACTCCCTGAACTTCTACCCAGGGCCGGCAAATATGCAAATGTCGTTAAAGTGTATCAGCTCGATACGGAAAAACTGCAGATAATCTGTGATGTAGTATCTCAAAGAGTTACTTGTTTTATAACTGGAAACAGAACCGGCCAATAAGTCGGCAATTGCACCAAAGCAGAAAAACTTCCTGATAATTGAAAGTGTTCGGTCCGAAAAAAATGCGGGATGGTTTAAGAATATCGAGCCGGGGCCTATAAAAGCTGATAAAACGCTCGATAATCGCTTCCATCGGGAAGCTTTGAAATCCTCACCTTTTTATAACAAAGCACAAATTCACTTTTGCCGATGTTTATTATGTTTTATAGCGGATTTACTCGCGGAAAAATATTAATAGAAATGTGCTCTGGGATGCGCCGCAGATTATTGTGAGTAAACGGTTTCCCTTAGCGGCAAATGCACCGCTTTTTGAGAATGTGCAAAGTGAATTTGAAAACCAGGCCGCCGGGAAAAATAGAGTTTATCAGGAACGGGTAAATCACAATTGAAAAATTTGGAGTCAAGGAACATTCCGATGGAAAACAAAGAACACTTCAGCGATTTAATCAAAACCGAGATAACTGATGTTACTTCTGACCGTCTGACGACTTCCTTCCGTCTCTGGGTGGAAGTCGAGGATGTGATGAACAGAGATGTCTTTACCGTTTGCCCTGATGACACTGTGACTACAGCAGCGAAGATAGTGTCTGATAATAAAATTTCCTGTGTTGTTGTTACAGACAGCGGCAGTGTCGCCGGTATCCTTACCGAGCCGGATTTCCTCAAAAGGGCTATGTCTCTGAAGAGGGATTTCAATGAGATAAGAGTGGCCGAGATAATGTCTGCATCGGTGGTAACTGTACCGGCTGATTTATCCATCTTCGAAGCAAGTAAAACTATGGAGAAAAAGGGTATCAAACAGTTGCCTGTCCTGGAGAAAGGAAAATTGGTCGGCATTGTGACCCAAACCGACCTGATTAGAACTCTCACTTCCTATGTAATGTGGAGGGACGTTGTGGAAATAATGAGCAGAGACGTCTCTACAGTACAGAAAAATACGACTGTATCCGAGGCTTCACAGATTATGACCTCTCATGACATCTCAAGCATTGTGGTACTGGATGGAGATAGGGTGATAGGGCTCCTTACGGAAAGGGACATCATCAATAGAATTATTACGCTGCAAAAATCTGCTGACACCCAGGTTGAGCAGGTAATGTCTTCGCCGGTGATAAGTATCCCCCCCGATTTCTCCGTCATCAGTGCCAACAATCTTATGGAAAAAATGTACATCCGCAGGCTGGTTGTTATAGAAGATAAATGCTTGCGTGGTATCATTGTCCAGACAGACATCTTCAAGGCCATAGAAAAGAAACTCCGGGACGAAGAAGAAAAAAACCTCGGCCTGCTCGAAAAGTCCAAAAGAAGCATATATACTCTCGACCTCGATGGGAACATAACTTATGTTAACCCCGCCTTTATGAAACTGTTAGAGGTTACCGACCCGGCAGAACTCATTAACCAGCCCTTTTTGCCAAAAAAGCTCTGGAACAAACCCAGAGAAGGAAAACAGTTTCTAAAGGAACTGCAAAATGGATATACTGATACAAAGGAATTGACCCTCAAAACCGCCAAAGGCAGAAAAATATACGTTACTGTCTTTTCCACCATCACAAGAGACGTCCACGGCAAAATCAACGGATTCCAGGGAATGCTTGACGATATCACACCAAAAAAAGAGTTGGTGGCATTGAGAGAAGCCGAAAAGGCACTTCGTGAAAACGAGGAAAAATATCGTAATGTTGTCGAACACACCAATGATGGTATCTGCATTATACAGGATGATTTGGTAAAATTCACAAATAACTCGCTCACAGAAATAATAGGATGCTCTACGGATGAGATTATTGACAGGAGTTTTGAGGATTTTGTCCATCCGGATGAATTGCAGAAAGTCAAAGGAAAGTATCAGCGTTTTGGAACTGGAGAGCAAGACGAGCAAAGATACGAAACAGCCTTAAAGCACAAAAACGGCCGGAGAATAGAAGTCGAATTTAACACCAGCGTCACCGACTACGGCGACCGAAGAGCCTGGCTGGTTTTTATCCACGATATCACCAAAAGAAAACAGGCCGAGGAAACTATGAGACAGGCTATGAAACGCGCAGAACAAACGCAAATCGAGCTCAAACAGTTAAACCTCCAGCTTGAAACGTCTGCCGAGCAGGCAAACCTTATGGCTCATGAAGCAGTCGTGGCTGATTTGGCAAAGAGTCAATTCCTGTCCAATATGAGCCACGAAATCCGCACACCAATGAATGCCATTATAGGCTTTAGTGATGTACTCTCTGAAGAACAACTGACTCAAGAACAAAAATATTACATCACTATCATCCGCGATAGCGCTAAAAACCTGCTACAGTTGATTAACGACATCCTTGACTTCTCAAAAATCGAGGCCGGAAAACTCGATATTGAGATTGTCAGTTGTTCGCTGGAACATTTGCTTGCTGTCACCGAATCGTTAATGCGGCCGCTGGCAATCGAAAAAAATTTGGCGTTTGAAATACTGCAGTGTGAAGACCTCCCTGCACAAATTCGCACCGCTCCTGTACGCCTGAAACAGTGTTTGGTTAATCTTATTAGTAATGCTATTAAATTCACTGAAAAAGGCCACGTGTACGTGAATGTTTCGCTCGAAAAGGGTACTTGTAAAGGGAACTGCCCGGCGCCTCTGCGGTCTCGGGGCCCCCAAACGCGAAATAATGCGCTTGGGGAACCCCCTCAAAATGGCGAGCCGCAATTATCTCTCCGTTTTGATGTCGAAGATACCGGAATCGGCATACCGGCCGATAAGCAGGAATCGATTTTCAAGGAATTTATGCAGGCCGACAAATCCAGCACCACCAAATACGGCGGTACAGGCCTCGGATTGGCTATCACAAAACGACTAACACGTCTCTTAGGTGGAGAAATCTCCTTAACCAGCCAAGCAGGTAAAGGCTCGGTGTTCTCCCTCGTAATCCCCATAAGTGTTGAGACAGAATCCCAGAAGTCCTTTAACAAATACAATGCCGCAGACCAGTTATTAAACCGGTCGGAATTTGGCGAGCAGGACAAGCTCTCCGGAGACGTCTTAGTGGCCGAAGACAGCAAAACAAACCAGGAGCTTATTAAGTTGCTGCTGGAACGAATGGGCCTGCAGGTAACAATAGTCGAAGACGGCAAAGAGACCATCGAAAAAGCTCTCAGCAGAACGTTCGACCTGATTTTGATGGACATACAGATGCCCAATGTCAACGGCTACGAGGCCGCAAAAGCCCTCAGAAAAAAACAAGTGCAAACACCAATAATTGCTCTGACCGCTTATGCAATGAAGGCGGACAGGCAAAAATGCATCAATGCCGGCTGCGATGATTATATCGCTAAACCAATCAACAGAGAAATATTGCTGAGAAAAGTACGCAAATACCTCACCCTAAAAAACGCAGCTTTGAGCAGGAAAAAAACATAACGGCCCTGAAAAACGCCCTTTATTCACTAAAACCGGCATTTCGAACGAAAGCACGGCCGGTTATATGGCCATTTTTGATGCCGCGGGTTTTCCCATTTTGCTCTCTTATTGCAAAATGGGGTCCCATAAAACTCCCGACAAAAAATCCTTAAAAACCTGCCAGTCTTAATACTAATTGCTCTATTGCCACCTGCGGTTTTGTCCTTCCGGTCTTTATCGCATAATCGGTCGCAGCCAACTGACACAAATTATCACCGAGCTGTTTCAAACTCACACTGCGAAGTTGCGCAAAAAACTTCTCTCTATTGCCCCATATTCTCATTCGCCTGGCAACCTCGGCAGTACCAACGCCCTTCTCAAGCAAGGCCTTGGCGCCGAACATCCTGCGCAAATGAAACGCAAAAGCACCGACCACCGTGTATTCTGTAGATTTATCTACCGCGAACATATTCCTCAACCGCTCGACCGCCTCTGTAACTTGTCCCGCTGTAACGGCGCCTATCACAGAAAAAGCGTTGAAAAAACGATTATGACCGATGAGCAGCTCTATATGCTTAACTGTTATCGCTTTTTCCTTATCCGCAAACAAGGCCAGTTTATCAATTTCGCTGTACAATCGCCCTGATTCGTCACCAGCCAGCTCCATTAAAAACTCGGCCCCCTGCCTGCTCAGGTTTTTCCCGTGCGCATCGTTAGCATACCGAATAAGCCGCTGCGCCAACTGCCTGCCCTTCGGCTCAGTAACACTGATTAGCCTGCCGACACTACCCAATTTACCCGCAAGCTTCGTATTACTTTGCCAATTGCTCACCGTCAATATCAACCGTCCGGTAGGGCTGGGATTGTCAAAATATTTCTCTAACGGTCCGCGATTTTCAGAAATGAATTTGTCCGCACCTTTTACAACAACAACCCTCTTTTCACTCAGAAACGGCATCGTCCGCAGCTCATCCAGAACCTCCACTGCTGAAACCTGTGCAGGGTCCGCCTTAAAAAACCCCGTCGCTCGCTCCTGCGGCCCTAAAAGTTCATTAACAAGCCTCTCACACTCCATCCCAACCAGAGATGCCTCTTTGCCCGCGATTACATAAATCAGCTCTTTTTTTTTCTCAAAACTATCTTTTTGTTTAACCATTTTTATTTGACTATCACTGATGCGGAGGTGCTATTTTGATTTTGGAGTTTTTTTACTTTTAGCTTTTTTAGTTTCACGCTCAGGCTCAACTTTCTGGTTACTGCCGCTTTGTCCTTCTGAATCACCAACTTCTTCGAGAGCTATTTTCTCGACGGCAACAAGTTTGTCGCCCGCTTTGAGCTTAATCAGCCGGACCCCCTGCGTATTTCTGCCTATCGAGCGGACCTGCTCAAGACCCGTGCGAATGATTATCCCCCTGGCAGTTATCATCATTAGTTCGTCGTCATCCCGCACCACCTTTAGTGCCACTACTTTGCCGTTACGGACGGTCGTCTTGATATTTATCAGCCCTATCCCGCCCCGTGACTGTGCGCGGTAATCGTCAAAATTCGTTCGTTTGCCGTAGCCGTTCTCGCACACCGTAAGCAGTCCCGATGCCTCTTTGGCTATAACCATACCCACAACCTTGTCATTGCTGCGAAGTTTTATTCCCTTGACCCCCCGCGCAGCCCGCCCCATCGAACGGACCTGCTTTTCTTCAAAGCGTATTGCCATACCGTTGCGTGTCCCTAACACAATATGGTCACTGCCGCTCGTTAATGCAACGCCAATCACATCATCGTTCGGGTCAAGTTTGATTGCGATAACGCCCGTTGCTCTCGGATTGCTGTAAGCGCCGAGTTTTGTCTTTTTAACCAGACCGTTTTTAGTAGCCATAACAAGCTGCCTCTGCTGGTGCTGTTCTTCGCCGTCGCTGTCAAAATCACGCACATTGATTATGGACTTTATCGTCTGATTGCCGAGCTTCAAAAGGTTCACGATATTTCTGCCTTTGCTCTGCCTTGACATTTTCGGAATGTCATAGACCTTCAGCCAGTAGCATTTTCCGCGATTGGTAAAAATAAGCAGATAATCGTGCGTCGAGGCCACGAACAGATGCTCTATAAAGTCACCCTCTTTCGTATCTGAGCCGATAACACCTTTGCCGCCCCGGGCCTGCTTGCGATATGTATCTATCGGCATCCGCTTAACGTATCCGCTGTGGCTTACCGTAACGATTACCTCCTCCTCGGCAATCAAATCTTCAATCTCAAGATGCTCGACCCTGGCGCTGATTTGCGTTCGTCTCTTGTCACCGTATTTCTCTTTTATCTCGTAAATGTCCTCACGTATGATATCCAGCAGAATCTGCTCGTTAGCCAGTATCGCTTCATACCCCTCTATCTGCTCGATAAGTCCGGCGTATTCCTTGGCCAGCTTCTTTATCTCCAGTCCGGTCAGCCTTTGCAGCTGCATCGTCAAAATCGCATCTGCCTGCGGACCGGTTAGAAACTGGTCGGACTCGCTTTTTTCTTTTATAAAAGCCTTCGCTAACAGTTCCTTTAACGTCGCCGATTCGGCTAATCGCAGCGGCTTTTTCATCAACTCCAGTTTCGCCGTCGGTGCATCGGGCGATTTCTTTATCAACTCGATTATTTCATCGATGTCACTGACCGCTAAAATAAGCCCCTCAAGAATATGCGCCCGGTTTCGGCATCTCCTTAAAAGGAATTTGCTGCGTCTGCGAATAACCACCTTACGATGCTCAATAAAGCATTCGAGCATCTCTTTGATGTTCAGTGTCTCAGGCCGATTATTAACCAAAGCAATATTCGCAATCGCAAACGTCGTCTGCAAAAGCGTATAACGGTAAAGCTTATTCAATGCGACATTGGCGTCCGCCTCTTTTTTCACATCCACTACAATCCGCATCCCGCGCCGGTCGGACTCGTCCCTGATATCCGAAATCTCACTTATCAGATTATTACGAACGCAATCCGCAATCTTCGATACAATCGTCGTCTTAACGACCATATACGGTATTTCCGTTATTACGATTCTTTCCCTGCCGCCTTTTATTGTTTCAATCTCTACCTTGCCGCGGATTGTCAAATGCCCCCTGCCCGTCGTATAGGCGTCCATAATCCCCTTTTTGCCGCATATAATACCGCCAGTCGGAAAGTCCGGCCCGGGCAGACGTTTGATAATGTCCTTGAAACCGCAGTCCGCATCCTCAATAACCAGAAGCAGCGCATCGCAAACCTCGCCTATATTGTGTGGCGCAATATTCGTCGCCATCCCCACCGCAATGCCCGTTGAGCCGTTGACCAGCAGATTCGGAAACTTACTCGGAAGAACCGTCGGCTCAGCCCGCGTCTCGTCATAGTTCGGCACAAAATCCACCGTATCATTCTTAATATCTTCAAGCATCTCCATAGCCGACGCCGCCATCCTTGCCTCGGTATATCTCATCGCCGCAGGCGGGTCCGAATCAATACTGCCGAAGTTACCCTGCGGGTCGATGAGCCGATAACGCATATTCCATTCCTGACCCATCCGAACCAATGTCCCGTATGTCGCCTGGTCGCCGTGCGGATGGTAATTGCCGCTGGTATCGCCGACAATCTTTGCGCACTTGCGGTG
>CAZMCN010000038.1:0-16398 GCA_964564845.1 uncultured Pirellulales bacterium | reverse complement strand
AGTATCGTGTGCGATGAATTTTATTATACGTTATAACTTGCTCTCATTTTCATATCTGCTATAATTCGAAGAACACACGGCCAACGATACGCTTTGTTATAACTTGCTCTCATTTTCATATCTGCTATAATAGTGGATATGTAAGCCTTTGTTATACAAGGGGATGTGTTCGTTTTTGTTCTTAAAAAACGTGATTTTTCTGTCATAAAAAACCGTAAAATCCCATTTTTTCTCAGCAAAATCACAGTGAAATTCTGATAATGGAATACTTTTCTCACCTATTAAATCTGCCACCAAGCCTTTTCTCCTGTTTCACCTCCTTATATCTCCCTAATATATCTACAGAATATTTTTTTAACCTTACATTTCTGTATCCCAATTCTCTTTCTTTATTATTGCTTTCAAATACCGAACCGTCGATATTTTTAACCCTTATTAGCGGTCGTGTTCCTCTTATATGGTCAATATAATACATCTGTCCATCAATGCTTATTAAATCATCCTTAAACAGCGAAAATCTGAATTCGAGTTTATCATCTTTCACACTGGGCCATTCATCATAAGGTGCATCAGCCTTTTCAATGTATTTATCCGGCAGCGGCTTTTTACTGAAAATGTCAACCGAATATATCGGCACGACATAATTTTTGCCGGCCTCGTCCACAAACACATCAGCCCGAACCATATCACCCATCTTCGCATATCCGCCACGCACTTCAATCGTTCTGTTTTTATCCCGCCCCTCTCCGCTGATTATGGTCTCCTCATGGCCGGCGCCTGTTACCGTATGTCTGGGCATCCTCGATACAAATATGTTATTAACTGCCTCCTGAATGTCGTCTCTAATGCTGCTCCACGGCTTAAACCTGTCCCTTAAAAAGTTAAAATGCTTAAACCAGTTTTTCCCTTTTCTCTCAATTTCTTTGGAAAGATTCGATACCAAATAGACATGTCCATCAGTCGAACAGGCAACCACAAGAGCATCAAGTGCATGATGGAGGTCGTTCTCTTCTCTGTCTTTGTGTAATCCCCATATATACCTTAAAAAGGCCGTTATGTTGCCGCTGCGGACCTTTACCCTGCTAACCTCTTTAATGTCTTCTCTTTCAGATAGCGAAAAGTCAAAATACTTCCGTAGATAATCAGCGATGTGCCTTGCAGCATAGCGGGTATCATTAAGGTTTCTGCTCAAAAACCTTTCCTTGTCTTTCTCCGTCCAGCTTTTTTTGAGCAGATTTTTTCTTTTAGGATACGGCATCCCGTACATCTTTTTTACCGTGTTTTCAAAATCTCTCCACTGCTCACTTTCCTTGCCGTATATATCCTCGAACCACTCAAAAGGTATCCTGTCTCTTTTATCTTGATTTGCTTTTTGTGTGCATAAAACTTTATTATTCAAACTGTCGTTAAACGACCGGCTCATTGGTATGATATGGTCTATCTCGCAATCTTGTATATAGACCTCATTACTTGCGCCGCTTGGTTTAAAGGTTATATGCTTGCCGCTATATGGGCACAACTGCCTTTGCTCCTCAGCTAATCTGAACATCAAAAGGTTCTGGCCTTCTTCGGGGTCTAAATCGAATTCTCTGCATCTTTCCGTCGCTGCCTCTTTTGCCTCTTTGTATCTCCTCTGCCCCTCTGAAATTTGGCTTTTTCTTTTCTCGCTGTTCGCCAATTCAGTGGCCAACTCTATATGAATCTGGTCTATAGGATGATTATCTTTATATTTTCGCAAAATCGCATTTATCAGTTTCCTCGTCTGCGATATTACCCTTGCTACTGCCGGATTATTTTCAAAAAACCCACTGTATGGCTGAAGTATCGCCTGCTTGTCATAGTCCGCCCTGCCATATCCACATTTTTTCTTTGCATCATTAAAAAGCATTCGGTCTTTACTGCCCATATACTTCAGCACGTTGCTTAATGCTTCTTTTGAATGGTTGGCGAGCTCTTTCATGTTTATTTTCAAAATAGCATTTATCACATCCTCGTCAACAACCCCGTTTTCTTTCAGATATTTTGTGCGTGTCTCGTCACTTTTGTGATAAACAAGCGCCTCGGCAATAATATCCAGTTTGTTTTCATCCTCGGCCAGTTTTGCCCATCTGTTATCTCCGCAATGTCGTTCTATTGCATTTTTGATTTTATGATACCCCTTGAGTTCAACAAAGGTGTCATCTTCAAACTGCTTTATATATTTCGCTTTGCTGCCAAGCTCCGCCTCCGACTTTGTGTATCCTTTCAAATCTGCAAATCTGAAATCACCTGAAAGATTCAATTGTTTTCTTATATCTGAATAATAAATGCGCATGTTTTTACTGTTGGGCCAAAGCTCTTTACTTTTGAATATACTTTGTATTTCCTCATCGAGCACCTTTACCTCGCCTGTGTTGATGTCAACAATCCGAACCCTATGCCTTTCCCCAAACCGTAATCTGCCTTTTCTAATCTCACATATAAGTTTTTTGTTATACTCTGGGTCCTTTTCTTTGTATGAACAAAGATTAAACCTTAACCCCAAATCGTCTTGAAGTCCCAGCTCCGACCTAATCTGAGCAAACGTTACTTTTGCCTTCTCGTAGGAAAGTCTTTGAATCTTGCCTCTCTGCTCATCATCAAGCGCCAAACGTTTGTCCTTATTCTTTGTGTCGACCATCGCCAGAGTATTAAGCCGGCTAAATAATGTGAATCTTTCGGCAGTGTAGCTCTCTTTTGGTGCGCATTTGGCCCCCGGAACAAATTCACACCCTTTCATCATCTTTTGAAGCTTCTCATCATCAATCCCCTCTTCTTTCATCAGGATTTCATCAATATACCTGTTCTTAAGTTCCTTTTTGGCCTTCGAATTGCCCATTTTCTGCTGTTCTTTGAATATTTTCTCGATTTCTTCTTTCAACAAGCTTCGGTGAATTGATTTTCCGTATTTATTTTCTGCGTTTCTTTTTCTTTTGTTTTCCTTGCCTGTCTGCTTATATTCTTCACAGAACATCTGGCCAACCGTTTTCCAGTGTCCTTTTTCAAGTTTGCTTCTTATTCTCCAAAGCCCCTCTTTTACTTTTGCCTTTTTTCTTCCTGCCTCGGATTTTTTATCTTCTTCCTGAATCTCTTCTGCTTTTGTATGAAAATAAAATCCCCTGTGTTTAGCAATGTGATAAAGCACCCTGAATAACTCAACGTCGGTCAGCTTTCTTTCAAGGGCTTCTTTGCGAATAGTCCAGATATCCCAGTTGCTCTCATTATCTCCTTGCTTAGGCTTAAAAATCGCATCTCTGTCAAAGTCCTCTATTAGTTTAAATTCCTTAACAAGTTGAATGAGCCGTTTTAATCTGTGCGCCTTCCGTCGCGTGGTCCAGCGGCTCCTTCTTGCCGACCCCCGGATAAGTGCCAGACTCTTCTTCTGTCGGTCTTGCGGAATCTGAAAAGTCCTTACGCCCGTACCTATTATTTCACCGCCTATAATTCTATGTTTTTTTTCAATCGTCCCTTCCGGCTTTTCGTCAGAGTATTCTTCTTCCCTGATTTTAACCAGACTCCAGCCGATTGACCCTACGCCTATATCCAGGCCCAAAATTACTTTCTCTTTATTCATTATCTCACCCCGCAAAAAAACCGCTAAATTATGAAAATTTCTCTTGACATTCTAAGGCTATTATAATAAAAATGCAGATGAGAGCAAGTTATAATAAGTCTTCCTTATGAAGGAAGATTGCGGAGCTCTGCATTTTTAGGCATCTCCTCATATTATAACTACCAAGGAGCGATTAAATTTAATCGCTCCTTTTTACTTTCTTCTCGTGCCTCTTCGCGGCTAAATTAGTTGTTAGTCTTTGGTCTTTTACTAATCCCGTTATCCTGTCTAAAAAACCTTAAACTCTCTGCGTAATCCTATCTAATTCTTTCTTCGCGTCGGAGCCTGTCCGCCGTAGCTTTCCTGCCGCCCCGTAGCCTTGGCGAAGACGGTATCGGCATTTGAAAAAGTCGAATGTTTTCAAACATTTTCGAACGTTTCACATCAATTTTCGAACGTTTTGTATTAGTTTTCAAACGTTTTCAAACGTTTCACATCAATTTTCGAACGTTTTATTTTTACCTATACAGCCCAAACCCTACAAATTGACATACCAACACCCGTTTTTTGCCCAAAAACCAATATCCCTCAAGAAAAAAACCTGAAAAAATCCCGATTTTTCCAAAAATCTATATAATTTCAGTTCTAAAATTCTGTTGACCTGCGAAATCTGAGCCAATAAAAAACCCCGCAGCGAATCCTTTCACTACAGGGCTATAGAAAAATCTACCAAAAATTATTCCTGATTCAGCTATTTGCCAGGCTCATCTATCATCTTGTCGAGCTTTTTCGTACCCTTTTCGGTTTTTCGCGGTATTCTTATCGCCACACCGAGTCGGCCAAGTTCGCCAGCAACTTCCGGCTGATTGGGATTAAGCTGAAAACTCCTGCTCAAATAATCCACCGCCTGCTCCTTGTTGCCCTTACTGAGATAATAGTAGCCGATTTGCCTGTTAATATTGGCCGAATTCGGAGCCAGATGAAGTCCCTGCCGCCAGCAGCTCAAGGCATATTCGTCAAGCCCCTGCTCCTGAAACGCCAAAGCCAATAGCGCCGACTCTTCTGCCGATGCGCTAACCTGATTCATATAGATGTCGGCTGACAACTCTGCTCTGCTCGTATCGCCGCTCTCACTCAATACCTTTACCATCGCCGCCTGCGACCTTCTGTGAGCAGGGGCAAAACTCAAAGCAGTATTATATTCGTGCTCGGCCTTGGCCCACAATCCGTCGGCCTGATATAACTGACCCAGCTCGAAATGAGCATCAGGATTTTCGAATTTGCGGTCGAGCTGACGCAGCAACCTGGCTTTCTTCTCCTCTGCCGGCGTCCTGAGAACTTTATCGACTTTTGCCCCGCCGCTTCTACCCGCCGAGTCGCAGCCGACAAACAGCAACGCAAAAACCAAAAAAATCAGGAAAATAAATCTGGGCTGCAAATCGTTACTTGTTCTGTTCGATGTCCCTTCATGCTCACCAGTCATTTCTCGCCTCCATTCTTAAAGGGTTCCGGTTCTGCAACTTATCACGCTTTTTGCTCCCAGTATAAATCGTCAGCTTGCGATTGCAGTTATTCTGCAGCGCACAACAACCATTTGCAAGTAAAATTTTTGACTTTTTTATTAAAAAATAACCCCTTCGCTTAGTTAACCATCCTTGTGCGCTCTTGTGCAATACCAACAATCAAATCCATTCCAGTGAACTGCTGTACACAATCAATACAAAATCAAACATCGAGGTTCTGCACTTCGAGGGCGTGGTCACGGATAAAGTTTCGCCGCTTCTCCACGTCGCCGCCCATCAATATGCTAAAGAGTCTGTCCGCCTCGCCGGCATCGTCAATCTTGACCTGCAGCAGCGTCCGCGTCGCAGGATTCATCGTCGTCTCCCACAACTGCTCAGCGTTCATCTCACCAAGACCCTTGAACCGCTTTATCTCGACTGCCTTGCCCCCAATCTGTCTTATCGTCGAACAGACATCCCCCAGCGATGCAACATCGTATTCGTCCTCGCCGTTAATCAGTTGGAACTTGGTCGGCAGAGCTTCGCCGGAAACACTCTTGACCGGCTTTAGCAGAAAATCCCCCAGTTCCAGATTGAATTTGTCTTTGAGACCTTCATTTATCTTGTTTATCCGGGCAACCTCACGAAGCTCTTCGGTAATAATCAACTCCTCGCTCTCGGATTCGACCAGTGCCTTGACGCGCTCCTCCAGCTCGCTGAGCCTTTTATCATACTCCGACCTTTCGTAGTAAATCTCCTCCTGTCCGTCAACACAAACACGGAAGCTCGGCAGCTCTTTGCCGTTGTAATACGCCTGCACAAACTCGGCAAACTCAATCCCTCGCCTTTCGAGTACCGCTATAATACGCTCGGCATCAGTAAGCTCTTTCACAAGTGCCGAAAGCCCCTTTTCCACAACCTTCTGCTTCTTGTCACCATCCCTTATAATAAGTTCGGTCCCCTCCAGGCCGCGCGTAATCATCCGCTTGTGCATCTGACTTTCACTCAGTATATATTCGGATTTCCTTTTGCCCTTAACCTTAATTTCGTACAAAGGCGGCTGAGCGATATAAATCATCTCTTTTTGAAACAGTTGCGGCATCTGTCTGAAGAAAAATGTTAAAAGCAGCGTCCGTATATGCGCACCGTCAACATCGGCATCGGTCATCAATATTATTTTGTTGTATCTGCACTTTTCCAAATCGAATTCATCGGTACCAATACCCGTTCCCAATGCGCTGATGATTGTCCGGATTTCATCGTGCGCCAGCATCTTATCGAGCCGCGCCTTCTCAACATTCAGTATCTTTCCCTTCAACGGCAGTATTGCCTGAATATTCCTGTCTCTGCCGGCCTTTGCCGAACCGCCCGCCGAGTCGCCCTCCACGATAAATACCTCTGTGCCCGCCTTTTCTCTACTGGCACAATCCCACAATTTCCCCGGCAGATTCGAGCTGCCCAGAGCCCCCTTTCGCCTGGTCAACTCACGCGCCTTCCTCGCCGCCTCTCTGGCAGTAGCAGCCTGAATCGCCTTGTTCAAAATCCGTTTCGCCTCTGCAGGATGCTCCTCCAAAAAGTGAGTAAGCTGCTCGTTAACCGTCGTCTCAACAAAGCCGCCTACCTCCGGATTGGTCAGCCGAACTTTCGTCTGTGCCTCGAAATGAGGTTCTGCAAGCTTCACCGCCACTATCGCCGTCAATCCTTCCCTCAGGTCATCTCCGGTGGTCGCCTGGCCGTTCTTAAGCAAATTATTGCTCCTGGCATAATAATTCATCGTCCGTGTGAGGGCCGTCCTAAATCCCGAAAGATGTGTGCCGCCGTCAATATTACGTATGTTGTTGGCAAAGACCAGCACATTCTCCGTATAGCCGGTGCTGTACTGCATAGCTATCTCACAGCTAAGCATCGCCGCAGTATCTTCCCTGGCAAAGTATATCACGTCTCTATACAGCGTCTCTTTGCCCTCGTTCAGATGCTTGACAAATGCCCTGATACCGTCGTCAAACTTGAACACCTCCTTCTTATTCTCCCTGTCGTCTCTAAATGTAATCTGCAGCCCTGCACTCAGATAAGCCATCTCCCGGATTCGCTTTAACAGCGTTTCATATTCGAACTCCGTATCGCCGAATATTTCCTCGTCGGCCTTAAATGATATCCTTGTTCCTTGTTTTTCCGTCGAGCCTACCTTTTTTACATGCTCTTTTGCGGAACCCCTTTGGCACTCCAAATGATAGTGCTTGCCGTCACGATACACGTCGGCCTCAAGCCACTCACTGAGGGCATTTACAACGCTGACACCTACCCCGTGCAGCCCTCCGGCGACCTTATAACTGTCACTGTCGAACTTTCCCCCGGAATGCAGCGTTGTCAGCACCACCTCCAAAGCGCTGATGCCCGCCTCTTTGTGCCGCTCAACTGGTATTCCCCGCCCGTTGTCCTCAACTGTGCAGCTGCCGTCGGCCTGAATATGCACTGTCACACTGTCACAGAAGCCGGCAAGCGCTTCGTCGATTGAATTATCCAGCACCTCATAAACCAGATGATGCAGCCCACCGCTGCCGCGGTCGCCGATGTACATATCCGGCCGCTTGCGCACCGCCTCCAGACCCCCTAATATCTTTATCTTGCTCGCATCGTATCCGTGCTCTTTCATATCCGACTAACCAGCCACAATTTTAATTCTCTCTATCCTCGCCCGCGGACATCTCCGCCGAAGCTCCTCGAGAAGCTCCGCGCTGCACAAACGTAACTCATGCATATACGATGGCGAGTCAACCGCCACCTTCAGCTCTCCGCCGAGAAGCCCCGTGATTCTGCAGTGACACGCAAGCTCCACCGGCAAAAGCTCTCCCCAGAACTCAACTACAGGGCCGAATCTCGCCTGTCGCGGTGAAACCTTTCCGTCCATAAGCTCAATTAAAATCTCTCCCAGCCTCTGGGTCCCTTTCGATTTTTCCCTGCTTGGCCGCTTTCTGATACTTCGCAATTGCCCGCCTTCTTCCATGACAGTTCTCACATCCTGCCTTTGCTTCTGCGTTGTGCCGTCGGCTACCCCAGACTGACGGGCATCAAAACATACAAAAAGTTTTGCCCGCTTTTCATCAGGCCCGGCCGGTCCTGCTGGCCAAACTCCAGTTCAAACTCCGGCTCCCTGATAACACGCAGGGCATCTATGAGAAACTGTGGGTTAAACCCAATCTCAATTGGCTCACCCTTATACTTAATACCCATCTCTATCCGGGCATCTCCTGCCTCAGGGGCCCTGCTTGAGAAAACCAGCCTGTCATCTCCGACAGCAAGCTTAATCCCCCTCGACTCATCGCTCGTCAGAAGGGCCGCCCGGCGGACCGCACTCAGGGTTGCATCTCTTGACAATGTCAGTTTCTTATCGTAGTCGGTGGGGATTATATCCTCATATTTCGGGAAACTGCCCTCCACGAGGTTTGAGCTCACTATGACATTTGCACAACTCATCAATATCTGGTTATCGACAAGCTTAATCGATACCATATCCTCATCACTTCCACCTATTTTATCCAGAAGACCCATTGCCTTTGCCGGCACGATTATCTTTGTTTGCGCAACTTCTTTGCTTGGCGAAGTGGCAAGACCGACCCTGCTGCGGGCCAGCCTCCTGCCGTCGGTGGCAACCAACAATAGCTTTTTGCCCTTCATCTCCCAGAGAACACCATTTAGTGCATAGCGCGTACTCTCTTTCGCCGTCGCAAATAAGCACAACTCTATGCCCTCCTGCAGGTTACCAAGTCCGATTTCTATATCCGCAGCACCTTCAAATTCCGGCATCTGCGGATACTGCTCCGCATCCTGGCCGTAAATCGTAAAGTGACTATCAGCACCTGTAACCTTACACACCCCCTCCTCTGCCTCTATCAAAAGAATATCATCAGTACTTTCACGCACAACCGCCGCCAGCCTATCTGCCGGAACCACAATCTCTCCACTCTGCTCCACCTGAACCTCGCAGACCAGACAGTTAACACCGACCTCAAGGTCAGTCGCACAGATTCGTACGTCCTTTTCACCGGCCGTGATTCGCAGACACTGTAATATCGGTTTCGGCGTTCGGCTCGGTACTACAAACGTGAGCAGACCCAATACCTCAGAAAGGGCTGCTCTATTAAAATTCGCCTTCATAATTACCCTCTACACTTAAGTGTTGAAAACATTTCTCAGAACTTGAAAAACACCTGTTTTTATTCTCATCCTTACCATTCTTCACTGGCATGTAGTCTACACCAAAACAAAAGTGCCTGCAATCTTTTTTAGTAAAAAACCATCTCTACATCACATACTCAAATCAAGGCGTAGAACGAGAATAAATGTTGTAAATATAATAGTAGTGAGTAAATGCAGTATTATTTGTCATATAAATGGTTATATTGTTATATTCTATGTTATTCTTGCGGCTAACTTGTTTAGCGGTATGTACTTAGTGAGGGTCGTTGACAGGTTTTTTGTTGTGGAAAAGCTGTTAGTTCCTCTGTTTTTTCCATACTTAAAATTCACACAAAGCGGTCTCTGCGGATTTAATTTGAAGACACCTGCTAAATTCAGCGGTTTTAATAACGGTCTTTTCACAAGGGGATGTTTTTCCGGTCTGTCTTTTTCTGAAATTATCGTTTGAGCGGCAGTTATTCCACATCTTGTGATGCCTTCGAATCCTTGACAAAACGAAGACCTGGGATTTTATCATTGTGGGCAAGGCGAAGGGAACCGCATTTTGCGATAAACTGCAAAAGAGGCAGAAGATGCCCGGATAGAGATGAGTATTAAGTATAAAGGTAAGCCAATTGAGATTGGGTTTAACCCACAGTTCTCATAGATGTTCCGCGTGCTGTCAGGGAGCTGGAATTTGTGAGAAAATTTTAGAAAAATTGTGAAAAAAACTTGACAGTATAGTTCGCCCATATATAATTCACATGTATATAATATGCCTGCAAACATAAAAGGTTGAGTTGTGTTCCGGCATTCGCACCAGTGCAGTACTCCTAAGAGGCAAAAAAGGCCTGTCGGATGAGAGCCGGATTAAAAATGATTAGGTGGAACACGATACTTGCTGTACAGAGTAAAGTAAGATATATTATCGAGCCGAAGTGATATGCAGAAAATATTAGGTGGTTAAAGATGAACAATACGACGCCGGCTGGAAAAGTTTCAACGGGGCGGCTACAGCAACATCGCCCTGAGCCCTTACGCAGCGAACAAAAGCTCTATCTCGGTATTGACATCGGCTCGACGAGTAGTGATGTGGTTGTGCTTAATGATGCTTCCGAGGTAATCTTCAGCAGTTACCGGCGCACTCTGGGAAGCCCCATAGAGACAGCATGCTCACAGCTTAATGAGATTCTAAAACGTGTCCGCCCGTCCAGGATTGCCTTGGCAGCGGCAACCGGTTCGGCAGGCCGCTTATTTGCTAAATTGCTGGATGTCCCGTTTGTCAACGAGGTCCCGGCTCAGGCAGCCGCAATATGCCAAATTTACCCTCACCTTCAGCAGGCGACGATAATAGAAATGGGAGGCCAGGACAGCAAGCTCATCTTCCTCACTACAGAAAAGGGCCGAACAGGAATGCGCGACTTTGCACTGAACACCGTTTGTGCCGCCGGTACCGGCTCGTTTCTCGACCAGCAGGCACAGAGGCTCGGTATAAATATTGAAGATGAGTTCGGTCAATTAGCCATCCAGAGCAAAACCGTACCAAGAATGGCCGGCCGGTGCTCCGTCTTCGCAAAGAGCGATATGATTCACCTTCAGCAGCAGGCCACACCGAACTGCGATATCATCGCAGGTTTATGCCTTGCACTGGCCAGAAACTTAAAAAGCAACCTGGGCTGCGGCAAAGAGTTTGTAAAACCAATTATCTTCACAGGCGGCGTGGCAGCTAACGTCGGCGTCGCCAGGGCGCTCGAACAGGTCTTTGACCTGGCACAAGGCCGGCTGCTCGTACCGGAGGAACACTTTTTTACCGGCGCTATCGGGGCTGTTTTGATTGCCAAAAGAAAAACATCCGGCCAAGGCAACAGCCAAATCCAGCTTGACAAAATCGATGCCTACCTTACGCAAAAAGGTTCTGCTTTGCAAAGTGCCCCGCGAAGAGAGCGTTTGAAAAAGCCCACTTTGCCTCCGCCTGAAAGCCCTGTTTACGAACATCTGCTCACGGAAGCAATTCAGCCGATTGATGCATACCTGGGTGTCGATGTCGGCTCGCTGAGCACGAATGTTGTGGTTATGGACGAACATAGACGGGTGCTCGCCAAGGAATATTTGATGACCGCAGGGAAACCTCTCGAAGCAGTACGCCAGGGACTTCAGCTTGTCGGCCAAAAAGTCGTTGGGAAGGTAAATATTCTGGGGGCCGCAACCACCGGCTCGGGCAGATACCTTACAGGCGATTTTATTGGCGCAGACATAGTGATAAACGAAATCACCGCTCAGGCCGCCGGCACCACAATAGTCAATCCGAAGGTAGATACCATATTCGAAATCGGAGGCCAGGACAGTAAATATATTTCTCTGGAGAATGGTGTCGTCGTCGATTTTGAAATGAACCACGCCTGTGCCGCCGGCACCGGCTCATTTCTCGAAGAACAGGCACAACGGCTGGGAATAAATATCGACAAGGAATTTGAACAGCTTGCCTTCAGCAGCAAAGCCCCCATAAAATTGGGAGAACGCTGCACCGTCTTTATGGAGTCTGACCTGCTGAGCTACCAGCAGCAGGGAGCACAAACCAGCGAACTGGTAGCGGGTCTCAGTTACGCCATTGTCGCAAATTACCTCAACCGTGTCGTTGGCCGACGCAAAATCGGCGACAATATCTGCTTTCAGGGAGGCACCGCCTTTAATAAGGCTGTCTGGGTTGCTTTCGAACAAGTCGTCGGAAAACCAATTATGGTGCCCGACCACCACGAGGTAACCGGCGCCCTTGGCGCAGCTGCCATTGCTGCTGAGTATATCGCCAAAAAAACCGCCGAAGTGGAAAGACCCGTCGAAAGCAGCTTTAGAGGTTTTGAAAACCTTGCACATATCGAATACAGCGTTGAGTCGTTCACCTGTGAGCACTGCCCGAATAACTGCGAAATCAAAAAGGTGCAGCTGCCGAAGGCCGAACCTTTGTACTATGGCTCACGTTGTGACAGGTACAATATAAAAAAAAGCGATAAAAAGACTGAAGAGCTCGGCGCCTTTGAGTATCGCAGACAAAAACTGCTCCAGTATGCAGGACTGGCTGACCAGCAGAACGACCGCACCACCCTCAAGCCGTCAATTGGAATTCCAATGGCGCTTCTGTACTGGGACCTTTTGCCGTTGTTTGCGAGATTCTTCAGGTTGCTTGGTTTCGAGATAGTTCTTTCCGGCTGGACCAACAAGAGTATGATTCGAAGCGGCGTCGAATCTGTTACCGCCCAGCCCTGTTTCCCCGTCAAAGTCGCTTATGGCCATATCGCTGAGCTGCTCAAAAAGAAAGTGGACTACATCTTTCTGCCGAGCGTGGTCTCGATGACCGCCAGCTACCCGCAGAACGAGCACAACCAGTTATGTCCCTATGTCCAGTCGCTCCCCTACCAGGCCAAAACGGCCTTTGCAGGCAAATTAGGCGAAACGAAAATCCTCACAGAGCCGCTTCGGCTGGGCGAGGGCGATAAATTATTGACAAAAAGTTTCATTTCGTTCGGTAAGAAATTAGGCCTTTCTGCTTCTGCAGTTCGTGCGGCGGCCAAAGAAGCTCTCACCGCACAGGCCGATTTTCAAAACGCCCTGAAAGAAAAAGGCAAACAAATTTTTGAGCGCATCGGCCCTGATGAAAAGCTCTTTGTCCTGGTTTCCCGGCCGTATAACGGCTGCGACGAGGGCGTAAATCTTAGACTGCCCAAAAAGCTCGCCGAACTCGGTGTCCAGGTGCTCCCTATGGATATGCTCGATTTCGAACAGGCCGAGCTTACCGACGAAAACTTTCACAGAGAAATCTACTGGACTTACGGCCAGAAGATACTGCGGGCCGCTGAGCTTATAAAAAACGACCACCGCCTCTATGCAATATATATGTCGAACTTCAGTTGCGGCCCGGATTCGTTCCTGATGACCTTCTTCAAGGATATAATGGGCAAAAAACCCTCCCTCCAGCTGGAGCTCGACGAGCACTCCGCCGATGCCGGCGTTATTACCCGCCTCGAAGCATTTCTGGAGAGCTTGAAGAATTACCACGGCGATGACAGGAAACAAGCCGCCGCAATGAAAGTTGCCGTAGCCCAAACTCTCAGCGGCAAACCAGGCAGAACACCGCCTTCTAATTTGACGAAAGATGGAAGCACCGTTTACATTCCGTATATGAGTGATTGCTCGTACGGCGTCGCTGCATGCTTTAGGGCTTATGGCCAAAACGCCAGCGTTATGCCGATTGCAGACGAAAAGGCCCTTCTGGCAGGCAGGGCCTTCACCACCGGAAAAGAGTGTTTGCCGTTTGCCGTCACCACCGGTGAGATGCTCAAAGTTACCAGGGCAAAAGATTTTGACCCCGAGAAATCAGCCTTCTTTATGCCCGGAAGTTCCGGCCCCTGCAGGTTCGGAATGTATAATTGTATGCACTCGCTGATTCTAAAGTATGCCGGCCTGCCAAATGTCCCCGTAATCGCACCAAATCAGGACACCAATTTTTATCGACAGTTTACCCAGAGTGTTAATGGCTCTGCCGCCGCCTCTTTTATGAAAAATGCTTGGGCGGCAACCGTTGGAGTGGATTTGCTCGGCAAGTTAATCCTGCGACTGCGCCCCTATGCCGCCGATGCCGCCCACGCCCAGCGACTTTACCAGGCCTCTCTTAACCGCTGGGTTAGCGCCGTCGAAAATCGCCGGAGTATCCCTCAACTGCGCCGCCTTATGGACAATATCGCCGACGACTTTGCCGAAGTCAAACTTGATACCACCATCCAAAAGCCGAGAATCGGAATTGTCGGCGAAATTTACGTCCGAAGCCATCAATTTGCCAATAGCAATATAATCGCCCGGCTGGAAGAGCTTGGCGCCGCCTGCGATTTGGCTTCTTTGGCAGAGTGGGTCTATTACACGAACTTCACTCGAAGCCGAATGGCCAAACGCCGCCGACAGCTGCGAAACTACCTTACGAATATTATTCAGAACTATTTTCAGCACAGAATCGAAAAAACCCTTGCAGAACCTCTTGAAAAAAGATTTGGCCCATTAGCCGAAGAACCCGTAGAGCACGTTATCGAACTGGCAAGGCCATACCTGCACCACTCTTTCGAGGGCGAAGCAATTTTAAGTGTCGGCAAAACGCTCGAATATCATCACCACGGCTTCGGCGGAGTCGTGAACGTTATGCCGTTTACCTGTATGCCGTCAACGATTGTCAGCAGCCAGACAAGGCGTGTAAGTGCCGATTGCGATAATATGCCGATTTTGAATTTAAGCTTTGACGGCCAGGAAGATTCGACACTCACCACGCGCCTTGAGGCCTTCGTCGAGCAGGTCGCCTCCAGAAAAACATCCACATTAAAAACTCTCCCAGTTACCGCCACCTAAAGCATCAAATCGTTCCCGAACCACAGAATTACAACTAAAGTGAATACCCCAGGAGTTGGCTACGTCGATAAAGTATCCGGGAAATGCCCGCGATAAGAAGTGTTATTGTTATCCCGCCCAAAAGTAATACAAGAATCGAGTTTAATATCCACATTCCTTTATCCCAAGAAGCAGAGAAAACCTTAACATCCGGGGCTTTAGCTTTTCCGCTGTTGTCTTCAGGGCAAATATTGAAATCCATTACTATATGTTCCATTTTTTATTCGGTAATCTTCTTTAAAACATAGTAAGAGGGCTTCATCCCGCGGATAATAACATCGCCACTTAACCAAGGTAAGAAAAGATACATTTCGCTATCAATGGATTTTATATAATACTGAGCTTTTGCTTTCCCATCACCTGTGTATATCCAATCTTTGGTCCATACGCATGACTTCGAAGTTACACCGTTTTCTTTAAATGTAAGTTCTTTTAGAAAAAGATCGCTTTGCCATTTTTTTATACCTGCTTTGAAATCATTTACATCGTTAACGAAGTCTACGCTTTGCCACGCCCCAATAAGTTCAGGGTCGTTTTCGAATTGACCAACAACAGCAGCAACTTGGGTGGATTTAGACATCAAATTACCCATGACACATTTCGTCCCAAGCGCACCGCTAAGCAGCGTTAAGATAAGTACTTTGGAAACTACCTCAGCCATAATCAAGCTTATTATGAATGTTACAATTGCTTTTGCACCTTTAACATTGCAGGAAACAGCATAAGCCTTATACATCAATGCTACCATCCAGATTATCATCAAAACAGCAATTATCGCAGCAATAAAGAAGATAACCGCATCTGTAGAATTAACCGTTGTGGTTGTGCCGCTTTGGCTCAGCTTTGACATAAGATACTCACCGAATCTGCGGTTTGCATCGGGCAGCATTACTAATGCGGTTATTAATGTTGGCCAACGGGACAATGCCTGGGTTCCAAGAATATCTATAAATCGCCACTGTGACCGTGAGACAATAAGAGCTGAAAAAAATAAGAACAAAACCATGCACAGCCAGTTAATCAGGTTTTCTATGAGAAATAGCCCCATAGGCCCGGGCTTGTGTATATGAACATCAAGAACGCCGTCAAAGTGGACGCCGCCAACCGAAGCAATAATCGAAGTTGTTGTAATAAATCCCATGCCCAAAAGAAGCGCCTTAAAACCGGCAATCGTTCTGAAAGGATTAAAAAGATATTGCCTTAAGGATGTACTGGGGTTAGCTGAATTTTCAATCATAGGTTTTCCTTTCTGTTATTTTTATCAGGTTTTTCTGCAAGCTTAACATGTTCTATTATTTCGTCTAAACGGTTGCGAACCGTTGGATAACTTAGCCCAAGCAATTTTGCCATCTCTTTTAATGATCCGCTTGCTTTCATAAAATCGAGTATGAAGGCTTGATCATCTGGGCATAAGCTGGCCAGTGGGGGCAATTCATATTGCCCTTGAATTTCAGTATTACACTGCTCGCAGATAAGGCTTTTTACCTTTAACTGATTGTGACACGCCGGACACGCTGTAGGCAGTATTTTCATAAACATTAGCTTCCTGCTTTATAATTCTCAAAAACACAACGACACTTTAATAATATTAACTATTGTTTTAACAATTACAAGCAAATATTAAATAATATGTTTTTTAACCTTTTCGGCCCAAAGAAGAAAATGCCACCACCTGCTCAGTGCCGAAGAAAGGCTGCAAAAGTGCGTTGAGAAATACAGCAAATC
>CAZMCN010000037.1:0-16515 GCA_964564845.1 uncultured Pirellulales bacterium | reverse complement strand
AATGCCTTTGGCCCATTGGGTTCTCCAAATCGGAACAGTCAAAATTAGCTTGAATAGCATTCATAAGCTCTATACTATCAAATCAATATCAAATGCGCTCCTTTAATATGGGAAATGCGGGTTAAGAGTGAAATCGGCGGAAAGTCTTTTTCCATTGGGGCACAGGCAGGTTGCCTGGAGTATGTAGTTTTGGTTTCTCAGCGGCTCGAAATCCAGATTGAACTGGTAAGCCCTGAGGAAATCGCGCCAATACTCGTTATTTATACCCGGTTCAGTTAAATCGATATCGGGCCAGATAACAATTCTTTTGCCCTTAGGCTCGGCGCGGAGCTTTTCATATCCATACAACTCGAAGCGAAAGACGGCGGGCGTTTTGATTTGACTGCCGAATGAGTCCAGCAAACTTACATAAAGCTTTATCTGTGATGCATCTGGAGCATTTTCGATGCAAACAAATTCGGTTAACGGCATAATATCGATTTTCACGGGCAGGTATGGGCTGTATAGAGAGAGAGCAAGCTTTCCATTTTTATTAATCGGCAATTTGTCGGCTGTCTGCTGGGAGTCACAACCAGCAGCGGCCAAAACTGCTGCAAGGAACAATATTCGCAATGATAGAGTGATTGAATTCATTAGGACTTTTCACTTTTTATTTTAATTACAAGTCGTCATCGAGCATATGGCCGAGACGGCGTTTTTTCGTTCTGAGGTAGTCGATATTATGTTTGCCCGGCTGTGCCCTCAGGGGCAGTTGCTCAACAACCTTTATACCATAAACCTCAAGGCGGCTTATTTTTTTTGGATTATTAGTCAGTATGCGTATTTTTTTGAGGCCCAAATCACGACAGATTTGAGCGCCGATTCCATAATCTCTTTTGTCAGCCATAAATCCAAGTTTGAGGTTTGCCTCAACGGTATCGAGTCCCTGCTCCTGCAGTTTGTAAGCGCGCAGTTTATTTGTCAGTCCGATACCTCTTCCCTCCTGCCTTAAATAAATCAATGCACCTTTGCCGCATTCTTCTATCATCTTCATCGCAGCAATCAATTGATACCCGCATTCACACCTCTGTGAATGAAACAAATCACCCGTCATACACTCGGAATGTACCCTGACGAGGACGGGTTCGGTTTGTTCAATAACTTTGCCTTTCTCATCAAGCTCACCGATGCCGCCCTTGCAGATAGCCAGATGCGGTTCAGGTGAACTTATGCTTTCATAGCCGATCATTTTGAATTCGCCATAGTCGGTAGGTAAATTGACACAATCGAGGCGTTTGATTTGGCTTTCCCGCTGGAGTCGGTATTCAATGAGCTTTGCTATCGAAGCGATTTTTATTTTGTGCTTTTGGCAGAACTTAAGCAACTGGGGGACCCGTGCCATTGAGCCGTCTTCGTTCATAACTTCACATATAACACCGGCGGGTTTGAGGCCGGCCAATCTCATTAAATCTACTGCGCCTTCGGTTTGTCCGGCGCGCACCAGGACTGCGCCCTCTCTGGCGCGGAGAGGGAAAATATGCCCTGGCCGAACAAGGTCTGTGGGTTTTGCGCCGTCGGCAATCGCTGTCTGAACGGTCTTTGCCCTGTCAGCGGCACTTATGCCGGTAGTTATTCCTTCGGCGGCATCGATACTGACTGTAAAGGCGGTTCCAAAGCGGGCGGTGTTTTCAACGGTCTGCGGATAAAGAGCGAGCGAATCGCATTTTTCGGCTGTCAAAGGCAGACAAATAAGGCCTCGACCAAATTTTGCCATAAAGTTGATAATCTGTGGCGTTACCTTTTCAGCGGCACAAACAAGGTCGCCCTCGTTTTCACGGTCTTCATCATCGACAAGGACAATCAATTTGCCCTGGCGAAGGTCTTCTAGCACCTGTGGTATTTCACTAAATTCTACTGCCATATTTCGTATTTTGCCTCTGGTGCCCGGATTTAGGCATTTGCCTGTTCGTATTCTTCAATATAACGACTTCCTGCTCGGATGTAAATAAGTGTTGCCAGGATAGCGGTACCGGCCGCCGACCACCAAAGCACACGTAAAAACCAAATCCATCCTGGCACAAATTTTGAAACTTCAGGAGCAATGAGAATCGTCGCCACCATAGACGACTGCAAGACAGTGGCAATTTTGCCTATCGGTACAGGAGCAATACGCACCTTTGAAGTGATAAAATAAACGAGAAGAAAGCCAATCAGCAGAAAGAGGTCTTTTCCGATTATCAAGACGACAACAGTTGACGGCAGTTTGAAGTTTGGTATGCTGGCGCGGTTGGAGGCCAGCAGCAGACAGGCACAGATTATAAGTAATTTGTCGGCGGTTGGGTCTAAAAAGGAGCCGATCTTTGTAACCTGCCCTTTTACGCGTGCTAAATACCCGTCAAGTACGTCGCTTCCCGCCATAACCAGAAAAATAAGAATTGAAATATAGCGCATCGCATTCTGCATTGGTTCGCTAAGTACAGTGTCATTTATTTTGAGCATACAACTGACAAAGGGCACTATCAGTAATATCCGAATAATTGTAATGCGATTGGCCCAATTCAATTTCATATTTTTCTCCAGATACTAATGTCTGTTAAATACATCGTCCACCATCGACGTTTAAGTTTTGTCCTGTTATGTAATCATTTTTGAGCAGGAATATTACGGCATCGGCGATTTCTGCGGGCCTGCCGATTCTTGCGGCCGGTATAAGAGAAAGCTGCTTTTTCTTTTGAACTTCATCAAAATCGCCTGGGAAGCTTACTATTCCCGGTGCGACGGCGTTAACGCAAACGGCAGGGGCTAATTCTTTTGCGAGGGCTTTTGTGGCACCGATGAGTGCGGCCTTCGATGAGCAGTAAAGAACGTACTCAGGCCAGGGCTTGATTCCGCCAATGTCGGCAATATTGATTATCTTTCCGACGACAGAGTTTGCTGTTGCGAATGCAGCTTTAATTTTCTCGGCGAAGAATCGGCCGGCCAAAATCGGCACCGATACATTCAATTTCAAAACACTCTGGGCCTCTTCAAAAGTAACTTCAGGCAACGGCCGTCTGGAAAAAACAGCAGCCGCATTAACCAGAACCTGAGGGGTGCCGAGTTTTGCCGCTTTTTCAAACAAATGTTCTATTTCCCCCCGCCGGGTAAGGTTGGCCTGAATCGCCAATGCCTTTGTGCCCAGCTTTTCGATATGTTCTACGAGTTCTTTTGCAGCCTTTTCGCTGCGGTTGTATTGACAGATGCAATTGCAGCCGGTCTGTGCCAAAGCCAATGCAATGGCAGCTCCTATTTGGCCGCTCGAGCCGGTAATAACTGCAGTGGTACCTTTCAACTCCATAAGCAAATATAGTAAACATCTGTACTAAATTTGGCAACATAATAGATTCGGTCTGCTTAATTTACTTGATGCGAAAAGCTGGAGCAATACAATTGCGTTGTTTCGTGAGAGTACGGCTTGGCTGGAAAAGCTTGTTTATCAGGAAATACAGGGAAAGGCAGGAATGGCGAAAAAGCTCGGATTAGTATATCACAACCTTTCTGTTATGCTCGAGGCCGGCGTGCCGGTAGTGCGGTCGCTGAATACCGTTACAGCGGGTTTGGAGGGGAAATTGCAAAAGGCTTTTCGGGCCGTTGCCAAAGACGTTTCATCCGGTAAGCAAATAGCGGAAGCGATGTCGAAACATCCGAAAGTCTTTGAGGAGCTGGACGTTCTGGTGATAAAAGCGGCGGAGGTTTCGGGCAGTGAGGGTGAATGTTTTAAGCTGTTGTCTCAGTGGTATGACTTTGTCAGGCGATTGAAATACATTTTTATCTCAGGGATGTTTTTACCTGTTATACTTATCCACTTAGCAGCGATTATTGCTCCGCTTCCAAACTTGATTTTGAGCCGAATCACCATATTCGAGTACATCCTGCAGGTATTAAGAATCCTATCGCTGCTGTATGTTCCTGTGGTGGTAATTTTTGGTATCCTGCATCTTACTCCGAAAGCCGGGACATTTCGCAGACTGCTTGATAATGTTACATTAAGAATACCTCTGTTAGGTCAGGCGATTCGGAAACTTGGGATTAGCCGATACTGCCGGACGTTCCATATGCTATGTAAAGCGGCGGTGCCGGTTGACCAATGTGCGCAAACGGCATCATTGATGACGGGCAATACAGTGATAACGGATTTGTTCAAAGGAGGGGCTTGGAGTGTGAAGAAGGGGGAAGCGGTTTCAGCCGGTTTTTCGGGCAAGCTGCCGCTGGATTTGCTGGACTTATGGCACGTGGGCGAAGAAACCGGCAAGCTGGACGATGCCACCAAACGCATAGCTGATATGTATGCCGATTCCGCAGAGCAGATGCTGACCGAGTTTTATAAGTGGCTGCCGAGAATAATTTATTTTCTCATCGGCATTTTGATAGCTATACTCATCCTGAGGAACTTTGCGATGATTATGAGCACACGGGTGAGCTGAAACAATTTTAATTTTAATTTACTTGATAGCAACTGAGTGTGTTGTATAATTTCAGGCCGAAATTAACATTTGAACCTTAATGGAGCAGGACTGCGGTAAAATGACTGAGCTTAGTGTTAATCTGAATAAAATTGCACTGCTGCGAAATCAACGTGATATTGGGATACCGAGCGTCATAAAATCGGCAGAGACTATTATTGAAGCCGGCGCATACGGTATAACGGTTCACCCCCGGCCGGACGAGCGGCATATAAGGTATTCGGATGTGTATGAACTTGCCAAGATGCTGACGGTCGAATTCAACATAGAGGGCAATCCATTTACCGGCAAATATATGGAGATTGTCAGCGATGTCAAGCCGACCCAGGCCACTCTGGTGCCCGACTCACCTGACGCCAATACCTCCGACCATGGATGGGACATGCAAAAGAACAAAAAAAGACTCTTGCCGGTGGTAGAAAAGTTGAAATCGCAGGATATTCGTGTAAGTCTCTTTATGGACCCGGACATTGGTGGTATTGAGCTGGCCAAAGAAGTTGGAGCTGAGAGGGTTGAGCTTTACACCGAACCCTATGCAAGGGCATTTGAAAGCCAAAAAGAGCTTGAAGCAACTTTGGAGCAATATGCCGAGGCGGCGTGGGCGGCAATAAATATAGGGCTGGGACTGAACGCCGGGCACGATTTGAACCTTCTAAATCTCGGGAGATTCTGCATCGGTGTCCCGGGCATACTTGAGGTCTCAATCGGACATGCCCTCATAGCAGACGCTCTTGATATGGGCCTACATAATGCAGTGAAAGCATACTTGAAGATACTCTCCCAAAACTGATTTGAAATGCACCCGCAGGCAGTTGTCAAAAGCGGCTGTAATACGTATTTCTCAACTTAATGAACCGGGAGGATAAAATGTTTACAGGAGCAATGGTGGCGTTAGCAACGCCTTTTCAAAATGGGGAACTGGATTTCGAGACGCTTGATGAGCTTATTGTTTTCCAACTGGAAAACGGTATAGACGGAATAGTACCGGTTGGTACAACCGGCGAATGCCCGACTTTAAGCCACAAAGAGCACAAACAGGTTGTCGAACGAGTCGTCAAAACCGTGGCCGGAGAGGTACCCGTAATTGCCGGGTCCGGGTCAAACTCAACTAAAGAAGCACTCGAACTTACTGAATTTGCAAAAAAAGTGGGCGCAGATGCTACCCTGCAGGTTGACCCATATTACAACAAGCCGACACAGGAAGGCTTCTATCAGCATTTCAGGACGATAGCTGAAACTATCGACCTGCCGGTAGTATTGTACGATATACCCGGCCGATGCGGAGCTGGAATGACGCCGGACACCATCGTTCGGCTGGCGGAAGATGTCGAGAATATCGTTGCGCTCAAGGACGCCACCGGCAAGCTCGACCATGTCAGTGAAGTAGCCATGCGCTGCGATATTACCATAGTATCGGGCGATGACTCCCTTACACTGCCGATTGCTTCTGTGGGCGGAAAAGGTGTCATCAGCGTAGTCGCCAACATAGTGCCGGCGGACGTCAAGGCAATGACCGATTTAATTCTCGAAGGTGATTTAGTCTCAGCCCGTCAATGGCACAACAAACTTTTCGCATTGAGCAAAGGGCTGCTGAGCTTAGCTACGAATCCGATCCCCATCAAGGCGGCAATGGCGATGCTGAATATGGCATCGGAAGAATTGCGGCTGCCTATGGTGCCGATGGATGAAGGCAAAAAAGCCGTTCTAAGACAAGCACTGAAGGATTACGGATTGCTAAGCTACCCGTAGCTGGTGTTGTTGGTGGCAGATGAAAGGAAATCGGAAAATATTTTATCCCTGAATACACCAAGGTTTTTTCGTTACCGAATCCCTTCGCCCTGGTTTTTCCAAGATAACAAGTCTCCCTCTCGGTAATCCACGGGGCTTCTGTTTCCCAAATTAACATTTGTGGCATTTCTTTGGCTGCCTATTTTGAACGGGTATATGAAAAAAAAGCCAGATTCTAATAACGACAGAATCTGGCTTCGGAGGAGGGTGATGAAAAGCTAATAGAACAAAAACCCCTAAAATAACACCGCTATCAGTTTTTTAAATTCCCTATACTATTTCATCGAAAAAAAGGTGCAAATTCCTTTAAGGAAAATTCCAACTTTTTTCTCCTCCAAATCTACACTCCAAATACATTTTCCTTGCGAAGAATCAAGCATTAAATCATAAAAACTTAATTTTTTTTATGGTTTTTATGGATAAAAGCCGATTTTGGCCCAAAAACCACGTTCTTTTACGCTCAATAAGGCATTTATGTTCTCAAATTTTAACGATTGCGTTGTTATTTTTTCGCTTTTTTGGGATTTTTTTGATTTTGACCGCCGTAGAAATTGCTGTTATTCTTAACACAACCCTTTGTCATTCATAAACAAATCTGAAAGGACGGCGAGATGAAAAAGGCAAAGCGAGCCTCATTTGATTTAGTGGTTTTGCTGTTTTTTTTAGCTGTACCAGGCTGTTCAAGGCCGGCTGCATCTACATTACCAGCAGGCAGAGAGCCGAGAGACCCTCTGTCCGGTCTTCCTTTTGTAAGTGCCAAATCCTGGGCGATTGCCGACGGCAAAACGGGAAAGAGCCTCTGGCATTACGAAGGAAACAAGGACAGAAAAGCAGCGAGCACAACGAAGATTATGTGTGCTTATGTGGTATTGGAGGCGGCTGGGAAAGACGCCGACGTCCTTACTGAAATTGTTACCGCTTCCGAATTAGCGGCCGATACGAAAGATTCAACGGCAAAGTTGAAGGAAGGGTCAAAGATAAGGGTCGGCGAGCTTCTCTATGGTTTACTTTTGCCATCCGTTAACGATGCCGGCAACGCCTTAGGAGAACATTTCAACGACCGTTTTGGTCGGCCAACGGAAGAGTGGATAAAAAACAATCCTAAATATGCCAGCAGCTCAAGGAGAAATTTTGTTGCAGAGATGAAACGCAATGCCAAAGAGCCTGGGCCGGCTTGAGTGCGGGCATAAGAAGGACAAGTAAAAACTCTTAGACAAATTATGGGCAAGCGGCAAAAAGATTCAGCGGCAAAAACAAAAGAGAGAAAATCGATTCGTCCGGCATTGATTGTGTCGGAACGTATAATGTCGGACTATTCGATAACCCTGCATCATTTATTAGCCGGTCTTGCGGATGAGTCGATTCAGTCGGCTCTGGTTTGTCAGCCGGGCAACAACCTGGAATCAGTTGTTTTGCCTCTGGTAGAGATTATTAATCATCCGTTCCTTGAGCTTCCTTTAATGGGTCGGCAGAATAAAAAGATACTTGTTGAGCGGCTTGAGAAATTCGGGCCTACCGTTCTTCACTGCCTGTGTGAAAGCAAAGCAAAACTTACAAGGCAGTTGGCAAGGCGGTTGGATTTGCCTTACGTGTTGACAGTTAATTCTCTGCAGAAGGCGTTTGGACAGCTTGCCGTATCGCCGAGGCACTGTGCCAAAATTATAGTACCGGCTAAAAGCATAGCCACCAATATTTCAAATGTTTATCCGAGGTTAGCCGGGCAAATTGAGCAGATAAACGTTGGTACTTTTGCGTCAGAGAAGGTGAGGTGTTTCCTTGAGAGGGGCCGGCCGGGAAGTGTGGTGACAGCATATCGGCTTGATAACGTGGATGATTTTGAGAATTTGTTCGGTGCAGTCAGGCATCTGGCAATTGACGGTTATGAATTTATGTTAGTGATAACAGGCGGCGGGCGGGCAGAAAACCAGGTGCGGAAACTGTTAAGTGCGCTTTGTCTTTTGGAGATTGTTATTATTGTTCCGGGACCGGAGAGTTGGCGCAGGATTCTTGAAGCCGGCGATATTTATGTACAGCCGGCAGTGAGTAATGCGTTTGACCCGCTATTGTTGGAGGCGATGAGCGCCGGGGTGGCGGTGGCCGGCTGTAAGGGCGGAGTTGACGAGCTGATTATCGAAGGGAAAACAGCAATTGTGTTTGATGCGAAGGACGAGCTTAGTATATACAACGCCCTGCAGCAATTGTTCGACAGACCGGAATTGGCTCAGCAATTAGCCAGAGGCGGCCAAGAATATGTGAGAGAAGACCACACCGTCAGTAAAATGGTGTCTGAAATTTTGCGGACCTATCTTGATGCCGGGCGGTGGTACAGTCGCTGATGGTTAAAATGTTTTCCAATTTAAAGAGGAAATATTAATCTACTTCGGGAGAAGACATAATATAATCGAGACACTCGCTTAATTTAGCTGTAGCAACGGCAACTGCACAGTCTGCGGCACCGTAATAGAGATTAAGCTGATTGGTTTGTTTTGTAACAGTAGCACCGGTAGGGAATATGACGCCTCCGACATCACCGATTCGTTCGTAACTTTCCCTCGGACCTAAAACCCATTCATCGCTTCGCCTCAAGACTCTCCAGGGCTCTTGCAAATCCAAAAGTGCCAGTCCGAGACGATATATTGCCCCTGCAGTGGTTATTCGAACCCCATGATAGAATAACAACCAGCCTAGTGGGGTTTCTATCGGTTGACAAGCCAGTCCTACTCTGTGGCTGTCCCAATAACCATTCCTTGTTCTAATTAATGGCCTATGGTCGCCCCAATGCTTCAAATCCGGGGAGAAACTTAACCACATATGTGCCTCGCCTCGCACAATCGGGCGGTGAATAAGTGCAAAGCGTCCTTTAAATCTTCGAGGCATCAGGCAGGAATCCTTATCCTCCGGCGGCAGCAGACCTCCGAGCCTGGCAAAGGTTCTGAAATTCTTTGTAATAGCCAGTGACACTATTGGTCCGCCTTCACTAAATGAGGTATATGTAATGGCAAACTGCTTTTGCTCTTCGAGCCAGACAATTCGAGGGTCTTCGAGGCCCCATTTTTCCTCTTGAGAACTGCGGTCAGCCTCCAAAGTCGGCTGATTGTCTATCTGCCAATCTGTGAAACCATCCTCGCTTCGAGCGACAGTTAAGTGTGAAAAACCGCACATATCTTCTACCCGCACCAGCAGCAGGGTTTCGTTGTTTAATTTAATCGCTGCGGGGTTCATAACGGCATTTGCAGGATAAGGCCAATTTCCCGGTGTTAATATTGGATTTCCGTGGAACCTGTCAAAGAGTTCGTATGCTTTTTTTTGGCGTAGAAATTCGGTCATACTTTCAATCCTAAAATGTCAGGGACTACCAGGGTCACCAAATTCAAAAAGATGCTTTGGCAGCCCTTTTATGACACTAGCTCATCATACCGGCCCAATGTCAGCTTACACCATTTACCTTAAATCGGCCAAATGAATGGTTTACTATAAATCAAAGTTCGAGTTTTCAACAAAGCCATCAAAAACCTGGCTGCTTTATATCTTCAGCCGATTGTCTCTTCGCTCTGAAGACCAAACTAACAGTCTGAGGCCGCAATATAATTGGAGAACCCTAACAAACGCCTGTCCCACAGTCAAGTTTAAAGTTTGTTGACGAGCAGGGGTGTTTGTGCTATGTTTTTTGCTTTTTAAGGAAGATGTTGTATGGAAATAGAGCGACTGGTTGTTGGTATGTACCAAACCAACTGCTATGTTCTGCGTGAAAGCATTACAGCCAAAAACTGTCTTATAATTGACACGGGCCTTGAGGCAGGCCCAGTCGTTGATTTTCTCAATGAGCATAAACTCAAACGGGCTACTGTTATTCTCACTCATGGTCACGCCGACCACATTGCAGGCTTAGGTATATTGCGAGCAGAATACCCCGACACAAAGGTTTATATCCACAAACTTGACGCCGAAATGTTAACCGATAGTGAACAGAATCTCTCTGGGCTGGCCGGGATACAGTTCAGCACCGAGCCGGCCGACGTGCTTATCGAAGAAGGCGATATGGTCGAGGAAGCCGGCATAAGACTTGAGGTTCTCCACACCCCCGGCCATACGCAGGGAGGGATTAGTCTTTACTCGAAAGAAGAGCAAATTGTTTTTGTCGGTGATGCGCTGTTTGCCGACTCGATTGGCCGAACAGACTTTCCGGGCGGCAATATGGAGCAGTTAATAACGAGCATAAAGGAAAGGCTGCTGCCCCTGCCTGAGCAGACCGCAGTTTATCCCGGCCACGGCCCAATAACAACTATCGGGCGGGAAAAGGCATATAACCCATTCCTGCAATGAGTTCATTGTTTATAGTTCATTGTTCGTGGTTCGTTGTTCGTAGTTTTTAGCCATTGGGGTATGAAAAGGTGTCCGAAAGGCCGAAAGGTAACCAGTATTTTTTATTTGACATACTCGCATAAAAACAGTATAAAACGAGGCGCTTTGCTGGGCGGTATCGGCTGGACAATTCGGACCGCAGCAAAAATGAATCTGCAATCAACATTAGACCCGAAAGGAAAGCCAAGAAAAAGTACCACCCAGAGCACAAGCGGACATCTTTAATTATCCTGCGAAAGATCTGGTCAGCCGGATTATTTCTAGAGAATACAGAGAGCTGTTCAATTAATGTTTTCTATTTGTTCGGTCAAATGAATTTTGTCCCATTGGTTCAATATTTCATTACGAACTTTATCATAAAAAATATTAGCTTTTTTAATTTCTTTGATAAAAATCGCTCCAGCAATAGTCCCAATAGCAAATTTTAAGATTGTACTTAACATAGATATACCTCCTATCTAACCAGGCCGAGCCCCAAGACTTGCGAACACAATGCCTTGGCTAAGGATCTAACCTTACTCTTATTGTTTGTGTCCTTTATAATCGTCTTGAGACATCTGAGTAAATAATTATCCTTTCTCCAGGAAGTGGGGCTATACATTTCATAATTTAATCCTCCTTATCTTCCTTTTCCTTATGAACAGACACATTCTCTCTTCTGATTTCCCAACGATTGTCAAATTCCTTGCAGGAAAGTTTGTTAAATTCGCAAATCTTCTTTATACCTTTTATTGCGCCATACCCCAAGGCACCTGCTGCTACAGGAATAAGAGCAGCCGCCACGATACCCCCCAACATTGATCCTCCAATCGCAGCCAAGCCTGATGTAATACCTGCTGCCGATAGCCCGCCTACTGAGCCAGCCGTAGATATCATAGCGACAGACGCAGCTACACCACCAGCAACTCCCGCTCCTGACCCGATGAACTCTGATATTTTTTCTCTATCGGCTTCAGATAACCTTTTGAACGTGGCGTAACCGAGTACTTGTAAGCCTTGGAGTCTATTTAGAAAGTCTTGGCTTGGTAATGTCTTCCTGTTTTCCAAACGCCCGATTGTTGACTCTTTGACTCCTATATTTTTTGCAAGCTCTCGTCTTGACAGACCTGATACTTTTCGAACGAGACTCAGTTTGTCACCACAGTTGTCTTTCGTGATTGGTTCGAGCATTTCTTTTCGTTGTTTCTCGCTTTCGAAATCCCATGTAGATGATATGTAATCGTCAGGACTCACACTATCTTTTTGTTTTCTTTCTTTAGCCATTCTTAGGGCCTCCTTTAAGCAGCTGGTTTTTAGTACTTCACCCCTTCGGACCTCCGGCTGGTTTATAAAACTTGGGTTTCCAAACAGTTCGCCTTGGACGAGATTCCGCTTGTCCTCGTATCCGGCAAGATGGCACACACTCTACCACCAGCTATCTGTGCCGGCCCGAACTCCATGAACGGGGCTTTTTACCGCCGCCACCAACAGTCCAAATGCTTCTGCCTTGTCCGTCGGCAGAACCTCTTCCCCCGGCAGAAGCAAGAGCAAGCAACAACCCGACAATGGCTAAAGCGCCACCGACTGTTATTTTGGTCACTTCCCAAGCTTTTTCCCAACCGTTCATTTCTTTCCAGCTTTTTTCTTCCGTCTTTAATCTCTTTTTTAACAGTAAATATCATCTCTATCTTCAAGAGGTGAGATAATCGAAAGATTATTGCACGTCAAAAAAAAGAATGTGCACGAAGACGAAAAAAATGTGCAGATTGCCTAACCCCTGATGTGGCAAGACCTTATAAATCAAAAAACTTTTGCTTCTGAAGAAAAACTGCCATTCTATTAATTGATCTATATCTACACCACTTTCAATAAAAAGCAGATGCTGGGGGAATTACAAGGTGTCAGGGGAATTAAAAGGTGTTCGAGAATTCCTCTGATGGATTCAGAGCAGAAGGGCTAAAATATGTGATGTGGTTTGGGATTTTTTATAAGTTGTTGTTGAAGTATTCCGGTTTTCCGTTATCGCTGTCGTAAGTTTTTTTATCTTCCAGGTCAGCGGTGACGGTGATGCGTTCGATGCGCTCAGCCTCTTTAGTGCCGGCGTCAACGGTAACCAAAATCGCATTCACCTTCACATCATCGGTTGCAACCTCAAACGGAATCGGCATTCGTGTCCTGAAGGACTTCAAGACGTTTTCGGGATTTCTGCCAAGAATCGAATCGTGTGCGCCGGTCATACCAATATCAGTAATGTAAGCTGTGCCTTTGGACAGGATTCTCTCGTCGGCAGTTACAACGTGAGTATGAGTTCCGAATACGCAGCTTACCCTTCCGTTAAGGTGATAGCCCATAGCGACCTTTTCGCTGGTGGCTTCAGCGTGAAAATCAACGATTATTATATCGGCCTGCTGGTTAAGTTTAGGCAGGATTTTATCGACAGCGTTATAAGGGCATTCGGCCGGCTTCATAAAGATTCGGCCTATTAAAGAAACGATTGCGACGGTTGGTCCTTTTGTGGTTTTGTAAAAAGCAAATCCCCTTCCGGCAGCGTGTTGTGAGAAATTCTCGGGCCGGACGATATTGTCGGCTGTTTCGAGGGTCTCAATAATATCTCTTTTGCGGTAAGCGTGGTCTCCTAAGGTAATAAGGTTTGCGCCGTATCTGAGTAATTTGTTATAGATTTGTGGAGTCAGTCCTGAGCCTCCGGCGGCGTTTTCAGCGTTGACTATCACGCAATCTCCATTGAGCTGCTTTACGAGCGGCTTTAGTTTTTCGGCCAGGATTCGTCTGCCCGGCCGACCCACCACGTCACCAATACAAAGTATGTTTAACTTCATAATTCGTATTTCGTATGTCGTATATTGTATGTCGTGTATTGTTAAAGTTTTTTCAGCAAACTCGTGATCATTCGACCAATATGGTCTAACTTTTCAAGTAACGTAGCTTCTTTGTCTTCCTGTATATACTTCAACCCTTTCGCCATTGTTACCTGTGTTTCCAATTCTGCGCAACTTCCTAATGTTACATACAAAAATTGTCTATATTCCTTATTGTGATATCTCTTAAAAGCTTCTGCGACATTTGAAGGTATCGAAATTGCTGACCTTCTCATCTGACTCACAATACCATACATCTCCTGCTTTGGAAATCTTGCTGTCAATTTATATATGTCTTTGACTAATTCGATTCCTGTATTCCAAATATTCAGGTCTCTGTATGTTTTTATTTTCTTGCCCATATCTTACTTTCTCCTTCCATGTTTTTTTACGGTCATACCGTACTTTTGTCGTGCGTACTCTTTTACGAAACACGACATACGACATGCCACATACGACATACGATTTTATTTTGCGTACTCAATGCAGCGAACTTCCCGCAGCAGTGTAACCTGGATTTCTCCGGGATAAGTCATCTCATTTTCAACCTTGTTTGCGATATCGCGTGCAATTTTCACTGCCGCCTCATCGTCCACTTTTTCGGCACTGACAATAACGCGAATTTCCCGCCCTGCCTGTATAGCATAGGCATTTTCGACGCCTTTGAAACTACCTGCAATTTCTTCGAGTTTCTCCAACCGTTTGATATATCTTTCGAGAGTTTCCCTTCTGGCTCCGGGACGTGAGGCGCTGATGGCATCGGCAGCACCGACCAGTGGAGTGTAAGGGTTGTCAGCAACCACATCGCCGTGATGTCCTGCGACAGCATTGAGTATAACAGAGGATTCGTTGAAACGCTTGAGGAAATTAGCACCAATGGCTGGATGGCCTCCTTCAATTTCGTGGTCAATTGCCTTGCCAATGTCGTGCAGGAGTCCTGCTCGTCTTGCGAGTGAGCTATCAAGGCCAAGCTCGTCGGCCATAACCTGTGTGAGAAAAGCAACTTCAATACTATGTCGAAGCACGTTCTGACCATAACTTGTTCTAAAACTCAAAGCTCCGAGCAGACTGAGGACCCTGTTATTCAATCCCCTTACGTTAGCCTCAACGGCGGCGTCTTTGCCGAGCTGCAGGACCTTATGATTGACTTCCTTTTTAGTCTGGGCGACAAGCTCCTCGATTCGAGATGGATGTATTCTTCCGTCCTGGATGAGCCGTTCCATCGAAAGGCGGGCGACCTCGCGCCTTATAGGATTAAAACCACTTACGATAATCATTCCGGGAGTGTCGTCAACAATAACATCTACTCCGGTAGCTTTTTCAAATGCTCGAATATTTCGTCCTTCTCTTCCTATAACGCGGCCTTTCATATCGTCGTTTGGGATCTCAACCGTCGAGACAGTTACTTCGCAGGTGTGTTCAGAAGCGTAACGCTGAATAGCGGTGCTTATAATTTCGCGGCTCTTTTCACCGACAGTTTCGGCGGTTTCCTCAATTTTGCGTTGAATCAATGTCGACATTTCGTGTTCACACTCGTCTTCGAGACGTTTTAAAAGCAGGTCTTTTGCTTCTTCCATACCCATCGCAGTAATTTTAAGCAGCTGGTTTTTCTGCTGAGCCATCAATGCAGAAACCTGTTTGTTCTTTGCTTCAATTTTATTCAATCTTCTTTCAATTTCTTTTCTCTGTTTTTTTAATTCGTTTTCCTGCAGCAGCAGCAGCTCCGTCTGATGGTCAATGTTATCCTCACGTTTGCTTAATCTTATTTCGGTTTCGCGCAGCTCTGCGCGAATTTTATTTGTTTCAGCAACGAACTCCTCTCTTTTCTTGATGGTCTCTGCTGCGACATCGATTTGTGCGGATTTAATTATGTTTTCAGCTTCCTTTTTTGCACCGTTAATCTGTCGCTGGATGTCCTGCTGAAAAGTTTTTGCCTTTGCTCTGGAAACAATCTGGAACACAACAGCAGTAAGACCGACTCCCAGGAGAAAACAGATAAATGAAGCGATAGCCTCAGGCAGTCCTATTTGCATTATTATGGTATTCATAATCCCTATACCTTTCATTTGCAGTTACAACAGTTCTGATAAACAATCATTCAAAGTAGGGAGATTGTGGGATTTTTCGGCAGGAAAGATACAAAAAGAGAATGAACTTTGAAATTCTTTTCGTTAAAGCGTAAAAATCAACTTCGTCCGCCCGAAATCAGCATTAAAGGCAGCAATTCCGGGCCTGATGAGTTCCTTTGTATTGCGAAATTAACCAATTTTATAGTCAATACCACTTACTCCCTCGCCGGTAAGCAAGCGCTTTTCCAAAAAGATTCCGATTTCACTCTAAATCCACTTTCAGCATTGCAACGGTAAACAGTGCTGCCGCTCACAAGGGTCTTAAACAGATGCAAAAGTATTTTTGTAACCTAACTACCTTACGGACAAAGCCTTACAGACTTTGCCTAATCCTACGCATATCTTCTACCAAACAACAAAACAGTACTTAAGATACGCTTAAAACCACAATCCTGTTCGTCATCAGTAAACGTAAGCCTATGATATACTGTATCGGCAAAACAGTCAAGGAAAAACACCGGCAAATCTGGGATGGCCAAGGAACATCCCAGAGGGATAACAGGGTACATCGTACCCCGTTATCCCTTTTTCTTATTTTATCTAACCATTTTTTTCTTATGATTTTCATTAACCAGGTATTTCTTGCCTCTGCACCCCGGCCACCTGCCCTCTGCACCCCGGCCACCTGCCCTCTGCACCCCGGCCACCTGCCCTCTGCCAAGTGATTATTGGAAAGTTTTTGCTAAAAACAAAAGATGATACCATTCCGGATTATGGTTCCGGGTAATATGGTTTTATACGCTCAAGAAGACTAACGAATTGAACATACGTTTGGATGTTTCCAAACAAACGGATAGAGTAATTGAAAACAGCAGAATGTATGTAATTTAAGAAAAAACGTAAAGTTGCCTTGTGTCTTAACATAATTGAATAATTTTGCTTGTTTTTGCCGATAACCTG